>DAOUMU010000124.1:0-62469 GCA_034409055.1 Anaerolineae bacterium
CATATCCACGGGTGTATAACGTAATCTGAGCATTTTGACCTCCAGATGTGTAAGTTTTTACACCACAACTATATCACCTCTGGTGATTCAGGTCTAACCCGGATTAGGGGTTTCCTGACAGAAACTATCTAAACGTTTACAGCTTTGAGCAAGAAAGGGGGTAGCTTATGTAATGATTACCCGGAGAATAAAGTTTCTCATTGGGAAAGACGCTAAAGGTGGAAATTTGTCCTTGAGCCTACTTTATCAGGAGCAAGAGGGCAAAAAAGCGAAGAGACACCGTCGATGACTTGGCGGCTCAACGGTGCCTCCTCCAAATCACAGAGTTTTGTATACGCCCAATCGCTTTGCCTTGGGAGCATTACACTCTGCTTTAAATATTGTACCGCATTCTTTTAGATGCACAAAATTAAAGCAAATTTCGTGCAAAAAACTCCTCCTGACCTGGTTGGTGTTGAAAGGTAAAGACTTGATGCTCGCAGGCAATACGCAAAGCGTAACAGTTCATCTTATTGTTCAAAGACCTATTAGTAAAGTTTAAGAGGAGATTTTTATCATGCAAGCAAGACTACAACAATTTGGTGGTTTTCTGGCCGCTATGATTATTCCTAACCTCGGGGCCTTCATTGCCTGGGGGTTGATTACAGCCTTCTTCATTCCCACCGGCTGGGTTCCAAATGAGAAATTGGCCGAATTGGTTGGTCCGATGATCATCAATTTGCTGCCGATACTGATTGGATATGCCGGTGGTAAATTGGTTTACGATACTCGTGGTGGGGTTGTCGGCGCTGCAGCAACCATGGGCGTGATCGTCGGCACCGACGTTCCGATGTTTATTGGCGCGATGGTTATGGGGCCGCTGGGCGGCTACTTGATCAAGAAAGTCGATGAAGTTCTGGAAGATAGAGTGCCCGTCGGCTTCGAAATGCTGATCAACAACTTCTCGGCCGGGATTCTGGCGGCGATATTAGCCATCCTGGCCAACCTGTTAGTCGGTCCCATCGTACAAGGTCTAACCAATTTCATGGGCGCAGGTGTGCAGGTCTTGGTTGATAATCGTCTGCTCCCCTTAGCCGATTTGTTTATCGAACCGGCCAAAGTTCTGTTTCTGAACAATGCCATCAATCACGGTATCCTGGCCCCGCTTGGGGTGGCTCAAGCCGAAGAGACCGGTCGTTCTGTTTTATTCCTGCTCGAAACGAATCCCGGCCCTGGTTTAGGTCTGCTGCTGGCATTTTGGGTTGCCGGCAAAGGTATGGCCAAGCAATCTGCGCCCGGGGCCATCCTCATCCACTTCTTTGGCGGCATTCACGAAATATATTTCCCCTACGTGCTGGCTCACCCAATTATGATCGTGGCCATGTGGGCCGGTGGCCTCACGGCCGACTTGTGGTTCATTATTATGAGAGCCGGCCTGGTGGCAACGCCCTCGCCCGGTTCGATTTTTGCCTACCTGGCCGTGACTCCTCCGGGCCAGCACTTCGCTGTACTTGGTGGAGTCCTGATTGCTACGGTTGCCTCTTTCCTGGTGGGCTCGTTCATTCTCAAGGTGTATCCCGTGAGAGATGTTGAGGCAGAGGAATTTGAAGAAGAAGAGATTGGCCAACTTGAAGGAGTTATGGTTACCTAATTCCTGGTTGGCTTTTGCGTGGCTGGGGAGAGGGGTGTCCCAAATTCCAGAATATAAGACCGACAGGGTTGGCTGCAATTTGGGATACACCTCTTAAAAAGCTTTACCCTGGCAGACATCTGTTCAACCTAAAATATTGATGGCACACCACCGATAATGAAAACGTAGTTGGGGCATCCCCATGCCCCAACGGACGGCATAGGGATGCCGTCCTACACAGAAATTTATTTTCTAAGGAGAATCTCATGGCAAAATCAGTTCCGGCAACCGATGTCAAGAAAATTATTATTGCTTGTGAGGCTGGCATGGGGTCCAGTCTGATGGTTACGAATAAACTTAAGAAGATGCTTAAAAAGGCCAAGATAAATGGGGTGAAAGTGGCTCATAGCCCTGCTCGGGCTATCCCCAAAGATGCGCAGATTGTCGTTGTCCATAAGGGTTTATCCAAGATGGTTCGCGAGAAAGCAACCTGGGCAGTTGTGATCCCCTTTGATAATTTCATGAACATTCCCGCTTTTGATCGCATTGTTGATGCGCTACAAAACGGCACCAATATAGAGGAGGCATAGGTATTGTATGTCCTATCTAACCAAAGAAACTGTGCAACTCAATACACCATCAACCAGTAAGCTGGAAGCCATTAAACAAGCTGGAGCGTTATTGGTCAAAGCCGGACACGTAGCGCCGGCATACATAGACGGTATGCTGGCTCGTGAGGAAACGATGTCAACCTATATCGGTAATGGGGTAGCCATTCCCCACGGCCAGTTCGATGACAAGGCCAGCATTCACAGTACCGGCATTTCGGTCGTCCAGTTTCCTGATGGCATAGACTGGGGGGAAGACGAAACGGCCTATCTGGTCATTGGCATTGCTGCTACCGCCGATGAACATATCGGCGTGTTGACCAATCTGGCCGAAGTGCTGGAAGAACCGGAAGATGCCGAAAAACTGATCCGCGCCACCGATCCCATGGAAATCATCGAAAGGCTCAGTCGCCCGCAAGAAGAAACCGAACCGGCCTGAGTTGCGACCAGCAAGGGAGATGAACCGAAATGAAACAACTTGATTTGACCGTACCCAATCCTACCGGCTTGCACGCCCGACCGGCCAAGGTGTTCGTCAACACCGCCAAGCAATTCAAGGCCGACATCCGGGTGCAACACGGTGCCAAAAAGGCCAACGCCAAGAGCGTTCTCTCAGTCCTGACGTTGGGGGTGGAAAAGGGTGGGCAGATTCGCATCACGGTTGATGGGCCGGATGAAGACGAAGCGCTGGCTATGTTGAAAGAAGCCATCGAAACCGGTCTGGGTGACGACCTGGCCGTCGGAAATGGTCATACCGAGAAGACGGCAGAAAAATCTAAAGCCGACGGACAGGTGACTGCGACGAAACCGGCCCAGGCGGAATCATCTGCCACAAAAGCCGCCAGCGGTGAAAAAGTTGTGCAAGGCATCCCGGCGGCGTCGGGCCTGGCCATTGGACCACTGCATCAGTTCAAGCAACCTGAGATAACAGTGGACGAGACCGCAGCCGACCCGGCAACAGAAAAAGCGCGGCTGCAAACCGCCATCGACGCCGCCAGGGCCGAACTTGCCGCGGTGCATCAGCAGGTGCAGCAGCGCATCGGTGCGGGTGAAGCGGCCATCTTCGAAGCCCATCTGGCGATTCTGGACGACCCCGAGCTAGCGGAAGCCGCTAATGACAATATCGACGGCGGGCAGAGCGCCGGACAGGGTTGGCAGGCAGCCGTCGAAACGATGGCCACCACAATGGCTTCGCTGAAAGATGAATTGTTGGCCGCCCGGGCCACCGACATCCGCGATGTCGGTAACCGCGTCTTGCGCACGCTAACGGGCGCGGTCCACGATGGTCCTGACCTGCCAGACAATCCGGTCATCCTCATCGCTACTGACTTGACCCCCTCCGACACCGTCACCCTCGACCCTCGTAAAGTAGTTGGTTTCTGTACAGCTACCGGTGGCGCCAACGGGCACACAGCCATTTTGGCCCGATCGCTGGGCTTACCGGCCATCGTCGGTGCAGGTGACCAGGTATTGACCCTGGCTGACGGCACGCAAGCCATCCTCAGTGGCGATACCGGCACGCTCACCATTGAGCCCGATGCTGAAATGCTGGCCAAAGCCAGAGACATCCAGCAGGAACATCAAACTCGCAGCGCGGCCGAGTTGGCGGCAGCCACAGAACCGGCCATCACCAAAGATAACTATCAGGTCGAAGTGGTAGCCAACATCGGTAATCTGGCCGAGGCTAAACAGGCCCTCGCCTTTGGCGCGGAAGGCGTCGGCCTGCTGCGGACCGAGTTCCTTTTCCTCGATCGGGACAACCCCCCCGGCGAGGACGAGCAGTTCGAAGTATATCGCGACATTGCGCTGGCCCTGGACGGACAGCCGGTCATTGTCCGCACGCTGGATGTAGGCGGCGATAAACCGCTGGCCTACCTGCCACTACCGGAAGAAGAAAATCCGTTTCTCGGACAGCGCGGTATCCGTCTCTGTCTGGCCCGGCCAGAACTGCTGCGGACCCAAGTTCGCGCCATCTTACGCGCTGCCGAGTATGGCCAGCTTCGCATCATGTTCCCGATGATTACCACCTTTGAGGACTGGAGCATCGCCAGGCGGCTGGTGGCAGAAGTTCGCGCTGAACTGAAAGCAGACCCGGTCGAGTTGGGCATCATGGTCGAAGTGCCGGCGGCAGCCCTACTGGCCCCAGCCTTCGCCCGCGAGGTGGACTTCTTCTCCATCGGTACCAACGACCTCACCCAGTACACCCTGGCTATGGATCGCACCAATCCCGCTCTCTCTGATCAAGCCGATGGTCTCAATCCGGCGGTGCTGCACCTGATCGAGCGCACCGTGCAGGCGGCGCACGTCGTCGGCAAGTGGGTCGGCGTTTGTGGTGAGCTAGCCGCCAATCCACAGGCTATACCCATCCTCGTTGGCCTCGGCGTGGATGAATTGAGCGCCAGCGTGCCTGCTATCCCGGCCGTCAAAGCGCAAGTACGCGCGCTGTTACTATCCACGGCGCAGCACATCGCCGCGCAGGCCCTGGCATGCGCCACCGCTACCGAAGTCCGTCGCCTGGTGGATAGTTTGCTCTAAAAACATATAGATTGTCTCAGATGCGTTTATTTGTGTCATCTGTACTGATTCTTTACAGGAGAAAATTATGCCTTCAAAGCATGCAATTTATCGTTCTCCCGACGCACCCGTACCCGCCGAAACGTGGGTCTGGAATATGTACGGCGCCGGTGTGGAAAATATCGGCCGCGACGGACAGCCAGAGCGATTCCCCATGCCGGAACCCGGCCCTGACCAACTGCTGGTGCGGGTCGATGCCGTCGGGATGTGTTTTTCAGATGTGAAACTGATCAAACAGGGCGGCGGGCATCCCAAACTCTACAATCGCGACCTGGCCACTGAACCGACCCGCCTGGGTCACGAAGCCGCCATGACCGTGATCGAAGTTGGCGAAGATTTAAAGAACCGGTATTACCCGGGCCAGCGGCTGGCTATTCAGCCCGATATTTACGACGTCGAGGGCAAAAGCACTGCCTACGGCTACACCATCCCCGGTGGCCTAACCCAATATCACCTCATTGGGCCGGAGATACTTAACGTCAATGGCAAAACCTACGTGCTGCCAATCGATGGCGGCCAGTTAGGCTACGCCGAAACGGCCCTGACCGAACCGTGGGCCTGCGTGGAAGCAGCCTACACTCAGCGCCGCCGTCTAACGCCTAAAGTTGGCGGCACTATGTGGATTGTCGGTCACCCCGGCGATACCACCGGCTATCGCTTTTCTGAGGGATTGGCTGGTCCTGCCATCATCGTGCTAACCGACGTGCCGCCTTCGGTGCGGGAACTGGTCGAACAACAGATTGTACAGCGTGGCGTCAGCGTTCTCGATCGCAACGATCTCATCCCTGCCGACTATCCCGCCCTCAAAGCCGAACTGACTGACGGCATTGGCTTTGACGACATCGTGGTGCTGGACCCGCGCTCGGCTGAAGCCGTCGGCGAGGCGGCCAAACTGATCGCCCGGCGCGGTACGTTCAACATAGTCGGGCAGACACCGCTAGACGGGCTGGTGCAGGTAGATGTTGGCCGCATTCACTACGATTACACCGCCTACGTTGGCAATCCCGGCCCGGACATTGCCACCTCTTACGGCGAAGGGCGCAACCGCTACGACCTGCGTCCCGGCGGCACGGCGCTGTTTGTGGGGGCCGGTGGCCCCATGGGACAGATGCACGTTCAGCGGGCCATTGAACTACCGGACGGCTCCCGCCTGATTGTTGCGACCGACGTTAACGAAATGCGGCTTTCGGCGCTGGAGCTTCGCTTTGCCGGGCTGGCCGAGGCTAACGGAACGCGTCTCGTCACCTTCAATCCCGAGGAGGCCGACGCATCGCTGCATGATTTTGTGATGCGACTGACCGATGGTTACGGCGCAGATGATGTTATCGTCTCTGTGCCGGTGGCGGCGGTAATGGCTGAGGCAGCGACCGTAATGACGCCCGACGGGATGCTGGTCCTGTTTGCCGGTGTGCCCAACGGTACCTTTGCCCCGCTGGATTTAAGCGCAGTCTATCTGCACAATGCCCAGTATACCGGCACCTCCGGCTCGGCGCTGGATGACCAGGCCACGGTCATCCAGAAGACGCTGGATCATAAGTTGTCGCCCAATCGCTCAGTGGCGGCGGTTGGCGGTATCGAGGCGGCCCGTGATGGTATCGAAGCAATGATGGAGGGGCGCTACCCCGGCAAGGTGGTCATCTTCCCCCAACTCAGCGGCTTACCGCTGACAGGGATCGATGAGCTGAAGAAAACGCTGCCGGAAGTGGCCCAACACCTTGGTTCCGGTGACGTCTGGACGCCAGCGGCTGAACGGGCGCTCATTGAAAGGTTCTGGCAGCCATGATTTACACAGTGACCCTAAATCCCGTGCTCGACCGGGAACTGACCGTGCCGGCCATCGAGTTTGATGCCGTACTGCGCGCCTCGGATTTGCGAATTGACTTTGGCGGCAAGGGGCTCAACGTGTCGCGGGCGCTGGCCGCGCTGGGCACGGAAAGTGTGGCCCTCGGTTTTGTTGGCGGACCAACGGGCCGGTGCATCGTCGGCGGATTGGCCGAATTAGGCATCGCCACCGATTTTACCTGGATCGGCGGCGAAACCCGCACCAACGTCAGTATCGTCAGCCAGAGCGAGAGACATCACCTCAAGGTCAATGAGGCCGGACCAGCCATCACCCCAGATGAGGTTGACGCCCTGCTGAACCAAATCCGCAGACTGGCCCAACCCGGCGATTGGTGGGTGCTGTCCGGCAGCCTGCCGCCGGGCGTAGAGTCCTCAATTTACGCCGAGATCATTCAGATTGTGCAAGATGCGAGGGGGCGAGCCATTCTTGATACTAGCGGCGCATCCCTGCGGCACGCCTGCCAGGTTGGCCCCTTTCTGGTCAAACCAAATGCCGTTGAAGCCGGCGAGCTAACCGGACAGCCGGTCGTTTCACCGGAGGAGGTGGGAACCGCTGCCCAGCTTATCCAGGCGATGGGCGTGCCCAATGTGCTCATCTCGTTGGGCAGACAGGGGGCGCTCCTGCGCAACAGATCACAGACATGGTTAGCCGTTCCACCTCAGATTGAGGAGCGCAATCCCATTGGCGCCGGCGATGCGTCCGTGGCCGGGCTGGTGTGGGCCTTGAGCCGGCAACTTGACTGGCCCGACGCGTTACGCTGGAGCATAGGCTGCGGTGCGGCAGGGGCCAGTTTGGCCGGGACGGCCGTTGGTTCCCGCAACCTCGTGGCTCAACTAGCTGAGCAAGTTTTTTTGACAAGGCTCTAGTACACGACGGCATAAGTCTTTCGGTAGTTATTATCCCACAGGGAGGCTTCGCACTGTCTACTTCTGCTCTGAGGGGACACTTGCACCTGCGCCGCAAGTGCAGGTGTCGACAGATCCCCGTCTGAGGCGCATAAGGCCGGGATCTGGCGATCCCTAGATCCAAATTTGAGGAGCCAGCACGCCCACGTGCGGCGTTATTCGGCACGTGGGCGTGCCTCACTCCGCAAAAATTGGATCCACTGATACTAGACCTTTTTCCGCCCTTTATCCTTCAAAGCTCCCAAGCGTCCCTAACAATATGGTCACATTGCCTATCTTGCACATTTGTGGTAATACTAACCGTCTCGTTGAGGAAATGATTACATCAAACCAGAATTTGGCTTGCCAGCGGGGTAAAAAGTAACTTCCGCTTGATGTCGCTAGCCAACTCGTGAAACGTAAAACGTGAAGCGTAATGACTTATCTACGGCTCACTTTTACGTTTTACGCTTTACGTTTTACGTGGTTGGATGCTTTATGGGGTTGTCTCACCGGAAGCTACTTTTTCATTGCTAATTCTGGTTCTATGGATTACTGAGGAGCTTTGACAATCAATGACATTCCCTTTGACCAAACCGTTTGTACGTGATCGTTTTACCTGGTTGGCCTACTTGATGTTGGCCTACTTTGCCTACTTGCAAGCTTCACCCGGTCCCCTGATGCCTTTTCTGCGAGCCGAGCTAAACCTGAATTATACCGTGGCCGGCCTCCACTTCAGCGCCTTTGCCCTGGGTATGATCCTGGCCGGTCTCATGGGAGATCACCTCGCCCGCCGGTGGGGACGTCGCTTTGTGTTTTGGGCCGGGGGCAGCGGCATGGCCGGGGGGGCCTTGGGGTTGGTGTTGAGCCGCCAGGTCGTTATCACCATCGCCTCTGCCTTCATCATGGGCTGGTTGGGCTCCTTGTTGCTGGTAATGATCCAGGCCGCCCTTTCCGACCGGCACGGCGAGCAGCGAGCCGTGGCTCTCACCGAATCCAATGTGGTGGCCATCGTTGGGGCCGGCCTGGCGCCCGTGTTTATTGGCAATTTCCAACGCGTGGGGATCGGTTGGCGGGGGGCGCTCATCCTGGCAGTCGTTATTTTAGCCTTGCTTGCCGTCCGATTTCGAAGAGAACTGATCCCAGAGGCCCAACCATCTGCTGCCAGTTCGCCTTCAGCCGGTCAAGCCTTGCCGGTTTTTTTCTGGACCTACTGGTTAGCCCTCTGTTTGGGCGTGTCGGCTGAATGGTGCTTGATTTTTTGGGGGGCAGACTTCTTGGAAAACACGGTTGGCTTAAGTAAAACCAACGCCGCCACGATGATGAGTATATTTTTCCTGGCCATGGTACTAGGACGCCTGACCGGTAGTCGTTTAACCCGGCTGGCTTCGAGTGTCCCCCTCTGGCTTATTGCCCAGGGGATCAGCCTGGTTGGCTTTCCTCTTTTCTGGCTGGCTCCCCTGGCCCCCCTCAATGTGGTTGGTTTGTTTATCACCGGCTTTGGTGTAGCTAACCTGTTCCCCCTGGCTCTCTCCGTCATCATCGGTGTTGCGCCTGAGCAAGCCGATATGGCCAGTGCCCGTGTTTCGTTAGGGGCCGGTCTGGCTATCCTGATCGCGCCTCTCGTTTTGGGCTGGACGGCCGACCAGCTTGACATTCAAAACGCCTACGGGCTTGTCCCCTTGTTATTGGTCATCGTTATTGTCGTAACTTTTTTCACTTATCGTCTGGAAACAGCGAGTTGACTATT
This sequence comes from Anaerolineae bacterium, assembly GCA_034409055.1. Classification (GTDB taxonomy): domain Bacteria; phylum Chloroflexota; class Anaerolineae; order 4572-78; family J111; genus DAOUMU01. The sequence goes on from DAOUMU010000124.1 coordinate 9,269, forward strand.
GTGGCAAAGAATCTACGTGTTGCGTATTTCGTGTCGCGTGTCCAGGCACCTAATCACGTAACACGCAACACGTAACATATAGGAGTCAAGATAAATGAAATTTAAGGGCCTTATCTTTGATTTCAACGGCGTCCTCTGGTGGGACAACCATCTCCAGGAGCAGTCGTGGCAGCAGTTTTCTGCGCAAGTTAGGGGCAACCCGTTCTCAGAAGAAGAAATGGCCGTCCACGTTCACGGTCGCAATAATCAACACACCCTGGAATATCTGACCGGACGTCCGGTGAAAGGCGCTGAACTTCACCAACTCATCCAACAAAAGGAGACCATCTATCGACAACTTTGTTTGGAGCAGGCTGAAAATTTCAAACTATCGCCAGGGGCGATTGAGCTGCTGGACTTTTTAGTAGCTCACCACATCCCCCATACCATTGCCACTGCTTCTGGGAGAACCAATCTCGATTTTTTTGTCAAACATCTCCACCTGGATCAATGGTTCGACATCGAGCAAATTGTGTATGATGACGGCACCCGGCCGGGCAAGCCTGCACCCGATATTTATCTACAAGCGGCCAGCAATCTTGGCCTGGAACCCACTCACTGTATCGTTATCGAAGATTCTCGCTCGGGCCTCCAGGCAGCCTATGCGGCCGGTATCGGCCACATCATTGCCCTGGGGCCTGGTCATTCACATCATCAGTTAGGCCATAAGGGGGTCAGTCGGGTCATCGAGAGCTTACAACAGGTCCCCAAAGAACAACTGTTCCTTATGTAAATCAAATTGAGTTACTATGCCCCCCTTTTTGATGCCGGTCTGTCGGACCGGTTTGACAGGGTTGAACAATCGGGGTAGACTTGAGGCGCGGAGGGCTACGATGAGCACAGCCAAACAGGATCCATTCCTCATCGACCCTACAGGGCAAGAACATTCTCTGGCTGGTGAGACAATCACCATTGGTCGTGCGGTTGAAAACGACATCGTTATCACCAGCAAGCGCATTTCGCGCGAACATGCCCGTATCCGGCGCGAGGGATGGCGCGTAATCCTGGAAGACCTGGGCAGCACCAACGGCACCTTCCTCAACGACGAACGCGTACTTTCTTCCGTACAGTTGCACGATGAGGATCGCATCAAAATCGGCGACGTCCTCCTGGTCTTTCACGATCCAGATGTGACTCACCGTGATGCTCCTTTTCCGGAGTTGGAGGTGGATGTGGTCGCAGGAGTCGTGCGGGTGAACCGGCGTCTGGTCAACCTTGCCCCCAAAGAGTTTGCCTTGCTGGCCTACCTCTACGAGCATTGCGGCCAGGTTTGTTCCAAAGATGACATTGGCGCTGCCGTCTGGCCTGAATACCAGGAGGGCGTCTACGATTACCAGGTCGAGAACCTGGTGCGCCGGTTGCGGGCCAAACTCGAACTCGACCCGGCCAACCCGCAATTACTGCTCACAATGCGCGGCCTGGGTTATAAACTCGTTACCCGCGAGTAAGCCTCCTGGCCTCCCCTTCTGATAAATCAGAGAATACCCTATGAACCATGCCCAAAATTGGGTGTGTTTCAAATGATTTAAGATACGCTCGGCATGGACCAGTGCGAAGCCTCCCTGTGGGACAGTCCACGCTATAAACCGCTGGACTGTGGTCCAGCGGGAGCATTTCTAAAGTAAATGAAACACACCCCCCAAAATTAGATAGCTGGCTGTTAGCTAATGGATAGGTAACGCAATCGGAGATGTGGTATCCTACTCTCAGGCTGAACAATGACCAAAGTCAAGACAGTCTGAATAAAAGATCAAACATCAGCCTGGGAGAGGAATCAAAATGCGTATTGTCCATAACGAAATTGCTGAGGGTGTTTGCCTGATAAACCTGAGTGGCCCTTTTAATGCCAGCCAGGCAGAACGGGTCACCCAAACTTTTAGAAACATCTCTAAGCAGGGTGTCAACCGAGTCGTGGTTAATCTGGAAGATGTACCTTTGATTGACAGTCGAGGGTTAGCCTCTTTGGTGGCCGGATACAGAATATTTGGCAGCGATGCCCAGAACTTTCGGTTGGCTGGGCTGCAAGATCAACCTAAACTTGTCTTTGAGTTAACCGGGTTTGATTGCATCTTTCAAATTTTTGACGAGACGGCCGAGGCAGTTGCGCAAGAACCGACTATTAAAGTACAATTACCGCAACGTTCTTCTGCATTTGAACAACCATTTGCAGTTTTGGGGTTAGCAACTTAGATACAAGGGACAAAACGATATGGCACCCAGTTCTCTAGAAGGACAGACCCTTGGCAAATACCAGGTACTGGAACCGCTGGGGCGTGGTGGCATGGCCCGGGTCTACCGGGCCTACCACCCCCAACTTGATCGCTACGTGGCCATTAAAGTGTTGCGTTCCGACCTGGTAGAAGAAGAAGAGTTTCTGGCCCGCTTTCAGCGCGAGGCGCGAGCAGTGGCTGCGTTGCGTCATCCCAATATCGTCCAGGTCTTTGATTCTGACGTGCAGGACGACGTCTACTATATCGTCATGGAATTGCTGGAGGGCGACACGCTCAAGGCACGTCTGAATGACTACCGGGTGCGGGGCGAGCAAATGACCTGGGGTGAAATGGTGCGGGTCTTGCTGGAGGTGCTGGATGCGCTGGCTTATGCTCACAGCGAGGGCATGGTCCACCGCGACATCAAGCCGGCTAACATTCTGCTGACCAGGCGCGGTCAGGCTGTGGTGGCCGATTTTGGCATCGCTCAGATTGTCGGTGGTACGCAGTACACCGCTGCCGGGGTGTTGATGGGTACCTTGAATTACATGGCCCCGGAGCAAGGCTTGGAAGGACACAGCGACGCCCGCAGCGACATCTACTCGCTGGGTATCGTGTTTTACGAGATGCTAACCCGGCGCACGCCCTTCGACGCTGATACGCCGCTGGCCATTTTGATGAAACACCTCAACGACCCCCTGCCTCTACCGCGCCGAATTGATCCAACAATCCCCGAACCGTTAGAACGAATCGTGCTGAAAGCGCTGGCCAAACAGCCGGAGGACCGCTACCAGAGTGCCGAGGCAATGGCCCAGTCCTTACGCGAGGCAGCCGAGGCAGCCGAGATCGAGCTACCGGAACGTATCTCATTGCCGCTCTCATTTACCACAACGGAGGCCCCATCGGAGTCGGTGGCTGTTTTCTCCGGTACAGCCCGCGAAAAGATTGCAGACGCCCAGTTTGCCGACGACGAAACCGACGCGACCTTAGGTCAGCGGCTGGCAGCAGAACGGCTGGCCCGCCAGGCGAGGCCATCTCAACCCCCTGCTGAGTCCGCCGGGCTGGGTAGAACTCCGGTACACAGCGGGGTAAAAAAGGCAGTCGGGAACATGATGGGGCTGCTGGTCATCAGTAATCTGGTAGCGGCCACGATAGCGGCCCTGACCGGTCAGGGAACGATCTTTGAAAAAGGCTGGCCGATGGAGTTGCTGCTGGTTAGCTGGGGCCTGAGTGCAATTATGCGCGCCAAAGCCTCTATCTGGATGCTGACTCCGGTAGGCATTCTGCTGGGTAATGGGATCATCTTCGCCTATTGTTCGTTCACCGATAACTGGGAGGCATGGCGATTCTTGTGGATATTCGAGGTGTGGTTAGTCATAGGCATCCCTGCTTTAACCGTCCGGTTGGCCAAGCAAGGTGACCACGCCCGCCAATTGAGTCGTAACCTGGGGCAGGGATTGGGTTGTATAGCGATTGTATTGAGTGTGATCGTTATTGTGGCGGCCACAATCTTCGCCTTGGTGGCCATGATAACTTGATACTATATGAAGAATGTATTAAGCGTAGGCCAAACTGTCTCGGACACTAATGCGGGTGGCGTTACGAGCCGGTAAGATAGAGGCTAAGGTGGAGATAAAGAGAATAATTACCAGCCAGACCAACACGGCGCTGAGGTTATATTGATAATCCAAACTGGCGTCAAAGATGGTCAGGCCCAGGGCGTTGGCCATGGGGCGGCCCAAAACAAAGGAAATAGGCACAACGATGATCCAACTGAGTAAGCCCTGCAACACGCCCTCCATTATGAACATGCCCAGGATGGTGGGCGTTTTGGCTCCAATAGCTCGCATGACTCCGATTTCGCGGGTACGTTCGACCACGCTGATGGACAGGGCGCCCATCAGGCCGATGCCGCCCACGACAGCCACGATCACGGCCAGGACGAGTAACATGGTGATGACAATGGCGAACTGGCTATCGGCGTTGCGTCTACTCTCAATTAAGGTTTCGGTGGCAGTGACATCAATACGTTTCGTTTCGTAAACGTCTTTTAACTGCGTGGCCACCGTATCGACGTAGGCTTCATCCTGAAGACGGGTTCGGACCCGGACTTGGTCGGCCTCGTTCTGTTTTTTGGTGGCTTGAAACACGGCCTCGAGATTGGCATAAATGGGGTCCGTTTCGCCAACGCCACTAAACACATCCTGGTAAAAACCGACCACCTGCCATTCGTCGTCACCCAATTCGCCCAAATCAAGGACGACAGTATCGCCTACCTGGATGCCGTTATCCTCGGCCGTGTCTTGTCTGATGACAATAGCCGGACCATCATCGGGGCGTAGCCAACGTCCTTCGGTTATTTTGGGAGGTCTGAATGAGTCACTACCATTGGGAATGCCAATCAGTTGGGCCCCAATCCCGGCCTCCTTGAGGCGCTGTCCTTCCTTGAGAATTGAGGCCCCATGCCCAAACCAGGCTTCGACGTATTCAATCTCTGGATGGTTCTTGGCCAGGGTCAGGGTCCGGTCAATCCGTTCGTAGTCGTCAAAGGCCACGATAAAATCATATCGATGTTTGGCAAAGATATTATCCAGGGTCAGGTTGATCGACGAGGACAGGCTCATGACCGCCAGGAACATGGTACCGGCCAGGATCAGCACGCCCTGAGTTAACAGCAATCGCCCCTTGCGGCGGAACATATTGCCGAGCGCCACAGCATAAGGTGCAGACAGAAAGCGTTGCCCGAACTGCTCAATGGAGCGGTCAAGCCCACTGCTGCCAAAATCTCCGCCAATACCATAGCTAGAGATCGCCTCGCGCACGGTGATGGCCGCGCCCCCCAAAACCGGCCACAAGGCCGCCAGGAGAGGCACGGCAATGGCGGCGATAACCTGGAGCACCATGGCCCGGGGAGAGTATTGAAACTGTTCGTAATCAATGTTGAAGATGTTGAGTAAATATTTCGTCACCCCGAAGGCCAACCATGCCCCCAGTGGCAGGGCAATCAGCAGGGAAAGCAGGCCGTAAACCAGCACCCCGGACAGATAGACTCTGATGATCCGGTTCCGCGTACCGCCAATGGCTTTGAGGATACCGATTTGATTGATTTGTTGGGTGATAACGCCCATTAGCGTGTTGAACACCAGGACCACACTGGCCCCCAGTGAGACCACTGCCATAACCTGCAACACCAGGTTAATTCCTTCCATGATGAAACGCCCCCAGTGTTCTTCCGGGTCCTGGTAGATGGTCACAGCCACGCCGATATTCTCTTTCGACAGGTGGTCTTTAATTTCAGAAGCTACTTCTCTGGCCAGAGCCTCGCTGTAGGGCGTGACCCGTACCAAAATTTGGTCATACTCCCCTTCGGGTACGTCAAACACCTCCATCCCTTCGGCGTCGGTAAAAAACACGGCCGGGCCACCAAACTCAGGAGGCGGCACAAAGTTGTGGCGAAGTTTGCCACTAATTTTGCGTGCTTTGGGCCGGTCATTGACCTCAAAGAAGACCGTGTCACCAATATCCAGGTCAAAATGCTGGCTGGACAGTCGTTCAATGCCGATGCGGTTGCGCTTAGGCCACTCACCGGCCTTGAGCGGGAGTAATTCGTACTCCTGCTCTTCATAATTTTCCCGCATAATCAGCCAGGCGGTGTCCCACTCGTCGTCAGGCTCGATTTTGTAACGAATGGCTTTGAAGCTACCCAGGGCGATATCGTCTACCCCATCGATTTTCTCCAGACGATTGGTGATATCTTCGTTTATATTCTCGGTCAAGCCCATGGTGAAGTGAGCCGGGATGCTGGCCCGATGAGCTTCATCCATTCCCGTTAGCAATTGATCTGACATGCCAAAGGTGGCGCCCACCGCAAACACGCCAGCAGAAATACTCAACACCACCAGGATGGTGCGGACTTTGTTATACCATAGATCAGACCAGACTTTATACCAGATAACACTCATGGGGCTACTTCCTCTAATTGTGGAAGATCACCTATTCTTGAAAAGATGACCGGCAATTCTTTAGTAGATTGGTATGATTACCCTCCCCCAACCCCTCCCAGCCCACAGGGTAAGTGAGGGATTGGCGTGCAAAGCTTGCTTTGCCTAAGCATAGACCAGGCTATCCCGCACGCTGATAGTCGTGGCATTACGAGCGGGTATGATAGAGGCCAGGGTGGAAATGATCAGGATAACGACCAGCCAGACGATCACTGCCCCAAAGCTGTACTGATAATCCAGATTGGCTTCAAACATGGCCTGGCCCAGGGCATTGGCCAGGGGACGGGCAATGATGAAAGAGAAGGGCACAGCGACGGCCCAGCTAAAAAGCCCTTGCAGAACCCCCTCCATCACAAACATGCCCATGATCGTGGGCGTTTTGGCCCCAATGGCCCGCATGACCCCGATCTCCCGGGTGCGTTCGACCACGCTGATAGACAGAGAACCCATCAAACCAATGCCCCCGACGATGGCTACAATGATGGCCAGGGCCAGCAGCATGGTGGTGGTAATGCTAAATTGGGCATCGGCCGACCCGCGGTCGCCGGGTTTGGTCTGGCTGAACAGAATGTCCATATTGCGCCGGGCATAGAGGTCACCCAACTGCTTGCGCACCGCTTCAGTATATTCGGCGCTGGGGTCAAGTGTCCGCACCCGCAATTGATCACCTTGATTGTGCTTTTTGGCGGCGGCAAAAACGGCATGCTGCGGGGCAAAGAGGTCATCGGTGCTAAAGTCGCCCCCAAAAATCATCTGATAAAAGCCGATCACTTGCCAGTCGTCCTTGCCCAACTCCCCCAGATCAAGGGTCAGCACATCGCCCAACTTGAGGCCGTTGTCGTCGGCCGTTTCCTTGTTCATGACGACGACTCGATCATCGCCCGGCTGTAACCAGCGCCCGCCCACCATCAGCGGTTTGTACATATCACTGTCAAGGGGTATGCCGACCAGGACGGCCCCCAGCCCTGCATCTCGGGCCCGCTGTCCTTCTTTCAAGATTGAAGCTGATTGGCTAAACCACATCTCGGCCTTCTCGACCCCATCTACCTTGTAGGCCAGGTCCAGAGTGCGGTCGATACGCTGGTTATCGTCGAAGTCATAGGAAATGTCATAGTTACGCCGGTTGAATTCATTGTCCAGGGTCAACGTAATCGAGGCCGATAAACTCATCACCATCAGAAACATGGTCCCGGCCATAATTAGGACCAATTGGGTCAGGATGAGGCGGCCTTTGCGGCGAAACATATTACCCAGGGCAACGGCATACGGGGCTGACAAAAGACGCCGGCCAATGCTTTCGATGGTCCGGTCGAACCAACTGGTGCCAAATTTACCCCGGCCCAGACCATAGCTGGCAATGGCCTCACGCACGGTAAGCCTGGCCCCGCTTAACACGGGCCACAAAGCGGCCAGGAGCGGGGCAACAATGGCCGCCATCAACTGGTAAGTGATGGCCCGATTTGAAACCTGAAACATCTCGTAGTCTATATTAAATAGATTCAGAAACCATTGGGTAATGCCAAAGGCCAGAAAGGCCCCCAACGGCAGCGAGATCAACAAGGCCAGGAAACCGTAAACCAGCACACCGACCAGATAAATCTTGATAATCGTGCCAGTTTTGCCACCAATGGCCTTGATGACACCAATCTGGTTCGTCTGTTCGGTAATCAGGGCCGTTAGCGTGTTCAACACCAAGACGACACTGGCAAGCACCGAGATGACGGCCAGTACTTGCAAGACCAGGTTGAGGCCCACCACAAACGGGCGTCCCCAATGCTCATCCGGGTCTTGATAAAAGGTCACCGCCACCCCAATGTCCTCTTTAGCCAGGCGGTCTTTCATTTCTGAAGCCACTTCTTTGGCAAACTCAAGGCTATAAGGCTCGACCCGGGCTTTGATCTGGCCAAACTCTCCATCCGGGATGTCAAAACGCTCCAGGCCCTGCGCATCCACAAAGAAGTAGGCCTCACCCCCAAATTGGGGCGGTGGCACAAAAGGATGGCGAACTTTAGCGGTAATCGGCAGGGCCCGGTCGGTTTTATCCAGTTCAAAGATAACCTTATCCCCCATATCAATGCCAAAATATTGGCTGGAAAGTCGCTCAATCCCGATCTCGTCCTTCTTGGGCCAGTCCCCTTCCTTCAACTGGAGGGTATCATAGGTTTGATCGGTGTAATCTTTTCGCATGACCAATCTACCGCGTTTCCACTCCGCTTCCGGGTCGAGTTTGTAGCGCACGGTGATTTCATTCATGACCTCGATATCTTCCATCCCGTCAATCGATTTGAGGCGGATGGCGGTATCTTCGTCGATGCGATCCGTCAAATACATCTGGATGTGGGAAGGAAAAGTAGCCTGATGGGCTTCATCCATGCCGGTCAGTAATTGATCGACCATGCCAAAGATAGCTCCGATGGCGAAAACGCCGGCAGAAATACTCAACACCACCAGCAGGGTGCGAACTTTGTTATCCCACAGATCAGACCAGATTTTATACCAGATAACGCTCATATTAGTTTTAAGTTTTGAGCCCCGCACCCCCATGCGGGGTCGGGCATAGGGATGCCCTCTCTACGAGAGAGATAAATTTAGTAGCCGGTCCAGGTAACGCCACCCACGTACTCATCCCGGGTAATTTTGCCGTCGGTAATTTCGACCACGCGCGGTACGCGCCTGGCCAACTCTTTATCGTGGGTGACCATCAGCATAGTTTTGCCCTGACTGACCAACTCGTTAAAAAGATCAAAAACATCACCGGCAGTTCGGGAGTCGAGATTACCGGTTGGCTCATCAGCCACCATCAAGGGAGGGTCGTTGGCCAGGGCGCGGGCGATGGCGGCGCGCTGCTGCTGCCCACCGGAAACCATACTGGGCAGTTTGCCGGCCTGGTCGGCCAGGCCAACAATATCCAGCAGGTGCATCGCCCGCTCTCGACGCTCTTTGGGTTTGTATTTGTTGGCAAAGTCCATGGGCAAGATGACATTTTGCAGTAGGCTGAGCGCTGGCAGCATCTGGAAAAACTGAAAGATGATGCCCACGTATTCGCCTCGCCAGGCAGCCAGCTTGTTCTCACTCATTTTGTGTACTTCGCGTCCGGTGACAATCACTTCACCCGCAGTGGGGCGGTCGATACCGGTAATCATGTTAAGCAACGTTGATTTACCATTGCCAGAAGGACCCACAATGGAGACAAACTCGCCTTCTTTTACGTCAAAAGAGAGCCCCTTCAAAATAGTGATCTCACTATCACCCACCTTAAAACTTTTTACCACGTCTTTTATCTGAACCAGGTAGCCGTTTTCATCTTCTTTCTTTTTACCAAACAGTTTCATTGATTGACCTCCACTTGTACGACGAGGGATGAAGGGGGGATATGGAATATGAGAAGTGGAATATGAGATATGAAATGTGTTTCTCTGTTCTTTTTATCTACTATGCTCAGCAGATCCAAATTTAATGCTCCAAGCCGGTCCATGACCGGCGATGCGACGACGGGTCACGGACCCATCGTGAGCACAAAATTGGATCTACTGATGCTCAGTCTTACCCCTCCAGGGCGGCCCAGATCAGATTGACCTTGGGCTTGTAATTGTCCACGTCATACATCTCGTCTACATCCACGCCGTGTACTCCCTGGGTAACGATATTCAGGTCCACATCGGTCAAGTTGTAGCGCTGTTGATAAGCGGTCATTCGACCAAATTTACCTTCTTGCAACAGCCGAGCGGCCAGAATGGCAAAGTTGGTGGCTCCTAACAGGTCCTGCCCGTCTGGCGGGCCGGTTCGGAGCAGGTAGGTCAGCGATTGGAGAAATACCTCTTCACCGGTCAGGTGGTTTAGCAACTCAGCCACGACCATCCCGCTGCCACTCAGACTGCTGCCGATTTCCAACACTTCATCCAGGATAAATTCATCCTCGGCTTGCGCCTCTTTGGCCTTTTCTTCGGTCATCAACTGCAACACCTCTGATTTACTGCGTGGCGAGAGGTGAGGGGTGTATTCCAGGATTTTGTCCGGCTCAATGCGTGAGCCGTCGCTGATCGTGACCACAGCATAGTTGCTGGGATTCAAGTGTTTGTCTTGCATCAACAGGCTAGCCAATCTCGCCGGGTTATAAGGTACTTCAGGAATGATGGCTCGATCCACGCCTGCCAAAAAGGCGGCCATCAGGGAACTCAAGCCGGAGTTGACTCGAAAGGTCTCGACCACAATAATTTGCTCCCGCGAACCAGCCAGGGCGCGCAACTCATGGATAAAAGCTACGCCCCGGGCCAGGCCGGTGCTGAAGCCAATGGTATAGTCTGTGCCATAGATGTTATTGTGAATTGTTTTCGGAATGGCGATGATGGGCACCCCTTCCTGACTGAGGTGGGCCGCGTAGCGCAGCATATCGTCATCGCCAATGACGATCAAAGCTCGGTAGCCCAACCGTTCAACCACCTCTTTGATATGATTAGTCAGGTCCTGGGTTTTGGTACCTACTTCCCGTAAGAATTTAGGAACCTGTCTGGGGAGAGTTTCCAGGGGGTTAATTCGGGAAGAGTGCAGAAAAGAACCAGGCGTACGGTCAATGGGGCGAACCATGTTTTTGGTCAACTCGATAAAATGCTCGCCATAGGTGGTGGGATCGTGATAGTTATAATTGATCAACCCCTCCCACCCCTTGCGCACACCAATCGGCTCAAAGCCCACATCAATCACCCGATAAATCAGGCTTTTGAGACACATATTCAGACCAGGCACATCGCCGCCACCAGTTAGAATGGCTACTCGTTTACTCGTACTCATAAAAAACTCCTCTGATACCAGGACAAGAGTGATCTGGTGAAACGTGTTGCGTGTTACGCGTTACGTGTTGTGTGTTGCGTGATTGGATCATAGGTGACACCTGACACCCGACTCATCGCCAGGAGAGCATCCGCTCGTCAACACCGGCATAGTTCAAGGTGAGGTCGTCCAGGGCACCATTGGCGAACATCGGTCGCTGCTCGGAACCGTCGGCATTCATGATCCAGATTTCCCACTTATCCCGCCGATCCGTGACAAAGGCAATCTTGCTCCCATCCGGCGACCAGATCGGCGCGGCATTGTTCCACCACGGGTTTTCACCGACCACCAATCGTTGCTGGCCCATCACTTCCTTGCTCTCCAGTTTAGCCTTGTCCGCAATGACCGTGATCGGCGTACTGGTCAACCGCTGCCGGTTACTGCCATCGATGTTCATCGTGTGTACTTCCCAGTGCCCGTCTTGCCAGTACGACACGGCCACTCGTTGTCCATCCGGTGAGATCACCGGGGTATGGTCACGGTGGTCGGTGCTCACGGCCTGATCCACGCCGGTTTCGGTGTTATTCAGGGCAATACCGGTGTTGCTCTTGTAGATGACCTGGTTGGCCTGGCTGGGATGTCCGGTGGGACCATAGCTGTGCCGCTCTGTCAGCAAGTCGCTGAACTGACCGGTGGCCAGGTCGACTTGTTTCAAGAACCAGTAGGTATCGGCCGGAATGGTATATTTCAGGATACCGTCTTCGATCTCGACACCCACTGCATGGCGGGGTACCCGAACCGGGTCATCGTCTTGGGCAGCTTCTGCCAGACTGATCCGAACTTGTTCAGGCTCCAACCTCCCTCCATTTTGCCAGCTAAAGATCAGTTTTGAGCCATCAGCCGACCAGGTGGGGGACTTCATCTGCCGCCAGCCTTGAGTCCAGGCCCGTTCCCCACTGCCATCCACGTTAATCGTAAACAGTTCGTAACGAGGCTCCCAGCGGGTGAAGGCAATCTGGCGACCATCCGGGGACAACTGCGGGTCAATTCCGTGGGTAATCCGGCGCAGGCCGGTGCCATCCGCATTGATCAGGTAAATGTCGCCCCCACTCTCGGTTTGGAAAACCAACTGGCCGGAACCGTTGTTGAGGACGGGAGTCACCCCGCTGCTGACCGGGGCCACGGTAGCTTCACCCGCACCGGCCGGTTCAGAACCGGGCACTGATCCGGTCGGCAGGTCAATGCCCTCTACCCGCCAGCGACCGTTGTATTTGCCGGTGTAAACCGCGATTTCTCGATCACCGGGCTGCAAGATCACTTTTACCTGGTAGGTCACGTCACTGATCCAGTCGGTTCCAATGATTTCAAAGCTTTCCACCGCCGGGGCCTGCAACTCGGCCAGAAGGTCGTCGTCTATGTTCTCCAGGAGATAGAAATGCATGGTGTCGGACAGTTCCGGGCGGGTCAGGGTAACCAGAAATCCCTTAGCTGCTGCCCGGGCCAAAAGAGTATCCAGATCCTCTCGTTGGGCCTGGGCCGACGAAGAGGTGACGGACCACAGGCCCAACACAACGCTTACCATCAGGATGAGATAAATAATTACATTCTTTTTCATTACCTACAACTCCGGTTCAACTTCAATATCCACAAAGGTGGTCATCCCCCAGCGTAAGCGTGATGTATCCCCCTTGGTGATGTCAATCAGCACGGTGTAGGTCACATCACCCGCCTTTGTTTCGGATTTGGGCGTGATACGCACCACTGTTCCCTCAAATTCTTCGCCGGGCAGGGCATCCACACTGATCTGTACCTTGGCTCCTTCCTGGACCCCGACGATATCAATTTCGGTCAAATCGTCGGTTTCAATTTGCCAGCGGCTGGTATCACCCAGGGACATAATGGTGGCCCCAGTCTGTACAATCTCGCCAGGATCAATGTTGACGGCACTGATGGTACCATCAAAGGGGGCTGTCAGGTTAGTTTTATCTACTTCAACCTGGGCTGACTTCTTGTTGGCCTCGGCTTGCGCTACACTGTGGTTGGCAGCCTCCACATCGGCTTTAGCCGTCCCAACACCTGCTTCAGCGACGGCGATGTCTTCATCCGTCGCCCCGGCTTCCAACTGGGCCAGCGACTGTTCAGACCTGACTACCTCGGCCTGAGTCTGGGCAATCTGCTCGGCCGTTGCCCCGGCTAATACTTTGTCCAGGGCTGCTTCTGCTTCCCGCAGTTGGGCTCGAGCCACCGCAATCTCCTCATCAGTGGCCCCGTTTAAGAGCTTGTTGTATTCGGCTTGGGCCCGCTCATATTCCAGGGTGGCCTGCTGCAGGGCTACCCCATAGGGTTCAGCTACGTTCGGTTCACCGTAGACAAATTTGTCGTAATCGGCCTGGGCCAGGCGCACCTTGGCTTCGGCCTGTAACATCGACGACGCAGCCGCCTGCAAATCTTCATCACGCGTGCCCGCTAAGACCTGAGCCAGTCGGGCCTGGGCCGTTTCGACGCTGGCCTCAGCTTGAGCAATATCCTCGGCGGTAGGATTGGCCAGGAGTTCGGCCAGAGCAGCTTCGGCCTTGGCTACATTTGCTTCAGCCTGAGCAATTTCTTCCGGTGTGGCGCCGGCTTTCACTTTGGCCAGGTTGGCCTGGGCTTCGGCTAGTCTGGCTTTGGCCGTCTCCACCTGGGCCTGGACCTGGGCCAGGTTAGCTTCAGCGTTGGCTAAACTGGCTTGTTGGGCTGAGTCATCCAGTTTAGCCAGCATCTGTCCTTTGCTGACCGTGTCGCCTTCCTCTATTTCAATGGAGACAACGCGTCCCCCCCCTTCAAAAGCCAGGTCGGCTTCCTGGAGGGGTACGACAAAGGCTTCCGCCGAAACAACATTGGGCTGCTGCACCGCCAGAACGGGGGTCGGCTCAGGCTCTTCCTGTCCACCAAACAAGCCACAAGCCGTAAGCCCAATCGCCAACAGAACCAGGGCCAGGACTTTGATCGTTGTCCGAAAGCCACGAGATGATTTTGGGTTCATAGCTGCTTTTTCTCCTTTTACCCATCAACAAAATTTTTATATTGTTTGCTTATCCAAATATTGCCAGGCTGAATAATTTCAAACATGATATACGAACTGCCATACAAAAAGTTGCAATCCAACCAACCAACTTCCTACTACTCCCCTCTAAGCCCTCTGGCAAACACCTCAAGCATCCAGCGATGGACGGTGTCGAAATCACCTGGCGAGTGATGAAAAATGGTCTGTTGTAACATAGCCATACCATGGACAATTGCCCATAGGCTGTAAGCCACTTCATTCAAACTACGCTCGGCCGGCAGATTAAACTCACCGGCTTCAATGGCCGCCTGGACCGCGTCTAACAAGATATTATAGGGTGAGTCCGCTTCAGTCAGTTCGACAAACGACTCATGGCCAGAGGGCAGCGTCGTAAAGATCAGCATAAAATGCTCGGGGTTGTTACGGGCGAAATCTAGATAAGCCAGTCCCAACCTCAACAAGCGTTCTGAGGGGGGCAGGTCAGCCGGTACTTGGTTTAGATAAGCATTGAGCCGTTCAACCCCCTCGGCCCAGACGGCGGCCACAATTTCGTTTTTGTTGTCAAAGTACTCGTACAGACCGGCCGGACTGTAGTCAATCCGACGGGCAATTTCCCGTACTGAAAACCCCTCTAGCCCTTTTTCGGTGATAAGTTCTCGGGCTGTCTCCAGGATGGCTTGTTTAGTCTTTTGGCGACGCCGCTGGCGTGGGGTAAGTTCCATCATAGTTTACTAACGATGTTCAGTAACCGAACGGCACACAAAAATTGCTGCATCATACCCAAAAAATAGGGCTTTGTCAAGAAAGATTAATGTTTTTGCTATCTAAATTCCACTGTGCCGAACCGATAGGCCCATTATATCAATCAACCGGTGTTGTGTCATCCACCAAAAGTTGTATTCGAGGTATAAACCTTATGGTCCAAATTCATGACGCAGTTCAGCCAACAGTTGAGGCGTAAAGGGGTTTTGACCGGCCGTCAGCATGTCGATCCAGGCGCGGCGGCGGGCCAGGGCCTCCTGCCAGTCATCGCCCGGTTGCTGCTCTAACCAGGCTACGTAAGCTTGAAAATCGGCGATGGCCGCCGGGTAATCGCCCAGCAGGGCATAGGCCAGGCCCCGGCTGTCCAGAAAGGTGGGTTGAGGATCGGCGGCTGCCACTGCTTGCTGGCAATAGGGCAAAGCCTGTTCTGGCTCCTGTTCGACCGCGTAGCCCCAGCACAGCATGTTGAGCACCGTGGCATAGTCTGGACGCAGAGCCAGGGCCGCTTCCAAATCCGGGAACACCTCGGCGACCGGTGCGCCTTGGGTATAGTGGATATAGGCTCGATTAAAATAAGCCTCGGGCAGCACCGGCTCCAGGGTCAGGGTTTTGTCCAGGTCGGCCAGGGCCAGCGTCAAATTCTCAGTTCCGCCCAGGTGCAATCGAATGGAGGCCCGGTTGTTGTAACCCAGGGCCCAATCCGGTCTGGTCGCAATCACGGTCTCGGCATCAGCCAGGGCCAATGCCAAATCGCCGGCCTGTTTACGGGCCTCGTAGGCCGCACTGCGATTGAGGCGGGAGGAGATCATTTGAGGCCAGGCCTCCACGGCCTGGGTGTAAGCCTCAATCGCCCCATCCAGATCAGGCGGGTCACTATGATGATAGGCCACCCCCAGGTAAAAATTGACCAGGGTCCAGGTTTGCTCATCGACCGTAGGATCATTTTCCAAGTTGTAGCGGGCCTGGGCCAGTAATGGCCGGGCCTGATCTACCTGCCCTCGATTGAGATGGATCTGGCCCAGGGCCATGAGGGCCAGCGAGCGTACTTGTTGGGGCAAGTCACTGTTGATGGTGGCCGACAACTCCTGCACGTCGAGCACGTGCCGCCGCACAGCCGGGTCAGCAAATTCGCTTTGATCGGCCGGCTGGGCAAAGCTAACCACAATCCGGCCCACGTCGTATTGACCATAGATGACCAGGGTAGCGCTGACTGTCCGGCCCACCTGGAGGGCCTGCTCACGCTCTCCCACCGGCTCGGGCCAGATGATCAGGCGCATATCTACCAGCCGGATATCGTCAATCTCCCGTTGAAGCGCCTCGGCCAGCCGACCGGCCACATTATACCCCACCTGGCTGCTGGCGTAGTTGGCAAAGTGGGTGACCAACACCACGGTTTCACCGGGCAGGGCCGGCGTAATGGCTGAAATGTCCCGGCTACTGGGGGAAACGATCTGTGATAGTTGCGAGGCGGTTTGGTTACTCGAGGTCGGCCCAGGGGTTACGGTGGTTTGGCTCTGAGGAAGCCACCGGTTGAGGAGCAGGCCAATGACCACAACCAGCAAGGTCAGGCTGCCAACCACCATTGACAGTCGTCCCCATGAAAGCCAACGGCCCGTTGACCCGAGTAGAGCCCTACGCTGAACATCATACTCGCCGACCGCTGTTGAGATATCTTCTACCCCTGGGGGGAGGAACTGCCGACCCTCGTCCAGCATTTCAGGAATCGAGGCTTCAGCCGGTGTTTCATCATGCTCGCTGACCGCTGTTGAGATATCTTCTACCCCTTGGGGGAGAAACTGCTGACCCCTGTCCAGCATTTCAGGAGTCGAGACTTCAGCCGGTGTTTCATCATACTCGCTGACTGCTGTTGAGGTGTCTTCTACCCCTTGGGGGAGGAACTGCCGACCCTTGTCCAGCATTTCAGGAGTCGAGGCTTCAGCCGGTATTTCGAGATCAAGCCCGATTACCTCTTCGCCTTCTCCACTCTCCTGCGCCCTGACTTCTTCCGGTCGAAAGCCGGCCGCCAACAACAACCTGTCCCGCTCCGCCGGCGTCAGGCGCAGCTTCCGGGCGATGACCAGCACATCTTCCCGGTAGCGAGGCCGGGCGGTGAGCCCCTCTCGCCAGCGAAAGATAGTCTGCCGGCTCACGCCAATCGCCCGGGCCAACTCAGCATCGCTGATACCCAGGCGTTGAACGTAATGGTTGAGGAGTTGATTAAAGGTTTCCATGAGGTGTCCTTGTTTCATTATACCGGTGACGGCCTATGTTTACAATTCAGCCAGAACGCGGATTTACGCAGCATCGGTTCATTGAGTTTTTGGGCGGATTACGTTACAATCATCGATGACTGGTAACTACTTACTATCTATGTCATTCTGAACGAGCGCAGCGAGTGAAGAATCCCCAAGGTTTTGGTAAAGTAGACCTCTTTTGGGCCAACGTTTCGGGGATTCCTCGTCGTTTATGCCCTTTGGGTACTGCACTCCTCGGAATGACATGAGGGTAGGCAGTTACGATGACTGTATGGAGATTTCCGCCGCGCTGTACTGCTCACAATTTGTCACCGGATTGTTATAATGCCTCGACAAACTATTAACCTCGGCGACGACAACTGGCATTTCGGCCAGGTGCCGCGCCGGGGCTTCACAGACGCCAACATCTACGATTTACCGGCCGTAACCGAGTGGTTACCGGCGACCGTCCCCGGCAACGTGCGCACCGACTTGCTGGCCCTGGGCCGTATTCCCGATCCCTCCTTTGCCGAGGGGTATAAAGAGAGCCTGTGGGTGGAGGAGATGGATTGGTGGTACCGGCGTCAGATTCAGCTCGACCCGCTGACATCCGAACGGCGAGCCTTTCTGATGTTTGCCGGCATCGACTACCTGTCGGCCATCTTTGTCGATGGGCAAGAGATGACCCGCCACGAGGGGATGTTTTCCCACCAGGTGGTCGAAGTGACCGGCGCATTACGAACCGGAAAGGCAGAGGTCGCTGTCCGGCTGTGGGGCAGCAGTGCTTTACCCCACCGCCAGTTGGCCTGGTGGCAGCGGCTCTGGCAAAAAATGGCCGGTCCGTTGTATGGCAGTTGGGCCGGTATTTACCCCGACCGCTCGGCCACGCTCAAATGCCAGATGTCCTTTGGCTGGGACTTTGCTCCGCCTATCCGCACCATGGGCCTCTGGGACGAGGTCTCCCTGCTCATCACTGGACCGGTTTTCATCGCCGAGGCCAGGGTGGGGGGACAGGTGGATAGCCGTCAGCCGTTAGCCGTTAGCCGTCAGTCCTTTGCCCCCGCTAATCTATCCCTTGATCTAACCCTGGACGCCGACCGGCCTTGTCGGGTCGAGGTCCGGGTGCAGGTCAAACCGGCCAATTTTCAGGGGACCGGCTTTGGTCCCTTCCGGTTCCCCCTGGATTTACCGGCCGGGCGTAGGTCTCACCGGTTGGAATTTCATTTACCCGAAGCAGCCCTGTGGCAGCCCTGGGACCGGGGGCAGCCCCATCTGTACCACCTGCAAATTACGCTGGTCGAGGCTGGCGGCGAGCTGCTGGATGAAACGGTCATCCGTACCGGTATCCGCACCGTTGACCGGCAAAACTGGCGGTTCAGCCTTAACGGCCGGGAGGAGTTTATTCGCGGCCTGAATTGGGTCCCGGCCGACAGCTTCCCCGGCCGCCTGCGCGCGGACCAATACACCCGCTTGCTGAACCTGGCCCGCCAGAGTGGGGCTAATCTGTTACGGGTATGGGGCGGCGGCCTGCGGGAGAAGCGGGTTTTCTATGACCGCTGCGATGAATTGGGCCTGCTGGTCTGGCAAGAGTTCCCCTTTGCCTGTATGTTCCTGGGGACCTATCCCCGCCAACCGGCCTATCTGGCCCGGGTCGAGGCCGAGTGTGGGGCTATCGTGCGCCAACTTCGCCACCATCCCTGTGTCGTGGTCTGGGGCGGTGGCAATGAGTTCAGTCAGCGGCGCAACCGCCCCCTGCTCGACACCCTGGCCACCGTCGTCAGCCAACAGGACGGCAGCCGGCCCTTCCTCCCCGTCTCGCCCAGTTTTGACCAGGGCCGCGACACCCACAACTGGCACGTCTGGCACGGCCAGGCCCCCATCCAAACCTACCAGGCCGAAACCGCCGCCTTCCTGAGCGAGTTCGGCCTGCAAGCCCTCCCCCACCCGGACACCCTCCAGGCCGCTCTCCCAGACCCCACCACCGCCTGGCAAACCCACCACGCCGACCCCCCAAAGCTAGACCGGTACGCTGCCCTGTTCAATCTTCAAAACACGCCACACGCAGCACGTAACACGTACACCCCCACTCCCCACTCCCCACTCCCCACTCCCCAATCCCAAATCTCCTCCTCCCAACGCGCCCAGGCCGTCGCCCTACAAACCGCCATCGAACACATGCGCCGCCGCAAGGGCCAAGCCGGCGGCCTCTGCCTGTGGCAATTCAACGAACCGTGGCCGGCCATCAGTTGGGCCATCGTCGATTACTTTGGCCGGCCCAAGCTGGCTTACGAGCGCCTGGCGGCCTGGTATAACCTGCTTCTAATCAGCTTAAAATTCCCCGTCGGGCGTCGCTGGCAAGCAGGGGAAACTTTTCGGGCAGAGATTTGGGCCATCAACGATGGTTTAGCGGCGTTCAAGGGCTGTGAGTTACAAATCAAGATTGGCCAGGCCTTAGTACACACCCAACGGCTTGACCTGCCAGCGGATAGCGTCCAGCCCGTGGGCATGTTGGCCCACCACCTCACTACGCCCCCCCACCAGATTACCTTGACTTTGCAGTATGAGGGTGAGATTGTGGCCTGGAACTACTACGACCTGGCCTGGTCTGACACATCAGGCCGTCGTTTTTATCACCACTTGAGGCGCTGGCTGGCGGATTGGGTGCTATTATGAATACAGCCAATATTCAGGTCACTCCGGAGACAGCACGACGGCGAGTTAGTGTCTTTGTGGGGAACCACATTGCCGATTTGCTGCATGGTGAAACGCCCGATCTGGTGCTGCGCGAAAATGGGATATTTTGGCGAGTGCCGGTCGTGCTTTCTTCACGCTCGATGGGCCGGATTGGACCGGTGGGGGTGATTGACGTTGACGTGGAAACAGGCGATCTGAGTATCACCGACCAAACTATCTCCGAGATTGAAGCTCATGCCCAACGCTTTGCTATCGGCGCCGCACTTTGAGCAATCCAGGCCGAGTTTGATGAAACGGTGGTGGTGATTCACCTGGCTTGAGATACTCTGAATCAAACAGGGCCACTCATTATTTGAGTGGCCCTGTTTTGTATACCGCCCATCGTGAGACTGCAAAGCTACTTGGGTGCATCTCAATTGTGAGCACAAATATTCTAAAAACACTTATGTTGAGGTATGAAACCCATAAAATACGCCGAATTTGCCCCGATAGACACTTGAATCGTACCCAAAGGGTCATAATTTGCCATAATTTGCGGGCGAATCTACTCAATTAGTCACAATTTGGGAGATGCCCCCAAGCTACTTGATGTGAATCTGGCACAATTAACGACAACTCCAATGAAATACATCACCTGGCGCTATACAATATTCAATCGGTTCTGAACTTCTGTTCACAAAACGGAGATAATAGCGGGTGCCAGGCACAAGTGGTCCCCCCCGCCAAACCAACTCACCAGTACTTAAATCTCCATCTCGATCACGACCAGGATACGTACCGGCCCCTATATTTATACTTACTAATGAGTCTGCATCTCCCGGTGGCCAAACAGGGATTTGATTTTCATCGTGGAGGAAAAATTCTACATTGTACCCTATGAAACCATCACCATAGAAATTAATATTAGGCTTAAACATAAAAATGACAACAGTTACTGGATCACTCTCCTCAAAAGTGTACCAATGCTCCTCATAGGAACTTAACTTTCCGGGAATACTGCGACCTTCGATATCAATCTCCCGGTTAAAATCAAGCGAACCCTGGATAACCAAGGCCACGGGGATAGAAGGTGGTGGCGGGGCAAGAACGATCGGTAGACTGCCAATATCAGCCAGCGTTTCGATATATTTGGCTGAAGCCCAGCCTATTCTTTTATCGGGCGTTACAACTTTCAGCCAATTCTGGCTTGGATTACGCCCTAAAATGATAACCTCATCCCCCTTGTAGACAGCACCCACGTATCCATAATCGGTACCTGGTCCCCAACGAACGTTTAAATTCTCGATTGTCACGATGCCAGTGATAGGCATTGGAGCTGGCGTGTAAGTCGGGGTAGGCGTAGATGTGGGTGTATGCGTAGGTGTAAATGTAGTCTTAACGGGAGTTGAAGTTGATGGTAGAGTAGGGGGGGTGGCTGAAACTACTTCAGAAATAGGAGTTGGAGTTGAAGTGGGAGTGGCGGCTGAAACCGTTTCAGAAATAAGAGTCGGAGTGTAAGTTGGCGTGGGAGTGGTGGTTAAAACCGTAGGTGTGACAGTTGTTACATCTACGGCAGTCACTTGAATTGTCTGAAACAGATTGGGATAACGAGACTTACCTATAAGCAATGCATACCGTAGAGGATTGCTTTGACTAATTATTGCCTCAATACGAGCAATTATTTGCTTGGAACTGGTAAATCTTTGAACAGGCAATATAGATGTTGAAGCTGTTGTTGCGGGTGTAGGAGTAGGAGTGATTTCAGGTGTAGAAGTAGGAGTGGTTTCAGGTGATAATGCAATTGGTGTTTCGATAGGTATGGCTGTATATCTTGGAGTTGATGTCCTAGTCGGTGTTGGTGTTGGTGGAGCTCGGTTAACTATTGCTAGTGCAGCATCGAAATCTGCCAAAGCTTTATCGTACTGATCTAACTCGGTATAAACCAAAGCTCGATCAAAGCGAGTACCGATATTGTCGGGATTTAAATCGATTGCCGTATCATACGCACTAAGAGCAAATGCAAAATCTTTCCGAGCCGCAAACTCTCGTCCTTTCAACCATTGGTCGATTTCAGTGGCCAAGTTAGTCGCTTCATCACTCTCAACTTTGCGCAATGTCCGGGCCATCACTTGCAGCAGTTGATTGGCGGTTGGGTTATCATCGATGTGGGTATACAGACCTTTTACAATAATTATCAAGCGATTCCCGAGGACCTGGGTGTTCGCTTTCCCCAATAGCGCCACTTGCTCCTCAAATGCGATTTCATTGAAGAACAATTTTCTTGACCGATCCTCGAAACCGGGAATGCGAAACAAGTTAGACAAGTTCGTCACACGTATGTCTGGACTGGTTGTATGCAGGAAATTATCAATGAAGGTTTCGGCTTGAGAGGCATCGACTTGTTCTGAACTGATATAGGTAAGGTAGCAGAAAATGCCAACAAGCAACATAACTATAGCAACTAAAGCAATAGCAATATAGCGAGGCCAGTCACGTGGGGTGTTATCCTTTATCCAATCTAGATCGAAGACATTTTTGTAAATTTTATTGCGTACTCTGAGTATCCCGTGTTCGGACTTAACTAAACCCAACAGTTTCAGGCGGTTCTTATCTAAGGTTCGCTTGTCATCCGTAACTGTTTTTCCCTCGTACACTTGGCGATAAAGTTTCAGCAGGCGACGGCGATTAGGACTAGTTTGCACCCCATTTCGCACAAATTGTAAGTTGGTTTCCCTCTGGGCCTCTTGTGACAGAAACAGTTTACGTACCAAGGCATCAATCTGTTCCTCATCCCAGGTTTCATTTTCTGTCTCCACGGTTAACCGGCAGAGTTTTTGGGTTAGGTAGGGATGACCACTGGTCCAGTGAAAAATACGTTTGAGAATGGTTGCCCCTTGGTCAGGATATACTGCCTCAAGCCCGGCTTGTAGGACCGCTGCATCAGCCCGGCTGAACTCCTGTAGGTCAATATCGTAACCAATGTTTAAGGGAGTTCGGGTACGGTCTTTAATCAGATCAGAAGGGGTGGCCACCCCTAGCAGGACAAAGGTCAACCGCTTGAATTCTGGATCATTGGCCCGGGCGTTGTACATAGCCCGGATGGCGGCAAAGAAATCGTCGGTAAAGTCAAGTTGGAGGGTGGCGTCGATTTCGTCAATAAAAATCACAATTTGGTCATTAATTTCTTGGAGAATGACGTTGCGTAAGAAATCGGTAAAACGCTGCACCCGGCCTAATGAGGCATGGGCTAGCCACCAGGTTTCCGGTTCTACCGACAGTTTCAGTTTTCGTTGTAGTTCGGTCAACAAGCCCAGGTACCACTGCTCGGCCTTGATTTCGGCGCTGCCAATCTGGGTTAAGTCCACCACAGCGGTTTTTATCCCTTGCTCTTGCAGCCGGCGGGCCGTGCGGACCATCAGGCTGGATTTGCCCAGTTGGCGGGGGGTGAGGATGTAGCAGAATTCACCCGACAGAACCCGGTCGAACAGTTCGTCGTCTGCGGGGCGTTTGATGTAGGATGGAGCATCGGAGCGGAGGGCGCCGCCGACGGTGAAGAATTGGGAAGATTGTCTATGGCTCATTTGTTACTCTTTGTTCCTTTGCTCCCGCCGGTCCACAGTCCGGCGATAGATGACGTGGACTGTGGTCCACGTCGAGCGATGCTTGACTTTTTGCTCTCGCTGGACCACAGTCCGGCGCTGGATGGCTGTGGTCCACATCGAGTGATGCTTGGCTTTTTGCTCTCGCCGGACCACAGTCCGGCGATGGATGGCTGTGGTCTACGTCGAGCGATGGATGGCTGTGGTCCACATCGAGTGATGCTTGACTCTTTGCTCCCACTGGACCAGTGCGAAGACCTGTGCAGCTCCGCTGCCTCCCTGTGGGACAGTCCGACGATATCTTACACCAGTAGTTCTCGCACATCTTTGATCGGGATTATAGCCGGCTCCCCTTTCAAGTAATAGCGGGCACTCGACCAGGGATAATCTTCTGCCGTATCGCTCAACTGCCAGTGAGGCTGTATGGGATTGTTGTGAAGATAGGTCAATTTCTGTTCCAAGAAAGCAGGGGCGACAATGTTTTTTGGTAAATACCCATCTTCCCAAACTTTGTATTTCTGTCTATCGGGACGAGTAACCATATCTGCCAGGGCTTCGAGTGCCGTCTGGTTATTCTCAACTTGATATTGCCGAATGATCAACTGCGCTACGCTGGTCTTTAAAGCGCGTGTCCAATCTTTAGGTGGACAATCGGATGGGCATTGAATGATGACGTGAATGTGATTGGGCATAATGACAAAGGCGTAGAGGCTGACCTTGTTCATGAGACTGACGAAATATAGTCCATCCACGATGAGACGTTTGACAATATCTCGTTGAAAGATATGAACACGATTGGCAGTAGTTGTGGTAATAAAGTACAGATGACTTGGATCAAAATCGGGTCGCCAGCGTGTGGTCATCGTGCGGTCTCCTGTGTTGTGTTCAAATTGGTAACTTTTTGGTTCTCATTGGTACTCTTTTGCTTTGAGCGGACCACAATCCGCGTTCCGGGTCGCCGGACTGTAGTCCGGCAAGAGCGGTAAAAATTCTTGTTGTTTCAGAAAAACCCCTTTCTGCTTTGAGCGGACCACAGTTCGCGTTTCGGGTCGCCGGACTGTGGTCCGGCTAGAGCTTATTTCATTTGGTACTCTTTTGCTCTCAGCGGACCACAGTCCGCGCTCCTTACTGCCGGACTGTGGTCCAGAGCGGCAAAAATTCTTGTTGTTTCAGAAAAAACCCTTTCTGCTTTGAACGGACCACAATCCGCGTTCCGGATCGCCGGACTGTGGTCCGGCTGGAGCTTATTCCAGGGAATGTTTAGAAGGAGCGTTTAGAGCAATTTATCCAAAAAGTCGTTGCCGCTTTTGCCCGTAATTCCCGGTAAAACACCGAGAAAACGCCCTGAAAACCGGCAATGACTTTTTCGACATGCAAAGGGCCTCTAAACATTACCTGTATTCCACTTGGTACTCTTTTGCTTTGAGCGGACCACAATCCGCGTTCCGGGTCGCCGGACTGTGGTCTGGCCAGAGCGGCAAAAAATCTTGTTGTTTCAGAGAAAAACCCTTTCTGCTCTCAGCGGACCATAGTTCGCGCTCTGGACCGCCGGACTGTGGTCCGGCTAGAGCAACAATTTTCTTGATTAGGAATTAACCAAAACTCATTGGAACTGAAAAATGCGATAATTATCGAAATATAATTTCCCTTTGCCTTCTGGATCTGAAGCTACTACACCCACATAGCTTGGTTCGTAGTTAGGCATTGTATACTGAGCGCAAAACGTATCATCCACATACCCAATAGCTTGACCATCCCTAATAACTACAGTCACTGTATGAAATACGTGCGTAAAATCAATAACTTTCCCGGTCTCTCGTACATACCAACGCGAGTAATCTGACCCCAAGAAATGACAATTGCCAGACCCATTGACAGCGAATGCATAGTTCATCTTATCTTCTGATTCAAATCGCCCCCCGAAACTAATCCCTTGACTTTGAGTACTACCTATGTTAAGTGGTCCTATATCCACTTGCAATACACCATCCTTAAAGTTACCTCCTGCGCCTCCCCATACTGAAATAAACGTTACATCTTGGTATAATTCAGTAAAATATTGCCCATTCTCATAGCCTGTCGCTCCAACATTCGAAGAGTAATTGTCCCAGCCCGTCTGTTCTGACGAAAAATCATCTCTTTTCCACTCGACTATCGCCGTAGGTACTAATGCAGCTATTACTTGATACGTTTCTCTCTTGTTCCATAAAGCCCCGTAGAGTCGGCCATCCCTTATCACGGTTTGCCGCACCTGCTCCTGCCACGCTTCATTCAGGCTCAATACGGTTTCCAGGTCAGCCAGTGCTTGTTCTGGCCTGTCCAAGGCAGCGTAAGCCAGAGCCCGGTCAAAATGCGTCCCCGGATTCTCGTTATTCAGGCTAATGGCGGCATCATAAGCAATGAGGGCCTGTTGATACTCACCCCGAGCGTGATGTTCTCGGCCTTGTGACCAACTGTCAAGCTCGCTGACTAGATTCTTGATGGTGTAGTCGTCCGTATCGGGCAATGCAGATAGAGGTTGCACCATTGCCTGCAATAGCTGAGCACCTTGTTCGTTCATTCTTGGGTCCGTGTACAAACCCTTGATAACGGTGATTAGCTGTTCTTCTACGGCCTGGGGGTTAGCCAGGTTAAATATGGCCCGTTGCTCAGTTGGTTCCAGTTCAAAAAACATACAGCGGGCGTCATCTTCGTAGCCGGGCAGGTCGAGAAGTTGGGCCAGACTGTCCAGACGAACCTCGGCACTGGGAAGGCGAAAGTCTTCGGCTGCTGCTGTCGCTCGTGCCTCGATGGTCTGCTGTTTCTGCTGGTAGAGAACGAAGCCGATACCCAAAATCAACAAAACGATCACTATGACCGAGACGACGATAATCTGCCAGGTCCACTCGGAAGGGGTATTAGCCTTGATCCAGGCCAGATTAAAGGCTTGCCGATAGATTTCATTGCGAACTTTGAGCACCCCCTTTTCAACTCGCACCAGTCCCAGGAGCTTCAGCCGGTTTTGCTCAATTGATCGTTCGTCCTCCGCCACCGTTCGTCCCGTATGCACCTGGCGGTAAAGAGTCAATAACCGGCCTCGTTGGGGATGGGCCTGGATGTTGTCTCGCACAAATTGCAGATTGGTTTCGGTGCAGGCCTCGTCAGACAGAAACAGCTTTTCGACCAGTTGATCGATCTGGGCGTCGGTCCAGGTCCGGTTGTCTGTCTCGACCACCTGGCGGCATAATTTCTGGGTCAGATAAGGATGGCCATAGGTCCAGTCAAAGATGCGGTCCAAGATGGCCTCGCCCCGCTCCGGGTAAACGGCTTGCAGCCCCTCTTGCAGCACTCGGGCCTCGGCTCGACTAAACTCACGGATATCAAGCCGGTGACCGATATTGAAGGGCGTCCGGCTGCGATCTTTGATCAGATCGCTGGGAGTGACTACCCCAAAGAGGACGAAGATTAGCCGCTGGTAAATAGAATCCGTGGCACGGGCGTTGTAAATAAAACGGATGGCAGCAAAAAAATCGTCAGAAAAACTCAAATTCAGGGTGGTATCTATCTCATCCACAAAGATCACCACTGGACCCTCAATTTCGGCCAGCACTACGTCATGCAGAAAAGTCAGGAAGCGTTGTACCGAGCCCAGAGTGGCGCGTTTCTGCCACCAGGCCTCCAAATCTGCCGCTAAGTTTAACTGGCTCTTTAGACGGGTCAGCAGTCCCAGGTACCATTGCTCAACACTGACATCGCTGCCAATGGTGGTCAGGTCAATGATGACAGAGTGAACGCCGTGGGTTTGCAAACGTTGGGCCGTGCGGACCATCAGACTTGACTTACCCAGTTGGCGGGCCGTTAGCCCATAGCAGAACTCCCCGGCCAGGACCAAGTTAAGCAGTTCATCATCTACTGATCTCTTTACATAAGAGAGGGCGTCAACCTCCAGATTACCCCCGGTAACAAAAAACTTTGAGGGTGTCCCGTCTATATTCGTCATAGCTTATCCGCAAAGTAGCGTCTGTACAGATCACAGCGACAGGTGTGAACATCTCCCCGGCCTGTGACCAGGCCGGCCTGCAATAAACGTACCAATGCCATTTCATCTGAGCAACGATTAGACTGAATAATTTCTTTTAGTGCTGCTTTCAGACGTTGATCCTCTTGGAGAAGTGAATAATAATGCCATAAATGCTCTCTGAAAGGTCCTTGTTCCGTAGGGGCCACACGACTCAGGTTAGCCCAAGTTTGTTGTTCAGTGACCAGCGTGTACAGAGCTTGACGGGTGAGGTAAGGGTGACCACTCAATAACTTCATCAACTTGGGAAAGTCAGGCTCTTTTACTGGCGAGCCATGTCGCCGGTTAAGCTCAAAAACCTGATTCTGGTCGAAATCTTCCAGGTAGATGAAGGTACCCACGTTGAATGGTGATTGCATCACATTGGAGATGAGCATATAGGGTTCGGTGGAGATGACCATGACTAGGTTGAGACGATCCCAGGCTTCCTCCAAGGGACGCTTTTCGTGCCAGGCACGTAGCATAGCAAAGAAATCCTTAGCGTAGGATGTTTGCAGCAGGAAGTCTACTTCGTCCAATGCCAAGATGATGGAGGTGTCAATTTCAGCCAGAACATAATCCTCAATTAAATAAGAGAGTTTGTTATGTGGACCCAATGTACCTTGCCAAAACTTCTCCACCTTTGCAACATCGAGTCCAAGTTTCCGGACGATTAACTCGGCTAACTCTCGTAGAAAGATGTCAGGCGAAGCTAATTGATCACTGCCAAAACTCTGTAAGTTAAGCACTACAGGCTTAACCCCCTTTCTACGGGCGTGGTATATACCACGGATCAATAGGGAGCTTTTACCGACTTGACGGGAACCACGAATTGTAGTCGTAGTGCCTGGTTGCACCACCTCGTGTCTAAGTATAGCGTCGGCCTTACGTTCTATGTAAAACTTGCTGCGTAGCTTGACCGCCCCCTTGGGTGTGTCTAATTTGTCGAGGATACTTGGATCGAACTCTGGCAGTGGTGAATGTAAGGTTTCGTCATCAGGGATGATGTGACCATCCTCAGAGAGGATAATATCTCTGGGTAAGACATTGATAGCTTCAATGGGCTTAAGCCGTACAGATGGATAGAGGTCTGAAACATCGAAAATTATTTCTCCCAGATCGCGAGCGATATTGGTTAGAATGTTTCGCTGTTCCGGATCGACAATAAATTTGCCAGCCTCTCTGATTTCACTGAGCAACTTTTGTGCTTGAGTAAGAACATCTTTTTGCTCAAGCTGCTCAAATTCTTTCCTGGATCTATCGTATTGATCTTTTAGTTGTGTAAAAAGTTCTGTCACGGAATTATTCTCCAAGTATAGGGTGTAGTGCTTCTATTATCGCCCCTATTCTCTTGTCTGCAGCAGTTAATACATCCCAGAGAATGCCTCTAAGCTCTGCAAGTTGAGAGAAAACTATCTTGAATTCTGGTTTTCGAATATCTGTTTGCATCAAATATCTTGTAATCTTATCCAAACTCGAGATTTGATTTTGGAGGTCATAGAAGACATAAGTATAGGCATATTGAAGATTCCATTTGTCGGGAACTGATCTTAACTTAGGAACACACAATTCTTGCCATTTGTAACCAGCATCATCAAGCCTCTCCGGGTCAGGCTTGAAGCGATAGGCCGTTAGATAACCTAGAGGAATATCCAGTACATTTAACAATATTTGAGACTCATTGTGGATCAATTTCCATTCTACAAGCTCTGCAAACAATTCAACAGGGGCTCTACTAATTATTGTCCTGGAGACTAGTTGATCAGACACAATATAAGGTTCGTATTGTGTAAATAGATCATCTTTATTTTTACGCATAATATCTAGCAACTTGTCAAAGTTAGTTGGATTACGACGACAGTGGTCGAGAAGCAAGTTAATCTTGATGTCTCTTCGCATTCCTTCACTGAATTTGTCGTAGACATTTGGAAAATAGTCCATACAGAAAGCTCTCAACTCTGAATCATCAAAGGCAAGATTGAGCAATCTGCGGATTTTAGAAGTGTTGTAAGGTTGTGGAGAGTGGGTCATTTACGCTGTTCCTCCAATACAATCAATAACCTTTGGTAGCATTCCGGCACACGTCGACAATAATCCAACAACAACGTAATCTTCTCATCCTTTCGCATCCCCCGGCTGAATTTGTCGTATACCTGGGGGAAGTTGTCCATACAGAAGGCATCCAACTCCGCATCATCAAACACCTGATTAAGCTGACGGCGAAGTTTACTAGTATTAGGCTGCCCGGATACCTCTGGCGTAGGAGAAAGGCCAGACACCTGGGGCTTTTTCGTATCGAAATGAATCGGTTCGATCTGGATATTACTAAATGTGGCGGTTGCTCTACGCACTACGAGAGAGACCCCACCAATATCCAGGTACCGACTTGCTGTGTTACTCCGCAGAATTTCAGCGCCATTTAATTTTACTGAAATTTGTGTATTAACCAGGGTGATTTCAAAATGGATTTTCTCCGACGTGTGAGGAAACATATATTGAGCCAGAATTCCCTCTGGTGAAACAATTTCCACCCGGCCATCCCTGCGAACAATAAGCAGGTATCCTGTTCCCTCTGCCTCTCCGCCTCGAAGCCGAATACCGCCCCAGTCTTGTTCCCCCTCTGTTTCTTCAAGAAGAAAGTCGAATGAAATTTTGATATTAGGCAGGTTATCGGCGATTAAGTAAGAACGCTTTCGACTTTTTCGCTTCGGCTCTTGCGATGAAGATGGTGCACTCAAGGTTATCTTGCTGATCAGTTTGTTTCCTCTATCATCAGATATCTCATTCGGGCGATGGTAAGGGGCGGGCAGGTCCATATGTATAGGAGGAGATGGATCAGGTGTGGAAGTTGGGTAAGTTATCTCGGCCTCAAAAATTCGGCCCTCTATATTAGCCGGGTCGGTGCGCAAGTATAATACAGGCCGATACCAGGCATCCTCAATATCCAGCAGGCTGGTTTTAGCCGCCGCTACGGCCTGGGTCAAAGGAGCATTGTTCAGCAAAGTCTGGTAAAAACTGGCCACAAAGGCTCGGGTGCTATTGACCTCTACCGGAAACTGCATAGCCACCACCGCCGGAATGCCTTGCTTGACCAAAGCCCCGGCCACACTGTTAAAGGCGCTGCTCCCACCGGTCAGGCCAGAGTCACAGACCGATAACACCACTAACTGAATATCCCGATTCAGCAGGGCTTTACCCAACTTTGGCCCACTGACCCACTCCAGATTGTCATCTGTTTGGGCAAAAGCCACGTAACCCTGCGCTTTCTGCTCCGGTGGAAAGGTCCAGCCGCAATGCTGGCACGTTTTAGCTCCGGCTGAACTCAGTTGCGTACACTCATCACACAACACCCCATACTCGCCGTGGGCGTCAAGGTGAACCACGTGGATGTTCCGGTAGAATTGATTGAGGGCCTGGGCCAGTTGGGCAAAGGTGGAGGCTGGGGCGGAAGCGGAGTCCAAATCCCGGACCTGGATTTGACTGCTGGCTTCAGCGAGCAGATTTTTCAGCGTAGTTCGGTCCAAAACGGGTAAGTCAGGGTAGACCTGGGGCATGTTGGGGCGGGGGTCTACCAGGAGGAGATTCAGCCTGTCCTTAAGCATGAGGGGGGTCAGGGGCTGGCCAAAATCAACGTAGCGCACCAAAGAGGCTCGCAGGGAGTCGAACAGGAACTCGTCGCCGTCGTGCAGCACCTCCCAGGGATAGGTCTGGAGATAACTGCCGGCATCGGGAAAATGTAGCTCGATGAGGGGTGGGTTGCCTTGATAACTGTGAAAGGCCCGTTGGAAGAGTCGCTCACATTTGCCCTCGCCAAACACGGCTTGATACAATAACCGGCCAATGCGCTCGACTCGCTGGCGGGAGGGGGTGCCATCCTTGGCCGCCAACCGTAATTTTGCCGCCGTTTCGACGACAGCGCCTTTGGGCCAGGTTTCTCGATATGGTCTAAAGGCTTTCAGATAGAGAAAAACGGCGTTCCATTCCCGGTCATCTAGCCAGGGTAGGGTAAATTGGTGGTCAGCCTGTCCCTGGGCTGAATGAAGGATGACCATACCTTCTTTGGCGTTGATTTGGCGCAGGGTCAGTTTTATGGGCTGGCTCATCTTCTACTTACCGGGGAGGTGCAGTTTCCTCTGCTTGCGTTCTACCTTTAAGAATGGCCTTGACCGCGTTGCTTTTGACTACCTCGATGATCTGGGGATTTGCAGCAACCATTTCGTCAATAAGCTGTTCCCGCTCCAGGATCGGGGTCAACTTGACGGTGGCTTTCTGTACCCGCTGTTCCGAGACTTCGCTGCCGGCTTCGACAATCTTCAGGGCACTAAACCCACCTTTTAGCGTCCCCTCCACTACAAAATTGATTTCCACCGTGACTTCGTCAATAGTAAAAAGCGGTACGGGATCCTCCTGCTGGGCCTCCTCAGAAAGGAGTTCCTGTTTAACCCAGTAAATCAAGTCTCGCAGACTGACCGGTTTATCTGACATTGACATCTCCTTAATAATAACGACCAACAACGAACGACCAACCCACAGGGCAGGCGACATTTTCAGCCATGATTCTGACGCCTCGGGCGTTGTGGTGGTTTCGTAATTATTCGCCGTTGCTCAAGGCGGACCACAGTCCGCCGGGGGGCAAATTTGTTCATCCAGACCCCCAACGGCTGCCGGACTGTGGTCCGGCAAGAGCAGGTGAATAATTACTAAAAACGCTGCCTTTTTGACCAGGCAGCGTGGTTGTAGCCGGATAAGAAGCGATTGAATATGGAACTTGGTTGTTGTGACCTGGCCGAATGTATGAATACCCCTCATCCCCATGAGGGGTGCTTATTTAACCAAGTATACCACAGTTATGTGTCAGTATCAATACTATTTGTACAACTTGGTACAAAAAATCAATATTTTCTCCTTTTCTTTAGAGTTTACATTGAGTTCATTTACTCTGAGTCGGAATGAATTTACGCCAGCACCAACAAATCGTTGACCGGCCGCACTTGATATTTTACATTACTTTTACATTTTGATAATCATTTTACAACAACCCTTGCTTATCCTATAGACGTTTAGATAATTTTACCCAACTTCCAGGAGGAACTCATGTTTTCTCGACTTCTGCGATACCTGGTGCTGATAATCATTTTGCTTGGGCCAGTCAGCCCAACTGCGGACGCTGCCCATAACCCCCAAGCCTCACCGGCGCTGCCCGTCCAATTCAATGCGGGCAACAACCAAGCCTACACCCCCCTGGCCGATGAGGCGGACACCTTTTTTGATGACAGCTATGTTCACGAAATCCGGCTCTATTTTGATGATCCGGATTGGTACAACACCCTTTATGAGAGCCACGCCAATGACCCGGACGACCCATATTTTCCGGCCAGGTTTGAGTACGGCGATATGGTAATGAATCCCGTAGGTGTGCGCTTCAAGGGGAACTCCTCCTTCAGGTCGCCGGGGGTCAAGAAGTCAATCAAAATCGACTTTGACGAATATGATGAAGGTAACGACGAGCTTACTTTTTATGGCTTGAAAAAACTCAATCTGAACAACGGCTTCAAGGACCCCACCTTACTCCGCGAGAAGTTGTTCCTCGATTTCGCAGGGCGTTTTGTGCCTGCCATCCGGGCAGTACATACGAGGGTTTATATCAATGATGTATATTGGGGCCTTTACACCGCCATTGAACAGGTAGATAAGACGTTTGTGCAAAGCCAATTCGGCAATGATGAGGACGGCAACCTGTTCAAGGGGGAAGCCAGCGATGACGCCAGCGGTCCCCAGGCAAATTTTGGTTCCGATCTAACCTGGCTCGGTTCGGATCCTGAACCGTATTATGATCATTACCAGTTGAAAACCAATGAGGAGGAAAACGATTATTCGGACCTGGTTGAATTTATTAATGTACTGAATAATGAGCTCCCAAACGATTTCCCAGACTTGCTCGAACCCATCTTCGACGTTGACACTGCCCTGGCAGCGCTGGCTCTGAACAATCTGTTTGTGAACCTGGATTCCTACAACGGATCAGCACATAACTACTACCTCTACGATCGGGATGATACCGGCCAGATAACACATATTCATTGGGATACTAACGAAACATTTGGCCGTTTTTTATATGGTATATCATTTGCTGAGGACCCTTTGCAAATGGATCCCTTTTGGCTGCCTAATCTGCAACTACCTGCCCAGCGACCCCTCATGTCGAAACTTTGGCAGAATGAATCATACAAAAACGATTATCTCTGCCACCTGGCTGAGATGTTGGACGAGGGCTTTGACGGAACGAGTATGCAGCAGCGTATCGACGAACTGGCCAACCTCATCCGGGCTGATGTCTACGCGGATCCGAATAAGATGTACAGCAACGCGAACTTCGAACAGAACCTGTACCACAATATCACCAGCGGTCCCGACACCATCTACGGACTGCTCAACTTTGTACAACAGCGGGCGGCTTACCTGAACACTCGCCTGGGTGACTATACGTTCGATTGCCCCCTTACGAATTCGAAACTTTCGGGAACGCTCTTCGTCAATGAGTTTATGGCTAACAACGATACCACGCTGCAAGACCCCGATGGCTTGGGCGGCTTCCCCGACTGGTTCGAAATTTACAACGCCAGCTCGGAGGAGGTGAATCTGCAGGGTTTGTACCTGACCGACGACCTGACCGATCCCACCAAATTCCAGGTCGCCGAGACCATTACCGTTCCCGCCCTCGGTTTTGTCCTTTTCTACGCCGACAATGACCCTGAACAGGGGGCAAACCATACCAATTTCAAGCTGAGCACCAGTGGCGAGGACATCGCTATCTTTGACTCGGACGGCGCCACCCTGATTGACGGCTACACTTTTGGCGCTCAAACCGCCGATGTCTCCGAAGGTCGCTGCCCCGATGGAAGCAACACCTGGACCTTCTTTACGAACGCTACACCGGGAGCGGCCAGTGGCTGTAGCTACAATATCTACCTGCCGCTGGTAACCAAATGATAGGCCGTGATAGTGAGGTGTCAAAATGGGTGTTTTATTGAATGAAAAGCGTGATCTTATTAACAATTATTGCGGTAATACCAGCAGTATGACCGGCGAGAGAAAAATAAAAGAGCAAACCGTAGGATTCTTGGCACCTGTTAGGATAATGAGTAATGTTTTGCTTCAACTGCGCTTAAGAGTACGTGCCATCATACCACTGGTCATACTCTGTTGTTTTATGGTTGGGCTTGCCTCAGCAGCGACAAAACTTGACTCAAACATATCGGGGTTAGAATGTCTACCAAATTGTGAGGAGGCTAATTTGAGTAGGGTTAACCTGAGTTTTGCCGATTTGCGTGGAGCTAACTTTCGTCGGGCTACCCTCTATTTCGCTGATTTGCGGGAGGTTAGACTGCGTAGGGCTGACCTGAATAGGGCCGACCTGTCTCTAGCTATCTTAAGTAAGGCTGACCTGCGTGGGGCTGACCTGCGTGAGGCTGACCTGCGTGGGGCCGACCTGCGTGAGGCCGACCTGCGCGATGCTGATCTGAGTGGGGCCGACCTGCGTGGGGCTGACCTCAGTCAGGCTAACCTAACCAGAGCGAATCTGTCTTCATCTATCCTGACTGAGGCCGTCTTGCATGAGGCCAATCTGCACCGGACTGACCTGCGTGAGGCCAACTTGCGTAATGCTGACCTGAGTGGAGCTGATCTCCGTCGGACTAACCTGGATGGGGCCGATTTGACAGGGGTTGATGTGTATGACGTTTTGGTCAATTAAAAATGAATGATAATGTAGAAACATTGATCAATCGTTTTGAACCAATTAGTTTGCCAGAAATGAATGGAGTGTCATTGCTCAAGCGAGCTGATACAAAATACCTGTTGAATATCAGCCAACTTCAGAACACCTTAGAGCATATTTACGACCGTTACCGGGTGTTGAGTATCAACGAAATACGAATACACCCCTATCAAACGCTCTACTTTGATACAGTAGATTTTGCGCTCTATAGGCGGCATCACAATGGAGGCCTGAATCGGTATAAAATCCGGTGCAGAAAATATGTAGATTCAAACTTGTGTTATCTGGAAGTGAAATTAAAAACCAACAAAAGAAAAACCATCAAAAGCAGGATGAGAATACCTGACATCATCACAGAGTTTGGAGAACATACTTGTGATTTTTTACACGATCACTGTCCATTTGATGCTCAATCGCTTGAACCAAAAAGCTGGAACAGTTTTTCACGTATCACAATGGCCAGTAAGCACAACGTAGAACGTCTCACGATTGACCTGAACCTGAAATTCCATCGTGACGGCGACAGCATCCCCCTGCCGGGAATAGTGATTGCCGAAGTGAAACAAAAAGCGTTTTCGCTCGAATCCGATTTTATCCAGGAACTGAAATCCATGAATCTTCAGCCGGTCGGATTTAGCAAATACTGCATAGGTACGGCGATGTTGTACTTGCATCTGAAACGTAATAATTTCAAACAAAAATTTTTGCTTGTTAACAAATTAAGCGACATAAGGAACCAAAAGTGAACGTTTTATTTGATTTGATGATTGGATTCGCCCTAAATTTGACGATGGGGTTTATTGTCGTTCGATTTATTTACTATACCTCGAATCCTAAACAGCAAAAATATATTTTTACTTTCCTCTCGTTCAACATTCTTATTTATTTTGTCTCTGCTCTGCTCCGGGATGTGCAATTGAGTATTGGTTTCGGTTTCGGTTTGCTGGCTGTATTTTCGACACTGCGTTACCGGACTGAGCAAATTCCCGTCAAAGAAATGACTTACTTGTTCATTTCCATGACGCTGCCCTTTATGAATACCCTCTTTATGGCTACTCGTATCAATTTTACAGAATTGATTCTGGTAAACCTGCTTGTGCTTGTTCTTCTCTACATAATAGAAAAAAGATGGGGCTTACCGTGTGAAGCTAATAAATTGATCCGCTATGAGAAGATCGAACTTATCAAACCGGAACATTACCCGCAGTTGTTGGCAGATTTGCGACAAAGAACCGGCTTGAATATCAAACGTTGCGAGGTCGATCAAGTAGACTTTTTGAGAGACACCGCCCAACTGACGATTTATTATGACGAACCAGCGGAAACTGCCAACTACCCCCATGCCGTTCAAAACAAACCGTACGAAAAGGCAACCTTACATTCACGTCTCTGATTTGCATCGAGTTGCTTCACCCCTACCCAACTTCCAAATAAACCTTCCACGCAGCCGGAATTTCACCAGAGGCAACCAGGTAACTGACACGGGGCGTCTTCGGTTCCCAACGTAATGGCATGCCGGCCTTATGCGGCGTGCGGCCCCCTTTGCGCTGGTTGCAGACCGGGCAGGCGCAGGCCGTATTGCTCCAGGTGTTCTGGCCGCCCTGGCTACGCGGGATGATGTGATCGACGGTGAAGTCACGCTTGGTCAGTACCCGGCCTCGCTGCTGCTGGCCAGCCTGGATGCCACAGTAGATGCAGCAGTAGCCATCCCGCTGAAGCACACCTGGCCGACTCCAGCGCACGCCTCTACGCGGTACGTTAATGTAGCGCCGCAACCGAATGACAATTGGGATGTGTAGGGCAGTTGAGGTCCCTTGAACGGTCACGGCCTCCTCTGTGGCCGCATCAACCCGGTTGCGTAGCAGCAGCGACATCGCTCGCCGCTGTGGAATGACGGCCAGAGGCTCGTAGCTTGCATTGAGAAGTAGGATTGCAGCCATAGGCAATCTCCATTTACTCATTGTGAAAGCTGGCGGAGGGCCTCGAACCCCCGACCTGCTGTTTACAAGACAGCCGCTCTGCCATCTGAGCTACGCCAGCCTGCGGTTCAGTTAGCAATGACCACTCAATGTCGTTAAGTTAAGACCTGACAGGTTTTCAAAGGTGTCATTTTGAGCCAGATTCGTTCTGATCAGGGATGCATTTACGCCGAAAAGTGGCATGTGAAACCTGTCAGGTCTGGAATGGCTTCCTTAACTTAATGACGTTGAGTAATCAGTATACTCACGGGCAAGGCCGTAGTATCTTCCCCTCTAGCTCCCAACAGGTTCGCTCCTTAAATTGAGTTTGCACCCCTCGATTAAAAATTGGTCCCCAATCCATGGCGTAGACCACCGGGCCATCCAGGAGGGGGCTATTGGCGGCAAAGGGAGCGGCGAAATCACTCCAACTGTCCACGTTTTTGACAATGACCAGGGCCGGTTCTGACAGGTTGGCCTGCTTGACAACTTGCAGCGGAACCGGGGTAATGTTGTATTTGCCTTTCTGGGCCACTAATAACGGCGGTAAGTTCCAGATGAAGTTGTAGGCGGTGAAGATAAGGACCAGGCCGATGGGGAGCCAGGGGAGGGGGTTGGTTGGGATTCGGGTCTTTTTGGAGAGGGGGTTAGAGAACGGAAGTTGCCAGTGGGCCAAATATTGGGTTGAGATTTGAATACCGCGAGCGGTCAGTAGTAACAGCCCCGGTAGGGCGTCGTAGTAATAGCGTGGGAATCCGCCATCGATCCCCCCGAAGGACCAATAGAAGATGTGGACGATGACCATGCTCAGGATGGTGCTCAGGAGCAGCCAATCCCAGCGATTGGCCCGGCGGGCCAGAAAGGGGATGGGTAAGAAGAGGAGGTTGCTCCAGCCCGGCCAGCCGAATAGACCCGTGGCCAGGGCGGTTAGTTTCAGCCGGGTGTTGATCAAGAGGGCCGCGCGCAGACTATAGCCGTAGGGACCGATGTCCGGACCAAAACCGACCCGGTCGTAGGGCCAGACCAGCAGATAGGGGTTAAAGGTGGGATCGCCACTGATAGCCCACCAGTATAGGGGCAGCAAGGCCACCATAGGGAACCCGCCCAGTACCAGCCAGAGCAGCACCGGCCACTTGAGTTCACCCCGCAGGATGAGAACCAACACAAATATACCCACGACCAGTCCGATCCCCAAGGCGGCAAAGGGCCGGGTGATGAAGGTGGCGCCTAAGGCCAGGCCGGTGGCGAGGGCGTAAATAGGGCGGGGGCGTGTGGTTAAGTAGAAGAGCGCCAGCAGGGTCGAAGTCGCCCAAAAAAGCGAGGCCGTGTGCGAGAGCAGGGAACCGGACAAGAACAGAAAACCGGGCGTGACCAGGCCCAGCCCGGCGGCCCATAACCCTATCCTGGACCGGTAAAAGCATTTTCCCAGCCAGACCAGCAGGGCCAGGGTCAAGCTGGCCAACCCGGCATTGACCAGCCAGGGCGCGTTCAGGCGCACCCCCAGGCTCAGGAGTAAGGGCCAGCCGGGCGGATATTTGCCAAAGCGCTGCCCCCGGTAATCGACCACAAAAGGGGTCCAGAAGGCCCGGTCGTAGGGGGGCGTGGGCACGGTCAACCGGTTCCGGGCAAAAACTTTGGCCTGGAAGAGGTAGGCTACCTCATCTTCGGAGTGGGGGACGTGTTCAAAGATTTGGTCGGCGAGGATGGCAATGGCGACGAAAGCAGTCAGGCAAATGGCCACACTGGCCCAGCGAAGGTTGGCATGACGGATCATGGCTTACGTATGACTGATTACGGATCAGGTGTGGATTGTAACCGACGCGCCTGTCGGGCGCAAGTTAGGGGGTGGATGGATGGATGGTTGGTTGGATGGTTAGTTGGATGGTCGGTCGGTCGGTTAGTTGGTCGTTCGTCGTTGGTCGTTCGTCGCCTGCCCTGTGGGTTCGTTGTTGGTCGCCTGCCCTGTGGGTTGTAGGTTATTCCTTCGAGCCAGCCTTCAGGTCCTTTAGCAAGCGGGCAAAGGCTTGTTGGTAAGCCTCGGGGTCTTTCCAGTTGGAAAAGTCGGGGATGAAATAGCGGCGGATGTAGGCGGCCAGGTCCTGGTCGGTTTCGTGATCGTGGCAGTACCAGGCTTCGATGGTGGCCCAATCGACCAGGCGGATGGGGAACAGTTTGCGCTCGTTATGCAGCAGTTCTTGTTTGCGGGCCTGGCGGATTTCGGTGATGACCCATTTGCTGTGCAGGCTGGGCTCGGACAGAATCAGCAGTACCTTGTCGTGGAGGCGGATGGCCCGGTCAAGCTGCCGTTCGAGTTCCCGGCCGCCTTTGAGATGGGCGGGGGCGTACCAGCAGCGGACGCCGTTTTGTTGCAAGTCGAGGTGGAGGCGTTGGGCAAAGGCCTGGTCGTGGTGGGCATGACTGATGAAGCAGGAATGGTAATGGATGGCCTGGCTGGTCAGGGAGGTGATATAGGTGATCAGGGTATCCGGCACACCCGCACCCCGCAGAAAGGCGGCGGGGATTTGACCCTGGGAGCGGTAGATGGTGTCCAGGCCGATGGTTGAGGGGCCGCCGTGAAAGACCGTTTCCAGCCTGCGCACCTTTCGTAAGTCAACGTCGCCGAAGATACTCCAGCCCACAATGGCCCCGCCGAGGTCCGCCTGGTTGAGGTTCGCCCCTCGCAGGTCCGCCCCGCTCAGGTCGGCCTGGCTGAGGTTCACCCCGTGCAGGTCCGCCCCGCTGAGGTCCGTCCCGGTCAGGTAGGCCCCGTGGAAGTCCGCCCCGCGAAGGTCCGCCCTGCGGAGATTGGCCCAACTGAGGTCCGCCTGGCTCAGGTTCGTCCCGTGGAGGTCCGCCTCACTCAGATCGGCCTCGCTGAGGTCGGCCCCGCTCAGGTTGGCCTGGCTCAGGTCGGCTTCGCTCAGGTCGGCTTCGCTGAGGTCGGCCCCGCTCAGGTTGGCCTGGCTGAGGGTCGCCTCGCTCAGGTTGGCCTGGCTGAGGGTCGCCTCGCTCAGGTTGGCCTCGTTGAGGTCCGCCCAACTGAGGTCTGTCCCGTGGAGGTCCGCCCTATGGAGGTCCGCCCCGCTGAGGTTCGCCCGACGGAGGTTCGCTTCACTGAGGTCCGGTCCTATGTCGGGGTTCTTTGCCCGCCACCGGTTCCAGGCGGCCACGCCCTGTTCAAGTTGCTTCAAATGTTCCTCGTTAGCCATATCCGTCTCCAAAATCCCGGCCCTACCTGACGTTCTGTTTTCAGTATAGCACAGGCGAAGGGGATTTGCATAGTTACTTTTTCATTGCTAATCCTGGTTCTATGAACTTGTTTTTATTATCTCTCTTGCATTATAATCTCTTTACTATGACCGATGCCCCAAAATCTCCCAAACGAAAACCCTGGAGTGATATTGACCTTGACCGCTGGCGCGATTACGAGAATGTACTGACCGATAGCCTGTGGTCCTTCCCCAATCGAGCCAGCGGCGAGGGACACCAGCTTGATTATCACGGCAACTATATCCCCCAGATTGCCACCCAACTTTTTACCCGCTACACCCAGCGCGATGAAATTGTCTTGGACCTGTTTTTGGGCTCCGGCACCACTGCCATCGAAGCGGTGCGTATGGGCCGTCGCTGCATTGGCGTGGAGTTAAAGCCGGAGTTGGTGGCCTACGTGCGGGATAAGATTGACCCTGATTTGCTCGATTCCCGGATTCATCTACTCCAGGGTAATAGTGCTGATCCGGCCATCGTCCGCCGAATTTCTGACTTGTTGCGGACGATGTTTGACTGTAAAGCCTCACCGGACGACCCGGCAGCCCAGGCTAATTTGGCTCACTTGCTCATCCTCCATCCCCCCTACGCCGACATTATCAAATTTTCCGACTACCCGGATGACCTCTCCAACGCCGTTACCACCGAAGCCTTTTTGGATGGCTTTGAGACCGTGGCTCGACACGGTTATCAGTTACTGGCTCCTGGCCGCTTCGCTGCGCTCATCATCGGCGATAAATATGTGAAGGGCGAGTTAATTCCGCTGGGGTTCTGGTGCATGGAGTGCATGAATCGAGTCGGTTTCAAAACCAAGGCCATCATCGTCAAGAACATCGAAGGCAACGAGAAGGGCAAGGGCAAAAGCGCCAATTTGTGGCGGTACCGCGCTCTGGCGGGGGGGTACTACATCTTCAAACATGAATATATCATCGTATTCTTTAAACCGGGTAAGTAGGGACGAGATACTATGTGTTGCGTATTGCGTGTTGCGTAAAGAGTATGAACTCAAAGTCTGATTTTAAACTCCGCTATGAACTCGACAAATTACAAGCCCTCTCTCCCTGGGGACGGTCCCAGGGAGACCACTGGGATCGGTTGAGTGACTTCGTGTACCGGGTGAAAACTTTGGACGGCATTCAGCGTCAAGCCCAGGCTGTGGCCAGGGCTGAGGGGTTGCCGGTGGCAGCGTTCGAAGCTTACACCGTACGGCGCTGGTACAATCACCACACCCACGACCAAATTTTGCAAATGTTCTACGCCCATCCCGATATCCAGCCCGAGGAAAATGCCAAACATCGCACCATTGATTTTTATTTGCGGGACATTCCGTTTGACTTGAAGATTAGCCGTTTCCCCAAAGCCTATCCTGACACCCTCAAATATGCCTGGCAACACCGGCACCATCTGGCTCAATGGCAGTACGAGCACCAGTCCAAACAAGGCCGCTATCACACCGGCAACCGCCTTTTTATTATTTTGCACAACCGGGTTCAGCCGGAACTGAGTTGGCAACTACGCCGGGATTTTGAGACGCTGGAGACGCTCGTTGAGGAATTTTTAGATGCGCCCCTTCTCCTGGGGTTGACGGTCACCAACCACCACACACAAGAAGTTTATCGCCCCTGGTCGGCGGTTATCTTTCACGTCAAATAAATCATTCTCCCCCGAAATGCTCGTGCCCAGCCCCCAAGACGATGCAAAGCCACGGGCTTGATATCCCCG
Source organism: Anaerolineae bacterium (assembly GCA_034409055.1). Classification (GTDB taxonomy): domain Bacteria; phylum Chloroflexota; class Anaerolineae; order 4572-78; family J111; genus DAOUMU01. The sequence continues at coordinate 51,360 of DAOUMU010000124.1, forward strand.
GCTCGTTGGCCGTGAGCCTGGCAAACCGACAGATAGGTTTCCAACGCTCCCCCCTCGATGCGGAAGACACGTAACAGCCCCAATTGCCCCAGGTCGCGGCAGTATTGATAATAAAAGTTCTCCTGCAGGGCCGTGTCCAGTTCAGGGCCTAACCGGTGTAATGCTTCGTCTGACGCCCCCTCGTCGACCTCGATAAAAAGGACATAGGCATGTTGTCCTTCTTCCTCCTCACAGGCTAACATGGCAAATGTGGGCTGGAGGTGGTGGCGGTTGAGCAGCGTTTGCAGGACCTGCTGCACGTGGTATTCGTTCAATTTCTCCCCAAACCAATCGGAGATGTGGGCCGCTTTGCCCACAAAGCGGATCAGCGGGCAGTTACCAAGCCGGCCAACCACTTGTACCAGGTCGTGCAGTTGGTAGCGGTACAGCCCTCCCCCGGTGGTCAGGATGACCTCGTAGTAATCGTCAAGTTCCAATTGGTGGGCCAGGAGCGGTTGGCCGGTATCCTCTGTGGTTGCTGACCTGTTATCGACGGGGAGGAATTCAAAGAAGTGGGAACGAAGAGCCAGCACCGCTCCCGCTTGCCCCACCAGCGGGAAGGAGACCACCCCCTCCGTGGCCAGCAGACCTTTACCCTGCAGGCGAGCCTGGGGAAAAAGACGGACCAACTCGGGCGCGTAAAGGGCCGCTTGAGCGTCGGTCCAGCAACTGATGAGCCGCAAGTGGAGCCAAAGCCGGGCGTGGATTGTACCTGGATCGCTACCCGTTTGGAAAGCAGCCCGGATTTCCGCTGCCCGCTGACGATCCGGCCGGTTCAGCCTGTTGAATTGGGCCTGCAGGTCGGGGGCCAATGGGGCCGGGGGTGAGAGCGTTCCCCTGGCGATATCGGCGGCCAGTTGTAGCCACCAGGCTGAGAGCCGTTCGACCAGCAGGATCAGGAAGGTCGGATTCCAGATGGAGATGAGAGCCAGGCAGCGGCTGCGCAGCAAGAACAACAGGGTCACGTAGCGAAACGTTTCCATGTCGTCAATCAACCGCACCAGCGGCGGTACGACCATCACCGCCTGAATCAGATGGCGCTGCAGGCCGCCAAAGTATTCGCTGTCCTCTTCAAACCCGATGGGAATACCGCCGGGTGTGCGCTCATTACGCCGGATGACCGGGGTGACGGACCAGTAGGCCTGGCCCGGCAAGAGACCGGGCCGGTGGCTAAAAAGATCGACCACCCAGGGAGCAATGGCCCGCTGAAATTCAGCTTTGAGTGTAGCCGTGTAGGGAATATGCTTGGTGGCGGCAGTGGAGCCGCTGGTTGGTTCCAGCAGCAGGACGGGGTCACCAGTCAAAACTTGCGGCCGGCCTGCGCCAATCTGGTCGATGGCGGCCTGGTAATCGTCATAAGTGGAAAGAGGCACCCGAGCCTGGTACTCAGCCACCGAGCGGATGGTGGCAAAATCATAACGGCGACCGAAATCGGTCTCCGCGTTATGATGCAGCAGGTGCATCAGCAGCTTTTGTTGAGCCCCGGCCACGTCTCGCCTGGCCAGGTGAAAAGCCAGACTCTCCGGCCAGGAGAGCAGATACCACAGGCCGTTGGCCAGGGGACGCAGGAGGGCTTGGATGAATGGGTGAGTCACTTCCGCAACACTTCCCTTGTCGAGATGATGAGTTTAACCACAGAGCGACTATATGAGTTAAACGGCTTATCCTCTTTTTTTGTTTGATTTTGCTACTAACCGGGTGAGACAGTATAATTTTTTAAGCAAACAGTTACTGAGGATAGATCGATGGGAATTCCTCCAGCTATTGCTGCCATCGCCCCTGATGGTCAACCCACTCCGGCCCAGCGACGGCGTATTATTATAGAAATATGTCGACGGCGCATCAAGCCAGGCACCGGTAGTGGATATGATTTTCTACGCAGGAGAACGGCTATGAATCCCTGGCCTGATTTACGACCGATCCTCCAAGAATTACCCTGGGTTATTACCGGTACAGTTGCTACCCGAGCTTACATGCCCGAACGAGCCACCAAGGACTTAGACATTCTGGTGCGTCAACAGGACAGAGATGTAGTTGTGGAACGTCTCCAAGCCGCCGGATACCAGGTTATATCTCGGTTGGCTATACCCGGCCTTTTACTCCACTCGCCAGAGGGGATAGAAGTAGACCTTATTTTTGGCGACTATCCCTGGCTAGATGAAGCCTTAACCCAACCTAACCAGGATCCGGCTGGCTACCCGGTGCTAGATTTACCCTATCTGGTTTTGATGAAACTTGAGGCCTCCCGCACTCAAGATTTGGGCGACCTTTCCCGTATGTTGGGTCTGGCGGCTGATACGGACCTTGACCGGGTGCGAGCCGCTGTAAACCATTATGCACCTGATACGATTGATGACATAGAGTCGCTGATTTATCTGGGGCAGATAGAAATGAAACCACCTTCCGCTGAATGATATTAGAGAGAGGATTACCCACGGGGCATAGATACCCAAGGGGCATAAATACCCAAGGGGCATAGACCAGCACGCCCACGTGCGGCTCCGTTTGGCACGCCCACATGCCAAACTCCTCATATTCTCAAGCACCCAGCATGCGCCGACCGGCAGCGGTCAGATTGGTTGGCGTGAGTTCAACCAGACAGACCAGTTGGTCGCCACGGGCATGGCCTGGATTGGTGGCGACAAAAAAGGCCACGTGTGGGTCCTTTAAACGCCGCTCTGTAATTTCGGCCACCCCCGCTCGCAAGGGGGCTGCTTTGGTAAACCGGATGATACCACGCTCCGGGTCATATTCGTCGGGAAATTTCAGTTGAGCCAACGCATCCAGTACCCGTTTGATGAACGGTGGCGTTGGATGCCGGTAGGTAGGATAAAACTCGCGGAAAAAGACGGGTAGAAAACGGTAGGTTTTATAACCGGAACTGATCAGGAACCAGTAGACCCGGGCCTCGTCGATGGTTTCGGCCAGACCAAAGACGTGCCGTCCCCACAGGCGGGGCAATTCCGTTTCCCCCCAATAATCTTGATGGATAATCGTGTCGCCGGAGAAGAAAGCCACCACCGGCTGGTCATCGACGACAACTTGCAGCCGCATCAAGGTGGAAAATCCCTGAATTTGGCCGGAGACGGTATCGCTCAGCAGGACGACCCATTCTTTTTCTGCCAGGTCATGCTCAAATTGGGGTTGGGTCACGTTGTCAAAGTAGTGCGACAGCAGGGTAAACATTCGGTGGCGTTGGGCCAGGGACAATTCCTCGGGGCGCTGCACACATCCTGCAAGGTGACCAGACTTTTTGTTTTCCATAGGCTGAGGTAGCATTTTTTCTCCATCTGTTCAGAACTGGCCTAATTAGTTCTTGTTGCAAAATCTTGTAGTAGACGCATCCCCATGCGTCTACGGCGGGCATAGGGATGCCCTGACTACGTTTTGCAACAGAAACTAATTAGAGCGCGGCAATTTCAATATAAGGGATGCGCTTGTCAAGTTTTTCATGAAACTTTTCTTCTCCCTTCCAACAGACGGTATACAGCCGGCTATAGTAGGGGATATGAACGTACCGGCGGGCTACTGCCAGGAGCGGATCCCGACTGGACAGCCCCACCATCAGGTAGGCGTAGCCTCGTTCAGCGGCCAGGTTGTACACCTGTCGCAGCAGCACCCGGAAAATGTCCGGATCGTTGTCAGCCACGCAGATGAAGCTGGCGTAGGCAAAATGAATCGCCTGGCCGGGTGGGAGCAGCGGTTGCGCCCCGACCAACCGAGCGCCAAGGTTGTAGAAGGGCCTGAGCCAACGCAAGGAACCATGGTAGGCCTGGACGACGGTCTGTTTGTAGCTTGACTGATCCCACAGCCCAATGACGCCCACGATCTGACCATGACGGCGAGCCAAAATAAAGTCATCCAGGCGAAAACCCAGGGTGGTCGGGCTGTTATGAAAGTCTGCCTCGCCATACACGGGGAAAAATTGCCTGGCCGGGCCATATTGTCTGAGAAAGGCCACAATAGCCCTCAGGTCTGTGACCGAGCCACGGCTTATCTCATAAGGAGACGGCAATTTCTTGGGTCTGCGTAAAATGATAGCCAGGGTACACAGGCGGTCCACTTCCCGGTAAACCGGGAAATGACGCCGGGCCCGCTTGACCAGAATACCCTGGGCCTGGACATTCCCTTCGATGATGGTGGTGATATAGCCGGTCACCCGTCCATCGGCGTGGAGTTGATGCAGGAAACGAAAGCCAGCGGAGACTAACCAACGACCCCGGAATCCTTCATCAACACGGAGCTGGCCAATGTAACCAACCTCCTCCACCTGGCCGTTGACGAAAAGCGGCCGGGTCGTCCGGGTGGCTACCCCGGCAATCTGCCCACTGGCCTGATGTCGAGCCACCAACACCTGGCAAAACCGGCCCATCGTCCCACAACCCAAAAAATAGTCAGGCTCCCGCTCATAGGTCAGGGTCACCTGGCCGGGCACCGGATTGTTTGCCAATAACCGCCGGATGGCCGGATCATCGGCGGGGGTAGTAAGTTCGAAAGTAAATTCCATTGACACTTAAATCACTGCGCCTTCAATAATTCTCCTGGCCAACTCATATCGCCTAGAGGATAATGATCCCGCAGTCCGACTTCTGCCCTGATCATGCCATTGATCAGAAAAAATTGACGAAACATAAAAAAGTCGGGCCGGTTGACCGGGTCAAGACCACGCCGGATAATACTGGGTATGGCGTAAAAGGCACGTCGAGCGGCCAGGCAGCCTTGTTGGACCTGTTCTGGACTCATCCGAGCCGGTTGAAACGGTATTTTATTGTAACTGTAGGCACCATCCAACCACCAGGCCTCGTAAAGGAGGCGGCCCTCGGCTTCTAATCGTTTGTACAAGGGCGTGCCTGGAAAAGGTGTTAGATGGTTGAAGGCGCTGATGTAGAAGCGATGGCTTTTGGCGAATTCGACCGTTTCGGCAAAAGAGGCCGGGGTATCTAAATCGTAACCAAAAATAAAAGTGACGTAAAGTCTAATACCGTAACGGCGCAGATTAGCCAGGGCCTGTTCGTATCCTCCCTTCATCGTATTGAAGCTTTTAGCCATCGCTTTCAGGTTGTCAGGATTCAGACTCTCAAACCCGATCAGCAATCCCTGGCAACCGCTTCTGGTCAGCAGATCCAGAAATTCCTCATCGTGCGCCACATTGATACTGGCCTGGCTGACCCATCTGATTTTCAGGGGAATCAGCGCCCGGAACAGTTCCTTGGCCTGCTTCAGATTGGCGATGATGTTATCATCAACGAAAAAAATGAATTTCTTGTTTTGGTGTTTCATCCACTCGAGCTCGGCCATAATCTCGTCAACGGGCCGCCGGGTTTGGGTTTGATTGAATACAGTTTGGATGGCGCAGAAATCGCATTTGAAATGACAGCCACGTCCGGCCTCGACCAGGCCAATCGGTAAATAACGCTTGCCCCGAAAAATGGTCCGGTCCGGTTTCAACCCTTTGAGAGAGGGTCGAGCCTCCGGCCGGTAAAATTTCTCCGGCCGGCCGTGCCGGTAATCATCAATCACCCGGGGCCATATCTCTTCGGCCTCGCCGACCACAACCGACTCGGCGTAATCGGCCACCTCTTCCGGGCACAGCATGGCGTGAAAGCCGCCCATCACGACCGGGACACCCCGCTGCCGGTACTCGCTGGCGATTTGGTAGGCCCGTTTGGCCGTATACGTTTCGATACTGATGGCCACCAGGTCCGTCGGTTCGTCAAAGGGGATCAGTTCCAAACGGTCGTCATAGAACTTGATCTCGACATCGTTGGGCGTTAACCCGGCAATCGTGGCCGCCGGGAGTGGCTCCATTTGCCAGGTGCCAATATAGGCCTGACCCGGTCGCCGGCCAATGCAGGGATGGATAATGGTCAATCTCATTGGCTAATACAAACCAAATCTCATACCGTGCTTCTTAAACACTTCTTTGCGAAACAGGGGCGTATATTGCAAATAGAGCCCCAGTTTATAGAGCGAACGAAAATTTGTCTTCCAGTCAAACATCCGCCGGATAATTGAGCCAACACTATTGAAACTGGCCCGAGCCTGGAAACAGGCCTCGGTCAGTTCCTCCGGCGACATCCGGTCGGGTAAAAAAGTGGCATAATTAAAGCGATACTCGGGATGCAGCCACCACTGGCCGTCGTACAGCAGGCGTCCTTCTGCTGCCAGCTTTTGGTAGAGCGGCGTGCTGGGGTAGGGGACCAGAATATTGAAGGCAGCCAGCGGAAATTTATTCTCCAGAGCAAACTCCAGGGTTCGTTCGATTGACTGCCGGGTGTCGTAGTCGTGGCCCAGGGTAAAGGCAGCCCAGAGTTGCAGACCATAATCGCGTATAATTTCTAATTGGGGTTTGTAATTTTTAAATCCGCCCACCAAATTAGCCGATTTTTTCATCCAGCGCAAACTCTGCGGCGTAATCGACTCAAATCCAACCACCAGGCCAATACAGCCACTCTTGACCATCAGGTCCATTAATTCAAGGTCCTGGGTCATGTTGATGGTGCCCTGAGAGACCCAGTGGACCTTGAGGGGGATCAACTCTCGGAAGAGGGCCTTGGCCGCCTCAAAATTGGCCAGCAGGTTGTCGTCAACAAAGAAGAGGATCTGTCGCCTGGCCGATTCGATCTCCTGCACCACCTCCCGCACCTTCCGGCAGTACTGAGTCTGATTGAAATAAGTGCTGACCGCACAAAAGTTGCAGGCAAAACGGCAGCCTCGACTAAACTGGAGCAAAGTGACCGGTAAGTAACCTTTACCCTCAAAAATATCGCGGCGGGTGATGGTGCCCGGTTGAGGAACCCCGACCGGGGCCCGGTAGACCGGTTGCAGCTTTCCCCGGCGGGCGTCTTCAATCACCTGCTGCCATTGAAATTCGGCGTCGCCGATGTAGATGGAGTCGGCCTGCTGCTTGACCTCTGCCGGGATCAGAGTTGGGTGCATGCCCCCCATAATAACCGGCACGCCCCGCCGGCGATACTCGGCGCTAATCTCGTAAGCCCGCCGGGCCGTGTAGGTTTCCACGGTGATAGCCACCAGGTCGGTTGGCTCATCGTAGGGAATTGACTCCAACCGGTCGTCATACAGCCCCACTTCCACATCAGGCGGCGTCAAAGCAGCAATGACCCCCAGTTGCAGCGGCTCCATCCGCCCCTCATCAACATAGAGACTATGCTCCATACGGCCAATGTTGGGTTTAATTAGAGTCAGTTTCATAAGCTCTCATAGTCAATTCACGCAACACGCAACACGCAACACGTACTTGGTTGTGACCTTTGCCTATCGAACACGCTATCCCCCAGATTCCACACTCGACTCCTGAAGCGATATATCTTCACCCAACCGCTGGCCCTGTTTCTTGAAAATTTCTCTTCTCGAAACGATATTGGAGGCCAGATAGAGACCAAGACGATCAGGGGTGCGACAGTTGGTTTTGAAATCCAGGGCCCGTTTGAAGATGGAACGATATTCATTGAACTGGCGTCGAACCCGGAAACAGCCCTCCGTTAATTCGTCCGCCGTCATCCCCCGGGGCTGAAACGTGGCCTGGCCATACCGATAAGCCGGGTCCAGCCACCAGCGATCATAGATAAGCCGGCCTTCGGCCTGCAACCGGTCGTACAGTTTTGCCCCCGGCATGGGGGTCAAGGGGTTGAAATTGGCCAGGTAGAACTTTGAACGGAGGGCAAATTCCAGGCTGATATCAAACGAGTCGACCGTATCCTGGTCGTAGCCAAAAACAAAAGTGCCGTAGAGCATAAGGCCGCGCTCGTGGAATTTCTGAACCGAAGTGGCATAGTCGCCATGTTTCAGATTCCATTTTTTCTTCATCTGAACCAGGTTCTGCTCGTTTAAGGACTCAAAGCCGATCAGGGCAATAATGCAGCCGCTTTTGGCCAACAGATCCATTAACCGGTCATTGTGGGCGATATCAATACTGACCTGGCAGGCCCAGCGAATGTTCAGGGGAATCAAGGCTTCAAACAGGGCCTTGGCCTGGGAGACATTGACAAAAATATTGTCGTCCACCCAAAAAATATATTTACGATTGAGCACTTCGATTTCGGCCACCACCTCCCGCACCGGTCGCTGCCGCAGGTTGGAACCGTAGAAAGCGTCGATCGAGCAAAACTCACAGGCAAAACGGCAGCCCCGACCATACTGCACCAGTCCGACCGGAGCATAGCGTTTGTCCCGGAAGATGCGGCGATCTGGTTTCAGCCCCTGTAGCGGGGGGTAGTCCGGCTGGCGGTAGAGCCGTTGCAATCGACCGGCCTGCGCATCCCGCACAACCTGCTCCCATAACCCCTCTGCGTCACCCATGACCACCGAGTCGGCGTATTGCCAGACCTCGTCCGGCAAGAAGGTGGGGTGATAGCCGCCCATCACCACCGGAATGCCGCGTTGGCGAAACCGGGCGGCAATCTGATAGGCTCGCCGGGCCGTATAGGTTTCCACGGTGATGGCCACCAGGTCGGTGGGGTCATCGTAGGGGATCGCCTCGAGACGCTCGTCATAAAGCACTGTTTTTACGTCGGGCGGAGTTAGACCGGCCAGGATGGCAAACACCAGCGGTTCCATCGCGTCGGAGGCGCACCGCTCAATCATATTGGGCCGGATAAAGGTGATTTTCACGATGCCAGGAGACCCTCGGTAACCGACTGCCGTCCCATCATCCAATCGCAGTAGTAATAGCGGTGCAGACGATGGGCATAAAAGCGATAACCCAGGTTGGCGGCCAGGGCCAGGGGCAACTGGATACGAGCGCCCAACAATCGTTTGGCGATGGAGCGGTAACTGTAGGTCTGCTTCCAGGCCCATTCCGTGCCGTGTAGCAGCCTTTCCGGGCTCATCCGGCGCGGTTGGTAAACCACGTGCTGAGCATCGTAAAGGGTCCAATCTTCGGTCAGGATACGCCCCTCCTGCTTGAGCCGGTCGAATAGCGGCGTGCCTGGAAAAGGGGTCAGAATGGCATAGCGGGGCAGGTCGATGTTGGCCTCGATGACAAAGTCAACGGTCTCGGCGAAGGTGTCGGGGGTGTGGTTGTCAAAGCCAAAGACAAACGTACCCTGCAGGGCAATGCCCCGGTCGTGCAACCGGCGCACCACCTCATGATAATCCTGGCGCATGTTGAAGGCTTTATTGGTCTCCGCCAACGACTCCTGGGAGAGGGTTTCAAAGCCAATCAACAGCCCCCGGCAGCCACTGCGGGCCGCCAGGTCCAGTAGCTCCTCGTCCCAGGCAATGACGGTAGTCGCCAGCCCCCCCCAGCTTATCTTGAGCGGGATGAGGGCAGTAAAAAGTTCCTTCGCGTAGTCAATATCGGCAATCAGATTGAGATCCAGGAAGATGAGCCGCCGCGCCCGCATCTGGCGGATGTCGGCCACCACCTCGGCCACGGGGCGCTGGAGCGGACGGCCCCAGGCGGTGGGCACCACGCAAAACTCGCACTGGTGGATACAACCCCGCGTGGCCTCAACAGTGTGGGTGATGGTGTGCCGGCCGGTTGGTAACAGGTCACGGCGGGGGAAAGGTAGATTGGCCAGGTTCAAGTTGGCCCCCTGGTCATAACGGGTCTGCATCCGACCGGCCACGAAGTCGCGCAGCAGTTGGGGCCAGCTCTGTTCGGCATAACCGGTCACCACCGCATCGGCATGCCGGGCCGCCTCCTCCGGTCTCAGAGTGGGATGGACCCCGCCCAGGACCACCGGCAGACCGCGCCGCCGGAACCGGTCGGCCAACTCGTAAGCCCGGGGAGCCGTGCCGGTGATAGCACTGATGCCGATCAGGTCGGCCTCAACCTCGGGCTCGATCTCCTCAATCCCTTCGTCCACCAGGGTCACCTCGGCCTCTAACTCCTCCGGCACCAGTGAGGCCAGGGTGGTCAAGGTCAAGGGCGCGTACCGCAGCGATTTTTTCCAGATACCCCCCCGGTGCCGGTATAGAGGGCCACGGGGGGAGAGGAGGAGGATATGTAGTCTTTTGGTAGAGGTGTGATCTTTAATGGTGTAAGCCTTTCAGATTTGGGTAAAATTGGAGTTTGTGTGTGCCCAGGATATAACAACGGATCACAGGATTAAACGGATAATTGATGATATTGCTTTAGCCAGGTTCGTCCCACGGGGAGGCAGCAGAGCTGCACTGACCTGGCAACTCTGGGATCAAAACGCCGGTCACGGACCGGCTTTGAGCCTAAAAAACCGGATTCTTAGTAGCATTAGGCTTCAGCGTGGAGCGGAAAGCGTAGAGCGTCAAATTGCTTCCACGCAACACGTTTCGTAACTATGACTCTCAATGCTCCCACTAAACAGTATACAGGAAGTCAGATCAGATGTCACCTATCAAAAGTTAGGTCGAGCTTATTTATGTTCTGGTGGCCAGGCGCAGCGCGGCATTTCAATGCTGCGCTGCGCCTGGCCAGCGGATACATAACGGATTAGCGGATGCCGGGTCAGGAAAAGATTGGTTCAACGCGGATTTGTGGGGTAAAAAGTCAGACCTGACAGGTTTTAGCGAAAATTTGCCAGATAATACCAGTGCCCGGTACGGGTACAGGTAAATTGTAGCAAATTGGCAACAAATAGCGACAGATTACTAAACCTGTCAGGTCTTACCCCTCGAATCCACGTAGAGCCAAAAGTTTTTGAGTTTGTACCCAGGCGGGCCCAGTATAGATGGCCGGGCATGGGGATGCCCGGCCTACCCCAATTTCAAAAACACACAGTGCTGTGCATTACCTGAAAAGCTTCATTACCCGACATTGGAAATCAGAAACCAGGTTCTTCGCTTGCTAAGGCATTTTTGGTGCTCCAGAATGCTCAAAAGGCAACGATTAGCCTGGTTCAGACGACAAAAAACCTGGTTTCTCACCCCGTGTCGGGTAGTGAACCTGAAAAGCTATAGCAGTAGACGCTAGACAGAGAACAGATATCGGTGGTAAAATACATTAAACCAGAATTTGGCTTGCCAGCGGGGTAAAAAGTAACTTCCGCTTGATGTCGCTAGCCAACTCGTAAAACGTAAAACGTGAAGCGTAATGACTTATCTACAGTTCATTTTTACGCTTTACGTTTTA
>DAOUMU010000125.1:0-14640 GCA_034409055.1 Anaerolineae bacterium
TAGTTTCTGTCAGGAAACCCCTAATCCGGGTTAGACCTGAATCACCAGAGGTGATATAGTTGTGGTGTAAAAACTTACACATCTGGAGGTCAAAATGCTCAGATTACGTTATACACCCGTGGATATGTTTAAACCGTTGCAGGCGTTTCCTGAAGTCTACGTCGATATGACCGATTTTGAAATGGACCCAATCTTGTCTGCAATGGACAAAGTGCTGGACGATGAAAAATTGCTACTGCTGGCGTGGAATGATTACGCCAAGCGTCGGCCTAATTGCTTGAAGACAGGCCGACCATCGACGCCGGTGGAAGCCTCAATCCGATTGCAAGCCATCCGTCGCTTGTATGGTTGGGGGTATCGGACTGTTCAGACGCAAGTGAAAGGCAGTCTGGCCCTGCGTCAATTCAGTCGGGTGTATGGACACACGGTCCCCAGCTACACCACGATGAATGACTGGGCGCTGGCCTTGAAGCCAAGCACCACCCGGTTGATACACTATCGGGTGGTGGCACTGGCGACGGAATATGGCGTGACCACTGGAGAAAAGCTGCGTACAGATGGAACAGTGGTCGAAACCAATATTCACTATCCGACCGATAGCAATTTGTTGGCCGATAGTGTGCGAGTGTTGGGGCGGATGTTGAGTGCCGGACGAGATTTGGTTGGGCATCTGCCTGGGGTGGACAAAAGCCTCTTTGTCAATCGGACACGTAGTACCAAACGTCTGGCCCGGCAGATTGCTCAGAATGAGGGGCAGAAAGGGTCGAAAAGGGGATCCCAGGGCCAAAAAGGGTCGAAAAAGGCGGCCAATAGACGAAAATTGTACAAAAAGCTCCTCAAAACAACCCAAGAAAGCTTGGATCATGCCCAACAAGTGATCCCGATGTTACAACAACACGGGGATTTGGCCGGGCAAGGCTTGGCTGATAGCTTGAACCACTACATCCCGTTGGTCAAGCGAGTGATCCACCAAACCCATCAGCGGATCATCTTGGGCCAAAAAGTAACGGCTTCCGACAAGTTGGTCAGCTTGTTTGAACCGCATACGGCCATCATTCGGCGGGGTAAACCGTTCCCCCACGAAACCGAGTTCGGACGCAAGGTGTGGTTGGATGAAGTCGATGGCGGGGTCATCAGTGATTACCGTATCTTGTCTGGCAATCCCATTGACCAAAAGCAGTTCCCAGATAGCTTGCGAACTCATCTGCTTCTCTTCAACCATCCCCCACACCAGGTTTCCACTGACCGCGGTGTCTATTCGCCCCAAAACGAGCAAGCGGCTCGTCAGGCCGGGGTCAAACACATCGTCATGCCCCAACCAGGACAGCGCACGGCAGAACGCATCGAACACGAACGCCAAAAGTGGTTCCGGTTGGGACGCCGTTTTCAAGCTGGGGTTGAAGGACGTATCAGCGTGGTCAAACGGGCGCGTCGTCTCGACCGTTGCTTAGACAAAGGTGAGGCCGGTTTTGAAAAATGGGTTGGTTGGGGCTGTATTGTCAACAATCTGGTCAAGATTGCTGAAGCCATACTCAAGCCGCGCCGCCGGAAACGACGCTCGGCGGTGGCAGTGGCTTGAACAGGGTTTCCTGACAGATACTAGGTAGATAGGTTGTCATCAAGGATACCAGAATAGATTTGATTGTCTCAGACTTACCTGATCCAGTACTGCCAGCAACAAGACTGTGTGGATAAGTAAAATCAAACTCGATTGGCTGACGTTTCTCTGCTAATCCTACTGCTTGGCTAGTTGGCAAGTCTGCCCGTGTGTAATCCTGCCAGAAACCTTGTGCAAGCTGGAATTGATAGACAATCAAACCTGTTTGCCTTGCTGCTAAAACATTTGAACAATTGGCAGCCAGGGCTAATGGCTCGGCCAGCTTTAAGGCTTTGTCAATCTCAATCGGATTGAATAACCTTAAACCAAGTGATAGGTGTCTTGCTGCTCTTGACGCAGTTTGCAACTTACCGCCACTTAACCTTTGGTTCTGAAAAAGTATGTTCAAAACGTGTGCGTAAAACTTAGCACGTCGTTTTAATGCGCTATTTTCGCTCATTTTCGTATCTCCTTATATTCTGCATAGGTTTTCTGCATAGTTTTTCTGCAAGGCAAAAACGAAACAGTTAAAGCCAATCTGGAGAAGTTTGCAGAAAACTGATAACTCATACCGGACAGATAACAATAGGTTCCTGACTTGCCACAACAGAACAAACAGCCTTGTGATAAAGAACAAGGGGAATGTCATAAACTCTGTTCGATTGTCGTCTTTGGTGACAAACGTCAGTGACAAGGCAATAGCTACCTGGTGGGATAATGTCCTATGTCTTGCCATTGCTTACCCCCTTCCGTTGCCATTAGTGGCAAGTTCAATATCTAGCTCACTGGCATAATTGCGAACAGTACCCCGGCTAACACCTAACTGGGTGGCAAGTTCGGTGATAGTGGCCAGTGGGTTTTCTTCGTGTAAGGTGGCAAGTTGCCGTTTACGCTGTTCTTCGGTAGTAATTCTGGCCTCATTTGCCTTATCAAGACTATCCAATCCTTTGGTAACAAAGGTGTCACCCTTATGCCTCTTTTTGTGACAACTACGGCAAAGGGTAACAAGATTATCAGGTTTACCTTCCCCTCCCTGAAATTCCGGTATAATGTGGTGGCAATCATAAGGCGCTTCTGACAAATCAGCATTGCAATCTACACAACGCTTACCGTCCCTATCCCAAATTAGCTGACGTAAAATAAGCCAATCAGAGGTACTTTTGTCAGTGTGCTTGGTAGCAAATTGGGCAAACTGCCGTTTTTTTTCTTCTTTTTCATTAGCATGTTGCCGGTCATCGCTTAACAGTTCTGACAGGAAAAGTACCAGAATCGGCAAGCTACCTGCCAACACGTAGGGCCTACTTGCCACTATCCAAGCTGGCAAGTTGCCACCTGTTGCCAGTAAACCATAAGCCAGGTTGCCATAGATGGAAATACCGGTAAACAAGGTGACGCCAAACCAAAGCGGTTTGATGCTACGTCTTGCCACTTTTCTAACACGTATCGAGTAGGCCAGGGCAAATAAACCGGTATCAACGGCAACAGCTTGTAACCATCCCATAAAGGTGTTACCGTCAATGCTGGCAAAGATAGCAGCCAGGTGCTTAAGACTGCCAGCCAGGGCCAAAACTAATGCCAGCCATAAAAGGTTATTAACGTCAAACAGTTTTGCTTTCATTTTCATCTCCTATTGAGTAGCACTATACTACCTATTAACACAAAAAAAGAGATTTACTTTTGTTTTGGACCATATCGCCTATCGTCTATAGTCCCAATTTGCTTAATGTAATCGACAAGACTTTCAATTTTGATGAGCCACATATTGCCAACTTTTTCAGCCTCAATTTCCTTGTTACGAATCAATCGTCGGATATACTCTTGATTATATCCTGTCATCCTACTGGCTTCCGAAACTGTCCAACTTTCCCACTTTGGCAATTTTGGCATAGTGCCAGATTTTAGCATGCTGCCCGAAATATTACCAAAAGCTACTGTCATTTATTGTACCTCTCAAGTTAAGTAGTATTATACTACCTAGTATATACCCTTCCTTAAGAATTGTCAAGAATGAATGGAAATATTAACCCTACGGACGTGGGGTGGGAAGTATCTATTGCCATCTATGGGCAGTAGTCCGGCTGATGTTGGCTTCAGCAAGTGCTGCGGCGTATTCGCTCTCCGATGTTTCAGGCTGAAACATCGGGCCACGCTTTAAGTTATCGTTTTTGTTAGCCCTCTCCATCTCCCCCAACAATTCCCCCGCCCGGCGTTCTGCTCCGTCGTGTGGGCAATCTGACGGTTTGTTTTGAATGGGTGGGGAAGTATTAACCCTACGGGTGCGTGGGGGTACTGGGGTATCGCCACTGCGGCCCGCCTGGCCCGACATTAACCCTACGGGTGCGTGGGGGTACTTGTCAGGGTAGGATAATTAAAGGTCAGGGCATATATTAACCCTACGGGTGCGTGGGGGTACTGGTTCGATTGTCAAATGTAACAATTTGTTACATTTAGAATTCACCCTACGGGTGCGTGGGGGTACTGCGAAATTGGAAAAATTTTCCAATTTGACAATCATTCACCCTACGGGAGTGTGGGGTACTGGGCTGCAACAGTCTAAACCATTACAGCCCAGTTTTTAGCCTACCATCGGTAGCAATGTCGGTAGTTGTCCCACCGGTCTTGTAGGGCGTATGCACGGCGTGCGTTCAACACGAATGCAGCGTATTCTGCGCTATGACCTTGAGCAACAGCATTAGTCACAAAGATGTCATCCATCATTTGTGGTACTGTCGGTTCTGGCGCATCCTTCAGCATAGCCTCAAGTTCTATTCGTAGTATGCGCCGTTCCGTTTCCTCGATTTCTTCCAGTAGTTCAGTAGTGGTTTTAGGTTTACCGATGGGTAGCCAGACGCCACGACTTTTGATAAAACTCGTGTGAGTATTGACGCCCGCACCTTTTCGCACACAAGACACGCCCAGCACTTCAACGGCCTGCAACCTGCGTCCTGATCGCCCGGCATTTCTAGCCGGTTTGGACTTTTCGACGTTATACGAGTAACTCCACTCGGCCAAAGAACCCAGGTTTTTCACAGTCTGATAATTCTCTATGCCAAGTGGAGTGTCCCAATATCGACCTTGAAAAACAGCCTCATTGCCACGTTCAAGAATAACACCCTTACCACAAGGCTTCTGGCCGTGCTGGTAATCTTCCAAAACCGTTTCTTGACGCCCAAAACAACCAACTTCGTGAAAGTCATTGTCAGCGTCCCACGTTTGCAAGGTACAAAAGATAGCCTCAACTTCTTGGGTGCTTTCGTTTGCCTTAAAAGACAATGGTCTTACAAAACGTTTGGTTTCCATCACTACACCTCGATTTCTCGGCGTGGCGCTCTACTTGATACGCTGGCTGGTAGTGGATTGCCATCAGGGTCGCAGGGGATAGGAACATGCTCGAATGCCTCCCTTGCTGCTTCGGGCAAATTGCCCAGTAATGCCATGCCAGCCTCGATTTTTTTGGTACTCGCCAGTAATCGGATAACAGCCATACTACCGGCCATCGTCGCCCGTGCGACAAGCCTCAAATCGCGCAATTGAACGTTGCGCATGCTCAATTCAGCAACAAGTTTTTTCTCGTAAATCTGCATTGGACGTATTCTGGTATTCTGAATTGTCATTGCCTCGTCTGAGAGAAGACGTACTCCCCTACCAGCTGGCGATGGCGGAACAAGTTCAAAACTGCCCTTTTCCAATGGATCACCTCTATACTGTGGGGTAATCTCGCCGGTATAGGCATACTCAGTAGATTGGATGAGATGGCAGGCTTCAAACTTCTTTTTCTGGTATTCTTTGATACCGCCCGCAACCAGATCAATCTCTTGTTCCAGCCAAGCTATTCTGTCCTTAATCAGTGCGCCTTGTTCACGACAATTAGCCAATACCTGGGCGCAAAAATCAGCCGGTAACACTTGCTCACGCAGCTCTTGTTTCTTTTGTTCCTTTGCGCGTTTAAGTGCCTCAGTAACCGCATTATTCAGCCGAGTTAAAAAAGACTCTCGCGGTTTGAATGGCCTTTCCCTTTGTTGCTGCTCAATTTGTTCTTTAGTCTTGACTGTCATGGTTCAAACTCCTTTCGCCCGTGCTATTCGCTCCAGGTGCGATAGCTCACGTTGATGAAATTGGCTTTCAACCTCTGACTCTGTACCAGGCTTGCACTTCACATACTCACCCGGCCCAACCTCGACCAAAACTAACCCAACCGGCTCAAACGTTCCCCGGTAAGGCTTTTGTTTCTTCTGCTTTTTCACGATATTCTCCTATAGCTATAGTTGATTAAATTTGTCTGCTTACGTCTCACCATTACTGGCTTACGTCTCGCTACGATAACTTACGCCTCAGCAGTATGCTTTACGCCTCGTTATCATTGCCAAAGTGAGATACCTCATTACTGATTTTTGGCAAATGTCCAGACATTATAAAGTGGTACTTCAAAATCATCTTCGGAAAATTGAACTTTGTTCGATTTTCGCAATTCTGCGTTTTCCGAACAAAACGGCATAATTTCATCATTTACAACAGATTTAACAACACCAACTACCTCCGCTATTTCCTCTTGTGTATGGCAAGCAAGCCACATCTCGAATATCTTGCGCTTGCGTTCTTCTCTCAATCATTTTCTAGCACTTCACGCGGATCATTGATAATTTTTGCACGCTTACTGCGGTTTATCTCGCGTTTGTCGGTAGCTTCGTCTACTTTCAACGTCTCCCACTCTAATCGACGTCTCGACAATGGCCCACCTATGCCAAATTCTCTACATTGCAGCCTTATTTCAGCAGCCAAAGACGCTGTGGGCTTCTGGTAGAACGCATCTACCAAAACAGCAACAACATAGAGCGGGTGAACGTCTGCCCGCAAAAATTCGCTTGCCATCGGGCTATGCCACACGTCTGACCACCACTTTTTTGTCTCATCACGCCAACCTTCTGGCCGGTTAAACAAACGTGGCGCTTGCTTCAATGGCCTTTCCTCTGCCGGCAAAATAGCCATCGGTTTACGCTGTCTTGTCTTTAATTTGTAGCTTTTTGGCAATGGACCAGGCATAAAATACCTCTTTTCTTATATAAATATGAATGCTACAATCTCAGCCGGACATCTTTTACCCTAGCCGCACGGTTTGACATAACGTAAAGCTACGCGATTGCTAGGCTATACCTTATGTTAACTTTTCACTTCCAAACTCCGACGCAGTCTCAAGATTTCTTTCCTCATTTCTCTCAGTTCAACAGCAAAGAATTCGTCACGTTCTCTTTTCGCCCTTGCTAATAGATCAGATAACAATAGGGCGCAAAAGGATAGGGTGCTAAAAATATCTGGGCTTGTTGGCATCTTTGGGTTCTTTGGCCTACCGTTCATTCTTAATCCTCCGTGTTAATCAGTAACAACACTACTGATATTATACCACTACTCTTTCAGTAATGGGGAGTAAACTTTACTACTGGGCTATAACAAACATTGAGATATGACATAGATTTTTATCCTTTTGCTGTTCAGTTTTCAGTTGTTCTGTTCCCCCCTAAAGGGGGGGGAACAACTGAACAACTCAACTTGAGTTATCCGAACAACTACTGAACAACTTGAACAACTGAACAACTAAACATAATAACTATTTCCATGGGTTGGCTTTGGACTTAAAATACACTATTGAATTCTTAGGGCCAACTGTACTGTCTAATTCTCCCTTGCGTTCTAGCGTTCTAATTGCAGAACGGACTTTATGGCGCGACACACTTATATGCTGTTGCACCATGTTTACAATATTCGCTTGGTTCATACCATCAGTAAAATGTCGGTGGATAACGTCTATTGCGGCCTGTAAGGGATTACTGCTAACGTCTGGCTCAATACCAAAAAACCGCGCCTTTTCTAACCTATTGCCAATGTTTTCATACGTCCACAATAGCGAAAATGGCTCAACCGGAATGTGACGGCTTTTGGTACAAGTAATGGTGGCAATATCATCTATACCGTCTCGCGTCACTTCAAAGGCATAGTCTACAGACTGAATAATGCTTGTATGGCCACGCACCCCGTACTGACTTCTATCGCCCTTTTTGTTAGCGTGATGCACCAGATTTACAGAAGTATTAGTCCATTCCGCAATCTGACGAACAGCAGTTAAAACGTCAAGCATATCACGCGAGTTTTCATCTGCGCCGCCAGAGATTGCCCCTAGATTATCAATACCGACAAAACCCGCATTCATACTTGCTGCTAACGCCAGAATTGTGTACTGACTGGTTAGGGCGTCTTTGGCTGTTCGTGAATTACTTCCCCCCCAAAGATTGATAGGTGGAACTGGGCAAGATAGCCAAGAAATATCACCCAATTTGGGCATTACACCATGCCCTTTTGCCAGTGCTTTGAATCTGTTACGAATAACCGTCTCTCCACTATCCTGGTCAATCCAAAGAATGGGGTAATTTTGGGCAATCTCCATCGGAGTGACGTTATCACCTGGTTTTGGATCCAACCAAGTGCTTTTCGCACTAATACATAGGGCAAGGTCTTGCAGTAGCAGTGTTTTGAAGGAACCAGGCGCACCGTACCAAAGGTTTACTGATGGGCGCATCGCAACACTACCGGCCAAAAACTCAAAGATTGGGTCTGGATCATTCCAAATTTGCGCTAGATCATAGGTCTGCCAACTATAGACTTGCTGCTGCGTAGTCGTCATGGCAACACCTCCCACTGTGATTTATGCTTTATCAGTGCTACTGATAGCTTTAGGATGATTGGCCACAATGGGACATCATTGATTAGAATTCGTGGAAGATTTAACCCCTTAATCGCTTTGTGGAAGGTGAGACGACTACCGAATCCACAAAGGAATAGGTCCAAAATCTCAGTGGGCGATTGTTGCAAAAGAGGGCAGATTGTGTTATATTTACAATAAGTGCTGTAAATATTTTCTGTTTCCACCTTACCGATTGCCCCCGTCGCTCCTGGGGGCAATTTTTTTTTATTGTTCATCTTATTCCTCAGCTTGCATGATTGTGCATACATTGGTAGAATCAAAACGCCTTCCACTTTCGGGTGGTTGGTTTTCTGCCCCTGCCCGTGTGTCACTCGCCAAAGTCTCAACACGGGTGGGGGTTCCCATCATTTGTCGGAGTTTCTCAGCCTCGTGATGCAGTAAGGCGTAAAACTCAGCCAGGTTATTTCTTTGGCTTATCATTGGGTCGTTTTTCCTTTGTCTGTAAGTGTTTGGTCAATGCCTCACGTATAACGGCGGATCGCGTCAACTTTTGCGCCCGTGCGTAGTTATCAATTTGGGCGACTAACTGCGTAGGCATGCGGATTGGAATATACTGATTAAATTTTGCCATTGTCTTTTACCTCCATTTTGAATAAAAAAAAGGCAGCTCGAAGAAACATTCATTTTTAATCTCCGTAGCTGCCTCAACTTACTAGCGCTGCTAATCTCGTTTTGCAGTTTGCTTACTTACCGGCTTACATTGGGGATGTCTCACCAGTAGCAGCGATTAAATTATTATGGGTATTGTAACACTGAATAGGGGGCTTGTCAAGCAAAACCTACTATATCTTGTGGTTACTCCAAGTCAATCTCATCAACAAAGGTTATCCAATTTGGCTGATTGTGTAAGGGAATATAAATATTGTCCCCGCTGCAGGACCGAGATGGTGGATCGTGAGGTTTATGGCCGGGTGCGGCGTGTCTGCCCCGAGCCAACCTGCCGCTTTGTCCAATTTATTGACCCTAAAGTCGGTTCGGGGGTGCTGGCCCTGACCCCGGACAACCGGGTCTTGCTGGTCAAGCGAAATATCGATCCGGGCCGGGGCAGTTGGTGCTTGCCCGGTGGTTTTATGGAACTGGGCGAAACCCCGCAGGAAACGGCTATCCGCGAATGTGAAGAAGAAACCGGGCTCAAGGTGGAAATCACCCGCTTGATTGACGTATATTACTACGAAAACTACCGGGGCAGCGGAGTACTCATCCTCTACAAAGGCCAAATTACCGGCGGCACCCGCCAAGCCGGTGATGATGCCGAAAAGGTGGGCTTTTTCGGCCCGGACGAACTGCCGGAGAATATTGCTTTCAAATCCAACCTCCAGGCCCTGGCTGCCTGGCGTCAGGGAAAAATCTAAGGAGGAGATTGGTAGATTAGGCAAAATTACCAATCTCTAATTACCAATCTCCAATATACCAAATGACCAAAATTCTTGCCATCGAAACCTCTTGCGACGAGACAGCGGCTGCCGTCGTTGAAGACGGCGTTCACATTAAATCAAACGTGGTGGCCTCGCAGATTGACATTCACCGGCGCTATGGGGGGGTCTATCCCGAAGTCGCTTCGCGCCAGCACATCTTGGCCATTAACACGGTCATTCAGGAGGCCTTGATTGAGGCCCGGACCGGCTGGAATGAGTTGGAGGCCGTGGCCGTTACCTACGGACCCGGCCTGGTCGGCAGTTTGCTGGTCGGCGTGAACGCGGCTAAAGGCATTGCCCTGGCCCTGGATATTCCCCTGATTGGCATCAACCACCTGGAAGGACATCTCTATTCAAACTGGCTCGATACCGAGGGTAAAGGCCACCCGCCTGCCATAAAATTTCCGGCCCTATCGCTGATTGTGTCGGGCGGACATACAGAATTGGTCCTCATCCACGACCACGGGGATTACGAAATCCTGGGCCGAACTATTGACGACGCCGCCGGTGAGGCTTTTGACAAAGTAGCCCGCCTCATCGACGTGGGTTATCCGGGTGGGCCGGCCATTCAAGAAGCGGCCCAAGATGGTAATCCCAATGCCTATAATTTCCCTCGGGCTCGTCTGGGCCACTCCTTTGATTTTAGCTTTTCCGGACTAAAAACGGCCGTGCTGCGCGTGGTGCAAAAATATACTGATACAGACAAACTCCATCCTCCCGACACGGTCCAGGGCCAACGACCACGGCGTACCCTACCGGTGGCCAATATTGCCGCTTCTTTTCAGATGGCGATCGTGGACGTGCTGGTCAGTAAAACCAAGGCGGCCGCCGACCAATATGACGTGGCCGAAATCTTACTGGCCGGGGGGGTGTCGGCTAACCTCCTCCTGCGCAACAAGATGATGACCAGCGCCGGACGGCCTGTCCGTGTCCCGCCTATGGCCCTGTGCACCGATAACGCGGCCATGATTGGGGCAGCCGCTTACTGGCACTGGCGAGCCGATCACGTTTCCGATTGGGATTTGGACGTTGTGGCCAATCTACGACTGGATTAAGAGGATCATCACCGTGAAGATAGAAAAACTGAGCTGTCCCAGTTGTGGGGCGCCCCTCTCCGGCAACTTTTCCCCCAACCAACAAATAGAGTGTAACGGTTGTGGGGTGCCCCTCATGCTGACCCACTTAGACACGGATAACCCCATCTTCTGCCCTCAATGCCGCACCCTGAATTCCAACGAGGTCCGTTTCTGTATCAATTGTGGCCACCGGCTCAAGGTCGAGTGTATCTTGTGCTACACTCAAAATCGGATCGATGCTACCTACTGCGCCAAGTGCGGGGCGCACATGGAACAGGCCAAAGCCAGGCGACGCAAATTACAAGAGAAAAGGCGACGCCTGGTCCTGGAGCGAGATCGAGCCTTTAGAGAAAAAGAAGCCCGTCAAAAACAGGAAAAATTAGAAAGACTTCT
This sequence comes from Anaerolineae bacterium, assembly GCA_034409055.1. Taxonomy (GTDB): domain Bacteria; phylum Chloroflexota; class Anaerolineae; order 4572-78; family J111; genus DAOUMU01. Next base: position 11,236 of record DAOUMU010000125.1, read on the forward strand.
GGCCGACTTGGACGAACCGGAAAACCACGACTTCGCCATTTATCAGATCAATCAAATGGGGGTCGAGGCCATGGAGGCCCTGATCGAAACCTTGTTGCAGGATGATGATCCGGATGCCCGTTACGGTTCAGCCATCGCCCTGGGACAAATTTGCACCGAACAGGAGATTAAAGTCCTCAACAAGGCCCGGGCTCTTAAAGCCTTAATCAAGGCCCTGAGCGACCCCGAACCGGCAGTGCGCTACTGGACGGCCGACGCCCTGGGCAAATTCAAAAATCACCTGGCCATTGAGCCGCTGGCCACCCTGCTCAAAGATCCGCATGAAGGGGTGCGTGAACAGGCTCGAGTCTCATTACAAAAAGTTGGCGGCCCACGAGTCCAGGAAATCTTGGCTCAGGCCAAAGCTAAGGGCCTGCTAGGTTGGATTAAAAGAAAGTAACTACGTTATGACCAAACGAACCATACTTTACACCGGTACCGGCGACGAAGGTTACACCCAACTGCTCGGCCAGGAGCGCATCCCGAAATATGATTTACGTCCTGAAGCCTACGGCACGGTTGACGAAGCGACCTCTTTTATGGGCCTGGTCCGGGCCGAACCAACGGCCAGCGAACGCACCAAAAAATTGATCCTGGCAGCCCAACGCGACTTGTGGGTGTTGATGAGCGAGTTGGCGGCTGCTCCCGGTGTCAAATTGCCCCAACGCCTGGAAGCGGGTCGTATCGCCTGGCTCGAGGCCGAAACAAACAAACTGGGGGCCAAAACCCCACCTCTGACTCAATTTGTCCTACCCGGTGATACGGTCACCAGTGCCTGGCTGGATGTAGCCCGCACCGTCGTTCGGCGGGCAGAGCGTTGCGTCGCCCGGCTCATTCACGAAGGCTCTCTGGACAATAAGGAAATTTTGCGTTACCTGAATCGGCTCTCATCCCTCCTTTTTGCCCTGGCCCGCTACGAAGAGCATCTGGCCGGCCAGCAAAGCACCCTGGCTAAAAATAGCGGGTAAAACGGTGATATGCTTATCTTTGGCCATCCCCTCCATCCAATGACCGTTCATTTTCCCATTGCCTTTTATCTGCTCGGCGCACTGCTGACAGCAGGCTTTTTATGGCGTGGGCAAACCGATTATGAACGTTTTGCTTATTGGAGCTTTATCTTGAGCGGGCTGACCACCCTCATAGCCAGTTTGGCCGGTCTGATCGACCAGAGCCAGCTTGAAATAGCCGACCCGCGTCGTAACGATGTCAATACCCACATTACGACCGGTGTAGCCCTGCTCATCATCAACGGCCTGCTCGTTTATACGCGCTTTCGTTGGGCCGATGTTTTGACCAGCCGCCGCTGGTCTTACCTGGGCCTGATGTTGCTTGGCGTGGTAGCGGTTATGGCTACGGCCTGGCTTGGGGCGGAGTTGGTTTACCAATTGCGGGTCGGTGTCCAATAGTATCGGTAGATCCAATTTTGTGCCACGATGGGTCCGTGACCCGTCGTATCGCCGGTTATGGACCGGCTTGGAGCGTTAAATTTGGCTCTACTGATCAATGGCTAAATTTGCGATTGAAGAGACCCTCAACGCTGAAGTCAGGGCCGTTGATGTAGGCCATCAATTCGCCCTCTTTTTCATGGATACGGGCCGCCGCTTGGACTACCTTGTCTGCGATTGACAGGGGAATAATCGTCACACCGTTGATATCGCCGTGGAGCAGGTCCCCAGGTTCAATGTGCACCCCATCGACGACCACCGGTACATTGACCTCGACCAGGCGGGGGTTGCCGTGGGAAGGCACCAGGCCGGGGGCGAAATAGTGCAAGCCCAGGCGTTTAACCTCCAGGATATCTCGTAAGCCCCCATCACTGATCACGCCAACCACGCCGAGGCGCTTAGAGATTGTGCCCATGACCTCACCAAAGTGAGCCGACTTTTGCCGTTCCGGTCCGATATCTTTGAGCACCAACACACTCGGCTTAGAGGAGGCTTCCATCGCTTTGAGCCAGGCCAGCCATACCTCACTACGCTGGGAAACATCCGGTGTGGTCGAATCGACCGTAACCGTGACTGCATACCCCACCATCGTGCCCAATTCCGGTAACAGGCAGCGAATATTCATCCCCATAAAACCTTCCACTCTGCCCCGCACCTGGAATGTTTCGATGGCATTGCAAATCGTCGGCGTGTCGATTACCTGTAAAGCTTCGATTTGCGAAATACTCAGTTGTTTCATCGGGTGTAACCTCCTGAACAATGTGGATAAGATTTTTCAGCACAGTCCATAAAGCAAAGGATTTTGGTTTACGATTTATCGCCTGTCTTCGCGGACAAATCACGTATTGCGTATTGCGTGTTGCGTGTTTAGGCGTCTCATCACGGAACACGCAATACGCACTACGCAGTTTCTTCGCCACAGGCTTCTATGCTTTAAGGCTATTTTCATAAGATTCTGAACCATGCCGATTTTGCCAGTTCAGCAAATATGGTACTATACCTGAGCAGAAGGAACAAGAACGTGAGAGGAAGGGTTTTGATGACTCCCAAGCGCCGATTTCTGGCCGGCCTGCTCGGCGGGTGCGTGGATCACCCCCCGGTCGGTAGCCCCACCTCGGTGGCCACGCTGGAATGTATGGAGGCCTGTGGGGCTTACTTTCCTGAGGTTTACCTGAATGGCCAAAAGATGGCGACTCTGGCCGCAACTGCCTACACTATGCTTGGCTATGATTGTCTTATGCCCGTCTTTAGTGTACAGCAAGAAGCCGCCGCCTTATAGTGAAAAAGATTGCTCATGATTCCATCGGCGTTATCGCTGACGACTTTACCGGGGCTATGGATACGGGGGTACAGTTTGTCAGAGTCGGGCTTGAGACGGCGTTGCTTTTATCGCCGGCACATACTTTACCGATACCGGTCCAGGTCATCAGCACCAACAGCCGGAACGTGGATGTAGCTACGGCGCAACAACAAACGGTACAAGCGGCCAGCCTGTTTCGAGACAGGCTCATCTTCAAAAAGATCGACTCAACCATGCGCGGTCATATCGGCCCCGAGATCGAGACGGTGCTCGGCCTGACCGGCCTCAAGAAAGCCGTGGTTTGCCCGGCGGTGATCGAGGCAGGCCGAACGATCCGGGCTGGCAAACTTTGGGTCGAAGATGTGTTGCTTCACCAAAGCGACTTTGCCCATGACCCATCCTGGCCGGCAGCGACATCAGATATGGCCAGCCTGGTGAGTCTACCGGCTACCCACCTTCATCTCAACACGGTTAGAGCAGGAACTAATGTGTTGACGGGCACAAATCGCAAAAGATGGTAAGAACAGGGTAATAAATAGGGCAACAAGGCAAAAAGACAAGATTTTAGGCCGAAAGCACCGAAATTTCTGAAGAAATAGGAAAGAATTAAGTCTTACCTCT
>DAOUMU010000126.1:0-5694 GCA_034409055.1 Anaerolineae bacterium
CCCATCAAGATCGCCACCGCCCTGGTCATCTCCGGTCCCAATGAAACCCTGGGCATCGACTCCCAGACCGGCGTCGAAGTGGCCATCCAGGAACGAGGCGAACTCCTCGGCCATCCCATCGAACTGATCGCTGAAGACGGCGCCTGCTCGGCCGAGGGCGGCCAAACCGCCGCCACCAAAATCGCCTCCGATGACAGCATCATCGCCGTGGTCGGCCACAACTGCTCCAGTTCCTGCACCCCGGCCGCCCCCATCTACAACGATGCCGGGATGACCATGATCTCCCCCTCCTGCACCGCGCCGGCTCTGACCGACCCGGCCACCCACGTCCCCAGCCTCCTGCGCTCCTGCCACAACGACAAAATCCAGGGGCGGGTCATGGCTGAGTATGCCTACAACGAACTGGGCGTGCGCAAGGCGGCCACCATCCACGATGGCAGCCCCTACGCCGAGCAGTTGCAGCAGGTCTTTGCCGACGTCTTCACCGAATTGGGCGGCGAGATCACGGCTCAGGAAGCGGTCAACGTCGGCGACACCGATATGCGCCCGGTCTTGACCTCGATTGCCACGGGCGGGCCGGACTTCCTCTACTACCCGATCTTCATTGCCGAAGGTGGCTTCATCACCACCCAGGCCAAGGAGATCAGCGGCCTGGAGGACGTCATTCTGGCCGGAGCGGACGGCATGAACTCACCCGACTTTGTGGAAGCGGCCGGCGAGGCCGGGGAGGGGATGTACTTCTCCGGGCCGGACCTGGCTTTCAGTGGTGATCAGTATGAGCAGTTCAAGGCAGCGTACAAAGAGATTTCGGGGCAAGACTTGTTGAGCGTGTTCCACGCCCACGCCTACGATGCGGCCAACATGATCTTCGATGCGGTGGAGCAGGTGGCCAAGCAGGACGCGGACGGGAACACGATCATTGGCCGGCAGGCGTTGCGGGATGCGCTGTATGCCACCAAGAACCATAAGGGCCTCACCGGCACGTTGACCTGTGATGAGAACGGCGACTGTGCCGACCCCCGGATTGCCATCTCCCAGCTTCAGAATGGCGAATACGTCCGCATTGCCGGCGGTGCTGAAGTGGCCGAAGAAGAAGCGATGGCCGAAGGCGACTGCGACTACGGTGGCCTGATCAAGAGCATCGAAGCGGTTGATGACATGACGGTCAAGTTCAACCTGTGCTCGCCCGACGTGGCCTTCCCCTCCAAGGTGGCCTTTACCGCCTTCAACATCCATCCCTCCGAATACCTGGAAGCCACCGGCGGCACCGGTGACATCCTGGAAAAACCGATCGGCACCGGGCCTTATGAGGTGGTAGAGTGGAAGCGTGGCGATAGCATCACCTTCAAGCGATACGACGGTTACTGGGGCGAACCGGCCAAAACCGAAACCCTGGTCTTCCGCTGGAGCTCCGAAGGGGCGCAACGCTTGCTAGAACTGCAATCCGGCGCGGTGGACGGTATTGACAACCCCACCCCGGATGACTTCCCGGTCATCGAAGCCGATAGCAGCTTGACGCTGTATCCGCGCGAGGGTCTGAACATTTTCTACTTTGGCATGACCAACTACCATCCGCCGTTTGACAATGAACTGGTACGGCAAGCCATCGCCGTCGGTATTGACCGGCAGCGGATTGTGGACAACTTCTATCCGGCCGGATCGGTGGTGGCCTCCCACTTTACCCCCTGCGCCATCCCGGGCGGCTGCGAAGGGCCGGCCTGGCCAGACTACAATCCCGAAAAAGCCAAAGAAATGCTGGCCGAAGCCGGTTTCCCGGATGGGTTTGACACCACGATTGCTTACCGGGATGTGGTCCGCAGCTACTTGCCGGAGCCGGGTGTGGTCGCCCAAGATCTCCAGGCCCAGTTGAAAGAGCTTGGCATCAACGCCGAGATTACGGTTATGGAAAGTGGCGCCTTCCTGGATGCGGCCGACCGGGGTGAGTTGACCGGCTTCCACATGCTGGGCTGGGGTGCCGACTATCCGGACCAGACTAACTTCCTGGACTTCCACTTTGGCGCTGGGGCGAGTGAACAGTTTGGCGAGGGCTTCGCCGACATCCACGAAACCCTGCGCGAAGCGGCCAGCCTGCCCGATCAGGCCGAGCGGAACAAGCTGTATGCCCAGGCCAACGAGCTGCTGATCGAGCACGTGCCTATGGTGCCGGTGGCCCACGGTGGTTCGGGGACAGCGTTCAAAGGCGGGGTTGAAGGCGCCCACGCCTCACCGCTGGGGAACGAATACTTCGCGGTGATGGAACTGCCTGGACAGGACACCCTGGTCTGGATGCAAAACGCCGAACCGATCAGCGCCTACTGCGCGGATGAGACGGACGGCGAAACCTTCCGCCTGTGTGAGCAGGTCAGCGAAAGCCTGTTGGCCTACGAAGTGGGTGGTACGGCGGTGCAGCCCGCCCTGGCCGAACGCTACGAAGCGAACGATAATCTGGACGAGTGGACTTTCTACCTGCGACCTGGGGTCAAATTCCACGACGGCAGCGATCTGGATGCCCAGGACGTGATTCTCAGCTACGAAGCCCAGTGGGATATGGCCAGCCCGCTGCACACCGGTCGAGACGGCAACTTCACTTACTTCCAGGCCTTCTTCTTCGCCTTCAAGAATGCCGAATAATGACCGGTAGCGTTCGCTAAAGATACAATAATGGTGTAAAATGGGGCAGGGTATGATCAAGGGGTAACCCTTTGACAAGACCCTGCCCTTTTGTTATCTTTAAGATACGTCAGGAGGTATGGCGAGCCTATGGGCCAATATATTGCCCGGAGAACTGTCTTAGCGATCCCCGTTTTAATCGGAATTCTATTTGTCACCTTTGTCCTGGCCCGGGTCATCCCGGGCGATCCCTGTCGAGCCGTGCTGGGCGAGCGGGCCACCGACGAGATTTGTGACGCTTTTATGGAACGGAACGGTCTGAACGAACCCATTCCCGTTCAATTTGTCATTTATCTCAAACAAATTTTGATTGAGCGAGATCTAGGTGAATCGTTCCGTTTTGGCCGCCCGGTGATCGATATCATCGTCGAACGCCTGCCGGTCACCGTTGAATTGGCCATATCGGCTATGATCTTTGCCACGATTTTTGGTATTATGTTTGGGGTTATCTCGGCCTATTGGCATAACTCAAGCATCGACGTGAGCACCATGGTCGGGGCCAATATCGGGGTCTCGGTGCCCGTTTTTGTGCTGGGATTGTTGCTGCAATACGTCTTCGCCTTGCTCTTTAAGGAGACCTTTCTGCAACTGCCTCCCTCGGGCCGGCTTACTTCCGGGGTCACCAACCCGCCCTTTTTCGAGGTTTGGGGTTGGAACCTTCAGGAAGACACCAGTCTGTTCACCTTTGTTGCCTTTCTGAGCAATCTTAACTTTTTGAATGCCCTCATCACCGCCAATTGGGAAGCCCTTGGCGACGCGCTCAAGCATATGATTTTACCGGCAGTAGCCGTGGGTACGATTCCCCTGGCCATTATTGCCCGGATCACCCGGTCCAGTTTGCTCGAAGTCTTGAGTCTGGATTATATCCGGACCGCCAGGGCCAAAGGGCTGGCCGAGCTTGGCGTTGTCTTCGAGCACGGTTTGACCAATGCCCTGCTCCCGGTGGTGACCATCATCGGCCTGCAACTGGGTTATTTACTGGCCGGCGCCGTGCTGACCGAAACCATCTTTAACCTGGCCGGCCTGGGACGGACCTTATTTGAGGCCATTACTGCCCGCGACTATATCATCGTCCAGGGCTTTACCCTAATTATTGCGGTTAGCTTTGTGATTGTTAATTTAATCGTAGATATTTCTTACGCTTTTCTTGATCCACGCATTCGTTTGAGTTAGGGGGAAAGAGTTATGACTGCTGAAACAATATCAGCTCCGGCAGTAGCGGCGCAAGCCAGGGAACCCAGCAGCCTTTATCGAGATGCTGTCCGGCACCTGCTGCAAAAACGGTCGGCCATCGTGGGCCTGCTAATGTTATTGACCTTAGCCTCGGTGGCCATTCTGGCTCCGGTGATTGCTCCCTTCGACCCGGAAGAACAGTTGATTGGCGTTGAAGATGGCATCAAAAAACGCTCCCCGCCCTGTATTTATGCCCTCGGCTGCTCAGAGGACCGGCCCCAACACATCTTTGGGGTGGATGCCAACTTTAGGGATTTCTTCAGCCGGGTCGTCTATGGGGCGCGGCTATCCTTGACGGTGGGCTTTGCCGCAGTGACAATTGCCATTGTCAGTGGCACCATTTTGGGCTCAATCGCCGGCTTTCTCGGTGGCTGGGTCGATAACGTGATTATGCGACTCATGGATGTCTTTCTGGCTTTTCCGGCCTTGATTCTGGCCATTGCCATTGTGACCGTACTGGGGCCGGGCTTAATTAACGCCCTGATTGCCATCAGTATCGTCACCATTCCGGCTTATGCCCGGGTCATTCGCTCCAGCGTCCTGTCGGTTAAAGAGCAGGATTTTATTATGGCCGATAAAGCCCTGGGAGTGCCTCCGTTTCGTATTCTTTTCCGGGACATTTTACCCAACGCGATTAATCCCTTGATCGTGCAGGGTACCCTGGGCATTGGCACGGCCATTGTCGAGGTGGCGGCCCTGTCCTTCCTGGGCCTGGGCGCTCAACCGCCCACCCCGGAATGGGGGTTGATGGTCAGCGCCGAACGGAACCAGGTCTTTACCGCTCCCTTCCTGGTTTTCATTCCCGGCGTGGCCATTGCCGTCGTGGTGCTTGGCTTTAACCTGCTGGGAGATGGTTTGCAGGACGCCTTAAATCCACGCCTCAATCGCCGCTAACCGCCTGATGTCCCTCTTGAAAATCTATCCGGGGCATACCCTCCAAACGGCCCTATCCGAAATTATCGCCCCGGTGCGGGTCACTTATCGAGCCTTCGATCAACCAGAGCCGGACACCTTACAGGCTCTGGTCGATTTAATGGGGTTGACTCCCCACCTGTCCCTGGTCACCGTTCAAGAACCGACCGGAGCGGCCGACCGGGTCATCGTCCAGGGGACCAACGGGCACGAGTTAGTGTTTATCGGCCCACCCCTGGGCACCGAGTTGGCTGCCCTGGTCTCGGCCATCATTGTCGCCGGGCGAGGCCAATCCGGCCTGTCGCCGGCCACCCGCCAGGTCCTGGCCAATTTACGCTCCCCCATCCACCTGGAGGTCTTCACCACCCCGACCTGACCCAACTGTTCCCACGTGGTCAGTCTGGCCCACAAATTTGCCTTTGAGAGTGCCCAGATTACGGCTGAAGCCATTTCAGCCGTAGCCAGACCAGCCTTAGCCCGACAATACCGGGTGTTGGGCACGCCCCATACGGTCTTGAATGGTCAGGTGCATCTCAAGGGCCGGTTGACCGAAACCCAACTGGGTGAGGCAGTTCAATCGTTATTATTGTAACATCACCAACATCAAGAGACGTGGTATAATCAGTCAAGAGAGTTGGTCGTTCGTCGCCTGCCCTGTGGGTTGGTCATTCGTCATTGGTCATTCGTCGGCTTGTCCTATCGATTGTTTACCCTAAAAAAACAACCAACTAACCAACTAACCAAGGAAACAACGTAACTACTCAGCCACTAGATGTAGGGATTTGAGCTTAAAAAAGGCCAAAATCCCTATATACAGTAGCTCTCGATATCAGCAAAAACTAGATCTTGCCAAATGGATTCACGCTTTATGTCAATATA
>DAOUMU010000127.1:0-6971 GCA_034409055.1 Anaerolineae bacterium
CCCCAATCCCTCATCACCATAACGTCATGGAGTCCAGAAACAGTTGCTTCAGATCCGCTGCCTCGGCCGGACGTGGCGAAAGTTTGGTGACGCGATGCTGGGGCAGGGTACCGGCCACCAACTGATCCACGTCCTCCGGGTTGAAGCCCACCGCCTGCAGCCCATTGGGCATATCGATCCGGCGCATCAAATCGATAATTGCCCCGGCCAGCAACTCGCCCGCCTCTTCTGGGCTGGCCTCGGAGACGTCGCGGCCCATTAACTTGGCCGCGTAAAGATGGCGCTCCGGGTTTGCCGGCGCGGTGAAACGAAATACCGCCGGAGCGTTAAGTATGACAGACATGCCGTGGGGAATGATGGCATACTCTGTTGGGTACCCTGCGGGCGCAAAATCGCGCACCATCCCGGACACAGGATACGACATACCATGCGGTAAATGGACTCCGGCGTTCCCGAAGCCGATGCCGGCAAAGGCAGCCGCCAGCAACATGTGACCGCGGGCTTCCTCGTCGGTCGGATTCTCGATGGCCCGCACCAGGTTTTGCGAAACCATTTCAATCGCTCGCGAGGCCCATATATCGCTAATCGGGTTCGAGCCCTGGTAGGCCGGCCGCAAACCGGGCTGTTCAGGCGCAGGCCGCTGGCCAAACGGTAAGGCCGTCAGCGACTCCAGGGCGTGGCTCAGCACGTCCAGGCCGGTGCAAGCGGCCACTGTCTTGGGCAGAGTGCGGGTGTTATGAGGGTCTACGATGCCCATGACCGGACGCAGGGCCCGATGGGCAATGCCGGTTTTAGCGTGCATCTCCAAAAGATCAAAAATCGCCACCCCGGTCGTTTCGCTCCCCGTACCGGCTGTGGTTGGCACCGCGATCAGGGGCTTCAGCCGGCCCGGTACAGGCTGTCCCTGGCCGATCGGTGGATTAACGTAGGTCAGAAAATCGGCCGGATAAGTGGCATACAGGTTAGCCGCTTTAGCCGTATCCATACTGGAGCCACCCCCGACCGCCACATACCCATCGAACTGGCCTTCCCTGGCAAACTGGATCGCCTCTTTAAAGGAGGCATCCGTTGGCTCGACCCGCACCTGGTCAAACAACACCGCCCCGATCCCTTCTGAGCGCAAAGCTTCAAGGGTGATAGCCACCGGCTCGCTGTTAGCCAGGTTCGGATCGGTCACAACCATCACCCGCCTGGCCCCCAACTGTTTCATATCATAACCCACTTCGTCGGTCACACCGGGACCGTATTTGATACTCGATGTATCCATAGTAAAAGCAGTTTCAAAGCTCATTCATTTCCCTCCTCTGTAAATAGACCTTGTAGGACAAACTTAAGTTTGTCCTACGGATATTTTCATCATTGGTGGTGTGTCAACACTCGTGATAACTCCTGTAAAAGAGTACATAGCTAACCCCAGCCTCCATTATACTCTCCCCCCCTGCCATTACCAAAAACTTGTCGGTCAGGCCAGTTCGTCGCCGGGCAAACGCCGGGCTAATGTTACTCTCTTAGCCCAAGACTCAGTAGGTCCAATTTTCAAGCTCCGAGCGGACCAGTGCGAAGACCTGTGCAGCTAGAGCAAATTTGGATCTACTGAGACTGTGAGGCAGACCCGGCTGCCATTGCCGGAGAAGTGGCAGTACCCCCATTTCATTCAGCAAAAAAACCTCGGATGCGAGAAATCGTGTATTTCCCCATCCGAGGTCCTCCTTTTGTAAGCATTCAACTATCAGCTTTTTTAGGCTCCGAACGGACCAGTGCGAAGACCTGTGCAGCTCCGCTGCCTCCCCGTGGGACAGTCCACGTTTTGGCCGCTGGACTGTGGTCCAGCTAGAGCAAATTTGGATCTACTGAGACTGTGAGGCAGACCTGGCTGCCTGCAAGTTCATCCTTCATCCTTCATCCTTCATCCTTCATCCCTCACCTCCACCTGCAAGGGCGCCTTAGTCGTTTGTTCGGTCGGGTTGTAGTAATCGTAAGCCATAGACGGAGGTGTTTGGGCCCGCATCGGGAAACGGGCTCGCAGGCGATAACTAAACCTCAAGGGCTGGCCGCTGGCAAAATCTTCCAGATAGATGATGATTTGGCGACCCGTTAACTCATAGCGAGCGATCAAGCCCTGCTCCACCAGCCGGCTCAGGTCCTCGGTCAGCACGGTGAAACCGGGCGGCACGCCCAGGTCGATCAGGGCCATCTTGACCACCCCCTCCTGGTTGAGCCTCACCCCCACCTCCACGCTGATGGTGTCGTTCACCGCCAGGCTGGTCCGGTCATAGGCCATATCGATGTCGATCAGTTCGGTCGTTTCCGGCACGGGCGGCACTTTATCCCAGGGCAGATAATAACTGGTAGCCACCTGATACATCAAGTTACTGCCACCCTCTACCTCGATCTGAACCCGGTTGGCTCCGGTGGGTGAAAAGCCTTGATCAAAGGTAACCAGGTGGACCACATCGGCCTGGCTCGCCTCGATGGTAATTTCCTGGGTTTGCTCCTTGTTCAAGCTGACCCGGATAGTAGCCGCCTCGCTGGCCGCACCGGTGGACTGGCTGGCCAGGAGCAGGGTTTTCAGGGAGAGAATGGTGGCCTGGGTGGTGTTCCAGGTGCCCCAACTATCCTTACTCTGGATGATGGCCGCCAACGCACCGCTGATGGCATCGGGATAAACCCCGGCCCGGATAAAGGCCGCCGCAGCCAGGGCCGTTGTCTCCACGCTGCCGCTGATCCCCGTGGCCCCCATAAAGGAAGCCTGCATATTCTGCCAATAGACCATCTCCCCCTCTTTGATACGCATAGCGTATAACTTTTCCAACACGGCTCGGGTCGTCGAGTCTGACGGATCATAGGCCGTCAGAGCGCTGGCCACCAGAGCCAGGCCGTAGGCATCCTCCTCCTGCCGGGCAAATTCACGGATGTAAGCGATGGCCCGGCTCACTTCCGGGGTGTCTTCGTAGCCCGCTTCGATCAAGGACCAGGTAATGTAGGCCGTGGTGGGCAGTTCCGAGCCAACGCCCCAATGTTCGGAGTAGCCTTGCTCCAGCCAGGTGCCGTCGGACTGCTGTTGAGCCAGCAGCCAGCGGGCGGTCCGGTCGATCATATCCTGGTCGACCGGATAAACTTTGGCCATGTCGGTGAACTCCATCAGGCCATAGGCAGTCAGGAAGACCTTGGCCGGAGCATCGCCGAAGAGGGAATAACCGCCGCCGGGCACCTCAAAAGTGAGCAGACGTTGGTAGCCGGTGGCTACGTATTTTTCGGCCATCAGTTGCACTTCAGGATTGGTCTGGCCGGTGCTTTGCAGATAGTCCAACACGAGCACATTCGGGTACGTCGCCGACGTACTTTGTTCAAATCAGCCGTGGGGCAGGCGCAGGATTTTCTCCAATCCTTCGACCACCTGGGCCAGGGCTCCGGTATAGATTTTGACTTCCACGTGCGGGGTTTTGGGGACAATCTCGGCGGGCAGGTCAAGGGCCAGCTCCAGGTCTTCGCGTAGCCAGTTACTATCCGTCAGCCGCACCTCCTGGCCATTGGGCACCACCCGCACTTCGCGGCGGATGGCGTCGCTCATCTTCTCACCCCAGGCCGTCACCTGGAAGCCCTGGCGACCAAAGTCTAACACCCGGATGGGGAAGTAAACCACGTCGATGTCGTTGGAACTGATGGTCAGGGTTTGCTCGGCCTCGCCCAGCAGTTCAAACCAGGGTTCCGGCTCGACCACCAGCCGTACCTGCTGGGCTTCGGGCAGGTAGTTGAAGACGCCGACCGGGATGCTAATTTGATCCTCCTGGGTCAGAGAGACGGGCAGGTCAATATCCACGAAGAAATCCTGGAAAACGCGCACGCCCTGGCTGGTGAAGCCCAGCCGCCCATCCTGCGACGAAGCCAGGGCCGTCAACCGCCAGGTGGTGATGCTGTCGGCCATGGGGATTTCCAGGTGGGCCAGGCCGGACTGGTCGGTCAGCACTTCCGGGTTCCAGTAGAGGGTTTCCGGGAAGAACTGGCGCAGGCGGGGCGCTTCGGCGGGACCGGTGGGGCTTTCCTCAGTAGGAGCTTCGGCCGGGACTGCCTCTTTTAGCTCCCCCCCTTCGCCCCGATCCACGGCCATTTCCATAACCATTTCCGGCTCGATGGGCATATCATCGCCCGGCGCTGTCGCCATCATTGGCGCTCCCATCCCCCCGGCCACCATTGTCATACTCAAGGCTAGCGGCGCAACCACAGCCGGCAGAGCCAGGAGACTGCCCATAATTGTAGGCAGCCAGGCCGGGCCACGCCGCTTTTCAGCCCACAGTTTTTGGCCGTAGAGAAGGTAGACCCCCGGCGTGAGCATAAAAGTAATTAACAGAGGAATGGCCCAGGTTTCATCCGGCGAGATTCCCTCGTCCACGAGGTTGATAAACAGAACTAGCAGGGCAATCCAGCCGCCGGTCAGCAAGAACAAGAACTTGGCCGTTTCATCCTGACGCCACCAGGCGTAAACGGCCAGGCCGAGCAGGGTCAGAACGAACAGGCCGCCCAGGAAGATAGGCAGGACTTCTTCCAGGTCGAGTCGCCAGAAAAAGCGCTCCACTTCATACGAAATTGCAGTGATAAAGGCAATCAGCCCGTACAGGGAAGCAAAAATCAACAGTAGAATCCCGCTAACCTTGGCCAGCCCGATCAGCGAACGTTTGATCAAACCGGAACCACGCAAGGCCAGGATGACCGTCAGCCACAACAGCAGAGGAATCAGGGTCATACCCACGAGTGCCGCCGTACCCAGTTTCAGAAAGCTCTCGTTTTGGGCCTGGGTCACGGCCTGCATCTTTTCGGGACGGGTGTTGACCTGCATAGCCAGGCCGGTCGTCGGCGCGTCCGCCCAGGCCGCCCGGGCGCTGGTGTCCTGGACCTCCCGCAGACTGGCCTGCTCGGGCGGGTAGGCGGCCGGCAACTCAAACCCCTTGATTTGGTAGAAGGGCTCCATCAATTCAGCCTCGAGCAGGAAGTAGAGCTTGGCAAAACCGGGGTCCTGGCGCTGCAGGGCAAAAACCGATTCATCCACGATGGCTACGCCCAGGGCAGTCTGAACCGCACGGCCGTCGGTATGGGCGCTGGTCTGGAAATCAATGGTAGCCATTTCGCCGGGCAGATAGGTATCCTGGTTAGCAGTGATGGCGATATCGAGGTCGCGGGGTTCGTCGACCACGACCAGCCGGGTGTCACGCACAATGGACCCGTCGAGCAGAACCTTGTAGGCGTGCAGTTCCAGAGCGCCATACATATCGGGGCTAAGGTCGATGGCAAAATCGGCCCGGCCTGCCTGCACCCTAGCCGAGCGGGTCGAGATGGTTTGGCCCTCTTTGACCATGTCCAGGTAGATGCTGCCGCTGTTCACGGGGGTCAGGGCAGTCAGGTTCATCGTCTCGCCGACAACGTAGGCGGCCCGATCTGCCCGGAGCAGGACGTGGTCGGTGCCGCCTTCGGGTTGGAATTGGAAGGTCCGGCTGGCGCTGAAGCCACCCTCATCGCGGGCCTGAACGAACAGGCTGGTCGAACCCTGACCCGGCTCGAAGCGGAACTCGGCCAGACCAAACTCACCCGTGGGTATAGATTGCGGGGCCTGCTGACCAACGCTGATTTGGAGATCGGTTTGGGCCGGGCTGCCATCCGGGTAGGCAGTCAAGATATAGATGATGTTCTCAACGCCCGGACGGAGGGTGCCACTTTCGGCCACCGCCTCGATGATGATAGGCTGAGCAGCAACGGGCAAGATGGCGCTGGTTTGTTCGGCGTGGTCAGTCTGGTCGATGACCGTCACTTCCAGGGCAAATTGGGCCTGTTGGCTGTCGAGACCGGAGCCAACCAGGTAGTCGGGTAAATCGAAGCTGAATTCATACGTCCCATGCTCATCCGTTTGACCCAGGACGTTCAGCAGCTCCACTCGCTCCACATCATAAACCAGGCCCACCAGTTGTACCTCGCTCCCGGCGACCGGCTTGCCGAAGAAGTAATCGGCCTGGATGGTCCCTTCGACGCGCTGGCCGGGGATATAGAAAGTACGGTCGGTAGAAACGTTGACGCTAAACTTGGGCAAGACGTAAGGCCGGACCTCGACCGTCCTTTCGGAGACGGTATCGCCAATAGTGGCGCTCAATTTGTAATCACCCTGGTTGACCATATCGGCCAGGATAAAATCTGCGGCAGCCACGCCAAAATCGGAGGTGGGCACGCTCTGGCGGAAGATCTTGTTCCCCCTGGCATCTTGCACCAGGAAGTCGATGGTCGCTGCCCGGGCCGGGGTTAGATCAAAGCGGCTCAAGGCCAGGGCCCGCATATGAATCGTCTGCCCCGGCTGGTAGAGCGGTTTGTCCGTGGTCAACAGCAGCCGGAACGCGCGCTCGACCGTGACCCGGCGTTCGAGACGATCCCGGCCGGCCGAGGATTCGGTTTCGACCACAAGCTGGTAATCACCGGCCAGGTCGGCCGGAATGTGAAAACTGACGGGCAGGCTGCCACTGTCGTCGGTGACCGCCTCCAGCAGGGGAATGGCCTGCTCATCGCTGGTCGATTGCAGGCTGACCTCCACCGCTGCGCCGGTCACTGGCTGGCCATTACCGGCTTCCTGCACCACCACCCGCAGGGAAGCGTCACTATCAGGGGCAAAGTGCGTCTGCCCAACGACAATGGTCTGTTGGTCGTCAATCCGGTCGGGCAGCGTGCGAATGTACCAAAAAGCTACAAAGGCAATGGCAATGATGAGGATAATGAGCAGTCTTAGCCCAGTGGATGTATTGAGACGAATTTTGGATAACATTGGATTCCTCCTCTGTAAATAGACCTGGTAGGACAAACTTAAGTTTGTCGTAACTACTCAGCCACTAGATGTAGGGATTTGAGCTTAAAAAAGGCCAAAATCCCTATATACAGTAGCTCTCGATATCAGCAAAAACTAGATCTTGCCAAATGGATTCACGCTTTATGTCAATATA
>DAOUMU010000128.1:0-3671 GCA_034409055.1 Anaerolineae bacterium
TCTGAGGGCTTAAGCTCCTGAAATCAAGGGGTATCCCACAAATTCAGGGGGTCGAGCCCCTGAAATCAGGGGGTAACTTTACTGTGGTCAAGCACAATGCTAGGCCGTGATAGTTAGACAGTCAGGGACTATACCACAAGATATGGCCCGGATTTGTCAATCCGGGCCGAGCGCCACGGAAAATCCCAAAGAGCCATATAATCCAAATAGGGGCGAGGCAACTCGGAGAGCAGGTTGTTTGCTCCGAGACCCTCAAGCCGAGTTGCCTCGCCCCTACCCCACCCCGAATTATTGAGATGATACCACCAACAGTCATAAAAGTTATTGACAATTCTAGATGATAGGATTACAATGAAGCCGGTCTTCAACTTAAATAATAACTCAGGAGGGTTTTTTTATGACACACATAATCACTTCACTATGCACTCGCGAAGGCGATTGTGTAGAGGTTTGCCCGGTAGACTGCATTATCCCCGGACCAAAGGGTGATGAGGAGTGGGGAGATCTCTTCTTTATCGACCCCGACACCTGCATCGACTGTGGGGCTTGTGTCCCGGTCTGCCCCCCGGAAGCCATCTTCCCCGAAGAGGATTTACCGGAAGAGTACGAATCCGACATAGCCCGCAATGCGGCCTACTTCACCGACGGTCCTGGCTATTGGGATTACGACTTGGACGAACAGCGCGGCACTTGAAAAACCTTTTTCTTATGTAACAACAAAGTCAAAAAGCGGACTACGTCGGCCAGGCTGGCGGCCCGCTTTTTCTCTTTTACGAAGAGGTGTACAAATTGAAGATACAAGCTCCAGACCGAGCTATGGTCATCATGGCCCATCCCGATGATCCCGAATTTTTTTGCGGCGGGACAATTGGCCTGTGGTGCGCGGCCGGCACTGAGGTCATCTACCTGATTTTGACCAACGGCAACAAAGGCAGCGACGACCCGGAAATAACTCCAAAAAAGCTGGCCGCCCTCCGCAAGAAGGAGCAGCAGGCCGCGGCCGACGTGTTGGGGGTCAAACGAGTCATCTACCTGGATGAACCCGATGGCGAATTGCAACCCACCCTGGAACTGCGTAAACGTGTGGTGGCCGAAATACGTCGCTACAAACCGGAGGCTATCATTGCCCCAGACCCCACCCGCTATTTTTACACCGATTACATCAACCACGCCGACCACCGGGCCGCGGGTGTTGTGGCCATTGATGCTGTTTTCCCAGCAGCCCGTAACCGGATGTATCATCCAGAATTATTGAATGAAGGGTTAGAGCCACATACGGTCAAGGATGTTTACCTCGTCGGACCGGAGCAGCCTGACCGTTGGATAGACATCACTGCCCTATTTGAAATCAAACTCAAGGCCATCCGCTGCCACATCAGCCAAATTAAAGATATGGAAAGGATGGAAAGACGGGTTCGGGGTCGTCATCAAGCAATTGATGAATATGGTCAGGAGGTGTTTCGGGAAGGATACAGGATTCTGACAATCGGATAGATGAATGGACGACAAGTGTCATAGAAAATAAGGACATTTATCACTTCTAAAGGTATAGGGGAGGGTGTATGATTATGAAAGGAGGATTGTTGAAATTATGGCAGATTTAAACACGCTAGACCTGACAAATGATTTTGTGGAACTGGTACGGCGGGCGGCAACAGTCCTGCCAGCCGACATGGAAGAAGCCCTGACCAGGGCAAAGGCAGACGAATCGCCTGGCTCCGCGGCCGAGGGGGCCCTGGAGGCCATCCTGAAAAACGTTCAGATGGCCCGCGAGTACTCGACCCCGGTTTGTCAAGACACGGGCACACCAATTTTCGAGATACACTATCCTGTGGGCGTCTCAACCCGGGCTCTGGCTGAGCAAATCCGGCGGGCCGTGGTCATGGCCACCGAGCGGAGCTACCTGCGCCCCAACGCCGTGGATAGCCTGACCGGCAAGAACAGCGGCAACAACACCGGCGAGGACTTTCCGACGCTGCACTTCCACGAGTGGGAGAAAGATTTCATCCACGTGGATTTGTTGCTGAAAGGAGGCGGCTGTGAGAACGTCTCAACGCAGTACAAGCTGCCCGATGCTCGTCTCAAAGCAGGACGCGACCTGGAGGGTGTGCGCCGGGTCGTTCTGGACGCGGTGCATCAAGCCCAGGGTAAAGGCTGCGCGCCCGGGGTGTTGGGGGTGGCCATCGGTGGCGACCGGGGCTCGTCATACATCAAATCCAAACAACAATTGCTGCGCAAACTGGATGACAAAAATCCGAACGAGGAACTGGCCACCCTGGAGGAACAACTCTACCAGGAAGCCAATCAACTTGGCATTGGGCCGATGGGCTTTGGCGGAAAAACAACTGTCCTCGGCGTGAAAGTTGGCACCCAGCACCGCCTGCCGGCCTCCTATTTTGTCTCGGTAGCTTATATGTGTTGGGCCAACCGCCGGGCCAGTATGGACGTAATCCTTAAAGGAGATGAGGTGGAGGTGAGCTATGCCTAAATTAACCATCCCAATCTTGGACGAAAAAATCCGCGCCCTGCACGTGGGCGACACCGTCTATCTAAACGGCATTATCGTCCTCGGCCGGGATGCCGCCCACAAATTTATGGTAGAAAACTTTATCCGCAACCCGGTTCCCGCCGAGGAGGCGGAACTTTACGCCGAGCTTAAGCAACTGCTCGACGGCGGGGTCATTTACCATTGTGGCCCGGTGGTCAAAAAACAGGAGGACGGCTCCTGGTCCTTTGTGGCCGCCGGACCGACGACCAGTATCCGGGAGGAAGTGTACGAGCCGGAGGTGATCGAGCATTTTAACCTGAAAGGCGTCATCGGCAAGGGGGGCATGGGGCCGAACACGCTCAAGGCCTGCCAGGAGCACGCGGCCGTTTATTTCCACGCTATCGGCGGCGCGGCCAGTCTGATCGCCCAGTCGGTCAAAGAAGTGGTTACCGTGCACAAGCTGGAATTTGGCGTGCCGGAGGCAATGTGGGTCATTCGGGTCGAAGATTTCCCCGTGGTGGTCACGATGGACAGCCACGGCCAGAGCATCCACGACCAAGTTGAGGCGAAGTCGCAAGAGAAACTGGCCGAGCTGATCGGCGTTTGAACGCCTCGCGGACGAACTGTCGCCACATCCGCAACTTAAGGCCGCTGCTCCAATGGAGCAGCGGCCTTTTTATCCCATAAAATCAAACATTTGTTCGCTAAAAACTCGCATTTGGATAAAAAATTAGTATAATAGAGCTTGACCTCTTACAGGGATTGCCCAAGTTGACTTGATAAGCACTAACTTGGCAAGGTTTTTGTCTTGCCACCGCAAAGAAATATGAAAGAAGAAAAGGCCAAATATTCCGGTTTACCTGCTTTCGCGAGTACACCAAATTTATTATCCTCAAATAATCAAAATATTATGGACACAAATTTAATTGAAGCAAAAAACGCATTAGATAAAATCATACGTAAAGGTCGAGTGCATCTTTACAAACCAATCCACATCGCTGAAATTTTGTATTACTCGCGGAAAAAACTTGCTCAAATAGACATTGAGGAACTTGACACTGCCCGTTCGCTTATTTATGGTTAAGTAAATCAAATTTCTCGAAACTTATGTCAAACAAAACACTGATCACTCTGTGTCTCTATAAAAAAATGTTGCGTCATCAATGCAAGCAAGCCAACCAGA
>DAOUMU010000129.1:0-32436 GCA_034409055.1 Anaerolineae bacterium
TATATTGACATAAAGCGTGAATCCATTTGGCAAGATCTAGTTTTTGCTGATATCGAGAGCTACTGTATATAGGGATTTTGGCCTTTTTTAAGCTCAAATCCCTACATCTAGTGGCTGAGTAGTTACAGTAAAATAAGGAATTCAATGAATCCCTCCCTGTTTCAACCGGCTGCGGCCGGGCGTGTCATCAAGTCACCCACCGGTTATTACTACTTTATACCCGATCCATTACCACCGGATATTAACTGGACGCCTGATTTGATTGCCGCCCTCTCAGAAGCCGACCGCTCCCTGGGGCAGTTGGCCGGGTTGGGACGGGCTTTGTTCAACCCACATCTGTTGATTTTACCCTTCTCCCGTCGCGAAGCGGTCCTATCTTCCCGAATTGAAGGCACACGGGCTACGCTGTCCGATCTTTACGCTTACGAGGCGGTCCAAATGTCCTTATTTGAGTCGCCGCCGGACGTGCGAGAGGTGTACAACTACGTGAAAGCCCTGGAATATGGCCTGGACCGACTACAAAACCTACCGCTCAGTTTACGTCTCATCCGCGAAATTCACGGTAAACTGATGGCCGGGGTGCGAGGCGAACATCAAACGCCGGGGGAGTTTCGCCGCAGTCCCAACTGGATTGGCCCGGCCGGATCAAATCTTAACACCGCTCCTTTTGTGCCGCCGGCCGTGGAAGAGATGAAGATCGCCTTAGCTGCTTTTGAGAAATATCTGCACGCCGAGTCGACCTTACCGCCACTCATCCGCCTGGGACTGATCCATTACCAATTTGAAGCCATCCATCCCTTTTTGGATGGGAATGGGCGGATCGGTCGGTTGCTTATTGTGTTGCTGTTGGTAATTTGGCAGCTCTTGCCTGCCCCGCTGCTCTACCTGAGCGCCTATTTGGAGGCCCACCGCCAGAGTTACTACGAGCTACTGCTGGCAGTTAGCCAGCGGGGAGCCTGGGAGACCTGGCTGATCTTTTTTCTACAAGGCATTACCAGCCAGGCCCGCGATGCTGTGCTCAGGGCCGGTCGGCTACAGACGCTCCGGGAGAGTTACCGCCAGCAACTCCAGGAACAGCGCGCCACTGCCAAATTATTGCAGGTAATCGATCTGCTCTTTCTTCGCCCGGTCGTGACTATCCAGCAGCTTGAGACCGAGATCGGAGTCAGTTTTGCCACGGCCAGCAAATACGTGAGCCAGTTGCAGGACAAAGGAATTCTACGGGAGATTACCGGTCAGTCCCGCAATCGCGTTTTTATCGCCGAAACCATCCTGCGCACCATCGACGACCCCCTACCCCCGGAGGAAACTGAATGACCCCCGAAACCAAAACCCTGGACGAAATCAAACAAATCTTACAAACCCAAAAGCCTTACCTGTACGAGCAGTACGGCGTGACCGAAATTGGCCTGTTTGGCTCTTACGTGCGCGGCGAGCAGCGGCCCGATAGCGATGTGGATGTGTTGATTGAGTTGACCGACCCGCCCCGGATTAGCCTGCTGGGGTTGGTTGGCTTGGAGAATTATCTGAGCGATTTGTTGGGGGTGAAAGTGCAAACAGCCATCAAAAAAAATCTTAAGCCCCGAATAGGCAAACGTATTCTGCAAGAGGTTATTTACTTATGACTCGCCCTCACGCCGGCCCTCACCCCCCAACCCTCTCTCTCAAATTGGGAGAGGGGGCAGGGAGAGAGACCTTCAAACCCACCGAGATTGGCGACATCCCCACTGAGTGGGACGTGGTGCAACTTGGTGATATCGCCCTAAAAACTAAAAATCGTGATCCCCGAAGTACCCCTGATAAGCAGTTTAGGTACATTGATGTTGCCAGTGTTTCAAATGAGACCTATCGAATTGTTAACCCACAGATCTTAAGGGGGCGCGATGCACCGAGCCGTGCACGAAAAGTGGTGAAAGCTGGCGACACCATATTTGCTACAGTTCGCCCTTATCTACGGAACATTGCTCAAGTTCCAGAATATTTGGATGATGAAATTTGTTCAACAGGTTTCTGTATAATAAGGACAAATCCTGAACAGCTAGACGCAGATTTTTTGTACTATATTGCAATCACTGAACAGTTTGTGAGTCGTATTGTGGCCCAACAGAGGGGGTCAAGTTATCCAGCGGTGAGTGATAAAGTCGTTTTGGAGTCACCCATCCCCCTCCCCCCCCTCGACGAACAGTGCAAGATTGCCCACATCCTCAACACCGTCCGGCAAGCGATGGCCGCCCAGGATGACCTCATCGCTGCGGCGCAGGAGGTCAAGCGGTCGCTGATGCGGCGGCTGTTCACCTACGGCCCCGGCTCGGAACCCGCCCCGACCAGGGAGACGGAAATCGGGGAGGTGCCGGAGGATTGGGAGGTTGTGGAAATGGGACAAGTTGTTGAGTGCCTTGACCATAAACGAGTCCCATTGAAGGCCGCTGATAGAAGAAAAATGCAAGGTGATATACCCTACTACGGGGCAAGTGGACAAATTGATTGGATAAATGATTACCTATTCAACGAACCACTTTTACTGATATCTGAAGATGGAGCTAATTTAGAATCACGAGTATTACCCATAGCTTTTTGCATTTCGGGGAAATCCTGGGTGAATAACCACGCCCACGTTTTGCGGGTAACAGATGCTAATCGATGTTTTCTAGAAGCCTTTGTGAACGCCAACAGTGTTGAAGAATACCTGACCGGGACCACGCGACCAAAACTCAACAAAGCAATGTTGTTAAAAATGAAAATCCCATACCCAGAACAGGCTGAACAAGAACAAATCGCCCACATCCTCCAAACCACCGACACCAAAATCGCCGCCGAGCAGGATCGGAAAGCGGCTCTGCAAGAGCTATTCAACAGTCTCTTGCAAGAGTTGATGACAGGCCAGTTACGGGTGAAGGACATTGATTTTTAAGTTGTCCAATAAATTTTGGTTCAACGCGGATTTGTGGGGTAAAAAGCCAGACCTGACAGGTTTTAGCGAAAATTTACCGGATAATACCAATGCCCGGTACGGGTACAGGTAAGTTGTAGTAAATTGGCAACAAATAACGACAGATTACTAAACCTGTCAGGTCTTACCCCTCGAATCCACGTAGAGCCAGCCTGCTGAACCGATTTAGACAGACAGGAGTTATCACGAGTGTTGACACACCACCAATGATGAAAATATCCGTAAGACAAACTTAAGTTTGTCCTACAAGGTCTATTAGAGGAGCGTTTCAGTTATGGACGAAACCAATCCCGTAGTGATGCAAATCTCCGGCCAGTGGCACATCGTCGAGCACAGCCGCCGTTCTGAAACATCGCTGTGCGGTCGGAAAATCACCAACCGTGGCGCTCACGCCCGGCTGAGCCTGGTCGGTGAGAAGAATACCTGCCCCAACTGCTTAAAACTTTTTAAGGAAATGAACGTTTCGAGTACAATTTACATCAAACCAGAATTTGGCTTGCCAGCGGGGCAAAAAGTAACTCCCGCTTGATGTCGCCAGCCAACTCGTAAAACGTAAAACGTGAAGCGTAATGTCTTATCTACGGCTCACTTTTACGTTTTACGCTTTACATTTTACGTGGTTGGATGCTTTATGAGGTTGCCTCACCGGAAGCTACTTTTTCATTGCTAATTCTGGTTCTATGAATTTAGAGGAGAGTTGTCTATGTCGCCCACAGAAAAAATATCTTTGAAAACCTTTTGGGAGGCCGTGGAGCAGCGGTTGGCGGCCTGTTCCGCCGACGAGTTGCGGGCTATCTTGCGGGGTATGGCCCGAGAAACGCTGCCGGTAGGCCGGCGGGCCTTCCTGGAGAAACTGGAGCCGGTCGAGGAAACGACCATCACTGCTGAACAGGCCGTTCAGCAGGAGGATCTGCTGGCAGAGATTGACGATTTGATCCAGGAACTCAAAGTAGCCATGCAGGAGGCAGATTACTGGGAAGAGCGGTATGAGTGGGGTGAGTATTATGACGACGAGGATAGCCTGGGGCCTTACGCGGAGTTTGTCGAGCCGCTGGCCGACCTGTTTGATCGTACCCAGGCCGCCTTCGATTACGACCATCTACCCCTGGCCCGGGCTGCCTACCAGAAACTGTTCGAGGTGGTCAATCTGGAGGACGACTATGGCCGCGGTGTGCATACCTCCGACCTGACCGGGGTGGACAGCGACGAAGCCTGCGCCCGCTACCTGCGCGCGGTCTACGAGACGGAACCGCTCGCCCACCGGCCCCAGGCGTTGTTTGAGCAAATGGGGCAGATACGTTGGTCGCTGATCAGACCGCGCCTGATGCTAGAGGACCTGATTCAGGTTTCTCCCCAGCCGCTGCCCGACCGGGAGCAATTCCTGGCGGACTGGATCGCTTTCCTGCGAACGCAGAGCGGGGACGAGGCCGATGCCTGGCTGCGGGAGGCGGTTCGGCTCTCCCAGGGCACGCCGGGACTGGAAGCGCTGGCCCGGGCCGAAGGGAAGAGCCGCCCCCGGGCTTACCTGGATTGGTTCACCGCGCTGGCGCAGGAGGGCAAACATCAGGAGGTCCTCTTGGCGGCTCAGGAAGCTCTGCAAACGCTGCCGGCGCAACTCCCCATCCGCGCCGCCATCGCCGACCACTTATGCACGGCCGCCGCTCACTTGAATGAGACGGAGGTCCTGCGCGCCGGCCGGTGGCAGGCCTTTCTGGCCAAACCGACTCTTACTCGCCTGCTTGATCTGGGGGAGGCTGCGGCCGGCAGTGAAGAACGCACAAAGCTGATGCGGCAAGCGGCGCAACAGGTGCGGGACTACCTGGCCCACCCGCCCAACCACCAGCACGATATGGGGTGGGGCGGGGATGACCTGGAGCGACCGGCCTGGATCGGCAAATCCGTCCTGGCTCACGCCTACCTGCTGGCCGGGGAGGTCGAGACGGCCCACCAACTCGTCGCCGGCGAAAAGGTGTTGGGCTGGAGCAGTACCAGCAACTCGCAGGGCCTGGTCGTGTCCTTCTGCCTGGTGTTGCTGTCCGGGAGGACGCCTGAGGCGCTGCCCTCGAACTTGGCCCAACTCTGGGGATGGGGCTTACTACAATCCAGCGCCGGTTTTTGGGTTGGCGGAGGTGAGAGGGAGACACCTGTGCTGCAGCGCCTGGAGCACGCCTACGCCGAGCCGTTCGCCGGGGTATCCCTGAGCAACGATAGCCAGGCTCAAATCCTGGCCTGGTGTCTGGACGTGGCCCGGCAACGCGTGAACGCCATCGTGGGCGGCCAGCACCGCAAGAGTTACGGGAAGGCGGCCGTGCTGGCGACGGCGTGCGCCGAGATGCTGCGGCTGCGAGAGAACCGGGAGGCAGCCGGTTCGTTCTTGAATGAGGTGCGCGATCGTTTCCCGCGCCATCGCGCCTTTCAAGCCGAATTGAAGGCAGCGGTCCAGCAGATGGAGCGTGACTTGCGGTGAAACTTGAGGGGCTCCGCAATCGAAAAAGAGGAGAAAACCATGAGCAAAAAAGACAATTCCCTTCAGTCTGCCGAAATTATTACCATGCGCCCTTCTGGTGAAACAATGACTCGCCAGCACTTGCCCTATTTTATTGGTATCTCGGGCGCTACAGCCGGAACAAAGGGGCTCTCAATGAGTTTGGTTATTGTCCCCCCGGGTGGAGCAGCAGAACCGCATTTGCACCGGGGTTACGAAACAGCAATTTATGTCCTAAGCGGCCGCGTAGAGACGCGTTACGGGCCGGGACTAAAACAATCGGTGGTGAACGAGGCCGGAGATTTCATTTTTATCCCGCCAGATTTACCTCACCAGGCTATCAATCTTAGCGCAACCGAGCCGGCCCGGGCAATCATTGCTCGCAATGATCCGAATGAACAGGAGAACGTGGTCCCCTATGACCCGGCGACAGAGAGTGATGAGATAGACAAGCCATAGGTGTGGAGCAAATCCAATGTCCTTGATTAGCGAAAAACGGGACGTCCAGGACCAACTGATCAACTACCTGCAAGGCATCGGCTGGACCTACCTGCCCCCCCTGACCGTGGCCAAAGAACGGGGTAATGACGAGAGGGAGCCGTTTCTACCCACCGTCGCCCGGCAGCAGCTCATCGCCCTCAATCCCGGTCTGGTCACCGGGGCCAACGTGGAGGACGTGCTGCGCCGGCTGCGGCTGGTGCAGCCCAACATCACCGGGAATGAAGCCTTTCTCAAGGCCCTGCGGGGCCACTGGACGGTGGCTCACCCCACCGAAAAGCGAGAGTACAACCTGGCCCTGATTGACTATGACAATATCGAGGCCAACCGGTTCCACTTCACCCAGGAACTGCCCTTTGAGGATTACGACCGCCGCCGGCCGGACCTGGTGCTCTACGTCAACGGCCTGCCCCTGGTCATCGTCGAGAACAAAAGCCCCACCCTCACCGCGCCGGAAATGGAAGCCCACGACCAGGTGCAGCGGCTCTATACCCAGGATATCCCCAACTTCATCAAGTTCACCCAACTCTTTGCCGCCTGCGACCTGCGGCTGCACTACGCCCCCACCTGGAACGACAGCCTCAAAGCCTTCTACTGTTGGAAAGTGGACGGCAAAGATTACGGCCTGGAACGGCTCAGCAAAGCCATCTTCGACCGGCCGCACCTGCTCAACCTCATTCAGGATTACCTCATCTTTTACCGGGCCGACGACCAGACCCACAAATTCATCCTGCGTCCCCACCAGATTCGGGCCACCGAGCGAGCCGTCAGGCGGGTTCTCGCCGGCCTGCCCCCCGCTATCTCCCCCCACCGGGGGGAGGACCGAACTTCCCCGGAGGAGGGGATCGGGGGGAGGCGTACCGGCCTCTTCTGGCACACCCAGGGCAGCGGCAAAACCCTGACGATGCTCGTTACCGCCCGCAAGCTGCGCCGTCTAACCCAATTGGAGAATCCAACCATTGTCGCGGTCGTGGATCGGCTTGAACTGGAAGCCCAGATGGTGCAGAACCTGGAGGCCCTGGGCTTTCCAATGGTCAGCCAGGCCCAATCAAAAACGCACTTGAGACAACTGCTCAAAGAGGACTACCGGGGTGTCATCGTCACCACCATCCACAAGTTCGACAAGCAGCCCAGGGACCTCAACACCCGGCCCAACATCATCGTCCTGATAGACGAGGCCCACCGCACCCAGGAAGGCAACCTGGGCGTCTATATGCGCGCTGCCCTGCCCCATGCCTTCTACTTCGGCTACACCGGCACGCCCATCGACAAGGGCAAAGTGGGCCAGGGTACCTTTGAAAAGTTCGGCAAGCACGACCCTCAAGGCTACCTGGACAAATACGGCATCGATGAGTCGATTGAGGACAAAGCCACCGTCAAGCTGTGGTACACCCTGGCCCCCTCAGAGCTTCGGGTCAAGCGGGATATCCTGCAACGGGAGTTCCACGACAAAATCGAGGATGCCGCCAGCATCGAAGAACTCAACCGGATGCTCGACAAGGCCGAACCCCTCAAATCGGTCATTAAGTCAGATGAGCGGGTGCAGGGCATTGCCATACACGTAGCCGAGCATTTCACCACCAATGTCGAGCCGCTGGGCTTCAAGGCGATGCTGGTGGCCGTCGACCGGGAAGCCTGCGCCCTCTACAAGCAGGCCCTCGACCAGATTTTGCCGGCGCAGTACAGCACGGTCGTCTACACAGACAACCCCAAAAAAGACACCGACCTGATGCGACAATTCTATCTGGATGACGAGGCCGAAAAGCGGGTACGGAAAGATTTTCGTGACCCGGACAAACTCCCCAAAATCCTGATTGTGACCGAGAAACTGCTGACCGGCTACGATGCGCCCGTTCTCTACTGCCTCTACCTCGACAAGCCGATGAAAAACCACACCCTGCTGCAGGCCATTATGCGCGTCAACCGCCCCTATCCTGACAAGGAGAGCGGTTTAATTGTCGATTACGTGGGCATCTTCGAGGACCTGCAAAAAGCCCTGGCCTTTGACCAGGCCGCCATCAGCAGGGCTTTGGTTGACCTGGAACAACTCAAGCAGCAGTTTGCCGACTTGCTGCTCAATCTTGAAGCCATGCTGGCTCCCGTTGACCTGGCTACGGTGGCCGGCCGGGACGAGCGCATTATTGACTACTTCTTTGACCCGGCCAGACGGGACGAGTTTCGCCAGCAGTTCAAAGCCCTGCAAACTGCCTACGAAGTCATCGCCCCCGATCCCTTCCTGCGGGACTATCTCCAGCGGTACGCCCTGGTGGCCCAGGTCCACACGGTGGTCTACCGTTACTTTGACCCGGAAGCCAGGAAACGGGCCATCCGCTATGACCTGCTCAAAAAGACCGACAAGCTGATTCGGGAAAACGTAGAACTGGTCTCCCTGGCCTCACCCCTGCCCCTGTACCCCATCAACAGAGACATCGGCCACGTCGTGGCCGCCGATCAGGTCAGCGAGCAGGTCAAGGTCATCAACCTCTACCGCAGCCTGGTGGCTCACATCGAGGCCAACGAAGCCAACCAGCCCTACCTGATCCCCATCGCCGATGAAGTGGAAGAAATTATCCAACGACTACGCGAGCGCCAAATCGGGGTGACCGAAGCCCTGAACGCCCTGCAAGAAACGTCAGAAAAAGCGGTTCAGGCCGAAGCGGAACGAAAAAAGAGCAGTTTAGAGGACAGAGCCTTCGCCATCTCCTGGATACTCAAAGGCTACGACCTGCCAGACACCGAAGCCAGGGCGGTCGAGATACAAGCAACGATTGATAAATACCCGGGCTGGCCCTACAACCAAAAGCTGGAGCGGGAGGTCAGGTTGGCCTTGTATCGCCTCCTGATGGGCCAGGTTGCGGCCGGGTCACCCAGAGTGGCGGAAGAACGGGCCGAATACCAGGCCGCCGGTCAGGGCGGCGGTGACATCGGCCGGTTAAAGGAGTTAGTGGACAACCTGCTCAGAATGAGCGATATGGTAGGGGCGTAATGACTGAGGTCAAAATCAAGCCGCAGAAGCGAAAAAGCCTGGCCATAAAGGTCACACCCAACGGCGTCGAGGTTCTCATTCCCCACCAGTTAGACCCAGACAGTGAACGGGTGCAGTCCTTTATTGACGAGGGCTTGCAAAAGCTCACTCCCCCTGCCCCAGCCGCCGAAACCCTGACCAAAGCTCAAATTGTCGCCCTGGTGGGCCGGTTGGCCGGTGAGTTGGGGGTGACCGTCAGTCGAGTCCAACTCCGCCGGATGCGCCGGAAATGGGGCTCCATCTCCACTGCCGGCACTCTGACCCTGGCCGATGATTTGCTCAAGCTACCGGGCCACCTGGTTGAGTACGTCATCTGTCACGAACTGCTCCACCTGAAAATTCCTCACCATAACCGGTTGTACTATCTGCTGCTGGATCAACACCTCCCCGATTGGCGCAAACGGGAGCAGGAGTTGGGCCGGTGGGTAGTGGGGTTACAGAAGTAATAGTACTTCAAAGTCTGCGAATGAATTCGCAGCCTGATAAAACAAACGTGTTTTTAACACGTTGTTTGGGGGCAAATCTGTAGGGGGCAATATGATGTTGAACACTTAACCGCTCCTGCCGGATTGCCAAATCCGGCAATTGTGCCCCATTATGGCCTGGATTTGTCAATCCAGACCGAGCATAAACTGTTCAGAATGTTGTTGACCCCTACATGTTTGGGGGCAAATCAACCTGTTTCAACAGGTTGCTGAGGGCAAGTTCCATACGCTTCACAAAATTATCGAACCCTCTTATGCTAATCTGCGAGTGAGGACTTTGATGAACGAAAAAGAATGGGTAGAGTCGGTTATTGGTCTAATCCAAGCAAAAATTAAGCAACGCGAACCGAGCTTACGGGTGGCTGCGGGGCAAAAACTGCCCTATGCCTACGAAATATTGAGCTACACTGGTAAAGAACCGAATGTTTCCAGTTCCATTGCTTACGAAACCGACATCCTGGTATCGGAACATCTAGACAAAGGTGAATGGAAGCCCAGGGTCATCATCGAGGTTAAGATCAATTCAGTCACCACCCACGATGTGATCACCTACAGTCAGAAAGCGGCGACGCATAAGAATGTCCATCCATACCTGCGGTACGGCATTCTCATTGGGAATCGAAAACATTACCCACTGCCGGGCAGACTGTTTCGCCACGGGGCGTACTTTGATTTTATGCTGTCGTGGCAAAGTTTTGAACCGTCGGCAGCAGAACTCGATGATCTGGTAAATCTGATTCTGGCTGAAGTGAAAGCATCCCGCGACCTCCAGGAGATTATTTTCAGGAGTCACGATCCGAAAAAGCCGCACTACACCTATTTGCACCGCCCCTTACGATTGAAGGAGGCAGGTTAAACCCTTGTAGGGATTCTTCGCTATCGCTTATTAGGTTGAAGCTTTCGCCAGAGATGGAATTTCATAATCAGGCGACTGGTGCCGGAAATAGGTGTCGTACAGTTCGGCGTAGTGGCCGCCCTGTTGCATTAAGCTGTCGTGATTGCCCTCCTCGATGATACGCCCCTGTTGTAAGACCAGGATGCGGTCTACGGCGCGGACGGTGGACAGGCGGTGGGCGATTAAAATAGAGGTGCTGCATTTCAGAATCAACTCCATGGCCTCTTGAATTTGGGACTCGGTAAAGGGATCGACGCTGGCCGTGGCTTCATCCAGGATAAAGATGGCCGGTTGCTGGGCCAGGACCCGGGTCAAGGCCACCAACTGTCGCTGGCCCATCGACAGGCGCGCCCCCCGCTCGCCGACGTCGGTTTGCAGGCCGTCGGGCAGAGTCTCCAGCCATTCCCCCTGGCCGATGCGCCGGGCCACGGCCTCAATCTCGGCTCCGGTCAACGTTGGCCGGGCGTAGCGGATATTGTCGGCCACCGTGCCGGAGAAAAGAAACGGCGTTTGGGAGACGATGCCCAACTGCTGGCGGTAACGGGTTAAATCAAAGGTGCGAATATCCTGCCCATCCACCCGGATTTTGCCCTCCTGAAACTCGTAAAAACGGGTGATCAGTTTGGCCAGGCTGCTCTTGCCCGCCCCGGTGTGGCCCACCAGGGCGATGCTTTCCCCCGGCGTAATGCGTAGGGAGAAATCTTGCAGCACCTGTTCCTGCTCACTGTAGCGAAAACTGACCCGGTCGAAGATAATCTCGCCCCGCAACTGGCCGACCGGCCGCCGGCCGGTCTGCTGCACCAGGGGCCGGGCATCGATGAGGGCAAAAATACGTTCCGAAGCAGACAGACCGGATTGAAATTGGCTCCAGAAGACGGAGATGTTGATGACCGGGAACCAGAACCGGTCGACACTGGTCATGAACAGATACCAGGCGCCAATGGTGACCAGGCCCAACCCTACCGAAATCCCCCCCCAGTACAGCACTGCGGCCGTGCCTAAACTGGACATCACACTCAGCAGGGGAAAAACGTTCGACAGCACAAAGCCCCGGCGCAGATTAACCTGGTAAGATTGCTGGTTAACTTGACCAAAAGCGACATAAATGGCCGCTTCCTGCCGGAAATTTTTGGCGATACTGATCCCGGTCACCGCTTCTTGGATGGCTGCGTTGACCTTGGCCAGCACCCGGAACGCCTTGCGGGTGATAAAGCGAGCCAGCCGTCGAAAGCCAAGGGTCAGCATGGCCACAAAGGGAGTGATGGCCAGCAGCACCAGGGTTAACTGCCAGGAGATGCTGATCAAAACCACCAGCAAAATCAGCACCAGCAAGACCTGGCTGGCAATATCGGTCACCAGTTGCGCCACCTGGGCAAACTCCTGGGTGTCCGAAGTGATGCGACTAATGATGTGGCCGGACTCGAACTCGTCGAAGAAGGCCATATCGTGGTTGATCGAGGCCGCAAAAGCATCGCCCCGCAGGGCCGAGACCACGTCCCCAATGACCCGCACCAGGAGACGCCGGCGCATCCAGTTAGCCAGCCACACGGCTACCCCGAAGATGACCATAATGACCACTAAGGCCCAGATCAAGGCGGTTGAGGGCTGCGTTTCCAGGGCCTCCACCCCCCTGGCCACAATCAGCGTTTGCCCGGCTCTGGCCAGCGAAATCAGGGTGACAAAAAAGATAATGCTCCAGACCCGCCGCCGATGCGGTTTGAAATATTCCATAATCCGCCCCAACAATTCGGTATCGGTATAGGTCCGGTCGTAAGCTTCTATCTCTAATCCACTAAAAAATCCCACGGTTACCTCAATTAGTAATTAGCAATGAGCAATGAACAATTGTTCATTGCTCATTGTTAATTGTTCATTGTTCTTTGAATGATCGTGTAGAGTACTTTAATGATTTCTTCGGTTTCGGTTAGGACGGGGTTAAGGCGAGTCTCAGGAAATAATTCAGCTTCGAGGACCAAGGTTAACCAGTAACGAGTTTCTCGTGCTTCTTTGAGGGCAATATTCATCTTGGCAACAAAATCGGCTTTGCTTTGGGCTGCTTGTGCCTCTTCTACATTTGCTCCAATAGAAGTGCCAGCCCTGAGCAGTTGCTTACCAATAACACGCCCCACACCGTTTTTCTCAAGGGCCTGATACAGCTTGATGACCCTCAAAGCAAACGCCCGGGTCCGATCACAAATCTCCTTCCCCTTTGGTTCATTACTCATCTATCATTACCCCATTTCTCAAATCATTGTTAATTACTAATTGTTAATTACTAATTGCTAATAGTACCTGGCAAAAATATTCCGGTACGCTTCAGATTCCTTCATCAACGTTTGGTGGGTGCCAATCATGGCCACGCGTCCCTGGCGCAGGGCGATGATCAAATCGGCCCGGCGAATCTGGGACAGGCGGTGAGTAATGAGCAAGGTGGTCCGGCCCTGGGCGGCTCGTTCGATGGCCTGCTGAATGCGGTCCTCGGTGGCGCTGTCAATGGCGCTGGTGGAGTCGTCCAAAATTAAAATGAGAGGATTGGTTAAAAAGGCCCGGGCCAGGGCCAGGCGCTGCCGCTGGCCGCCGGAGAGGGTCACCCCTCGCTCGCCAACCGCCGTATCGTACCCATCTTTGAAGCCGGTGATAAAGTCGTGGACCTGGGCCGATTTGGCGGCCGCTTCGATCTCCGCGCGGGTGGCCTCGGGGCAGCCGAAGGCAATATTTTCGGCAATGGTGCGGGAGAAGAGATAGACATCCTGTTCAATAATCGAGATTTGCCGGCGTAATGCCTCCAGGTTCCAATCGCGCACGTCGACACCGCCAATGGTAATTTGGCCCCTGTCGACGTCATAGGTGCGGTTGATCAGTTTGGCAATGGTGCTTTTGCCCACCCCGGTTTGACCGACAATGGCCACCGTTTGGCCGGGCTTGATTCTAAAGCTGACCGCTTCCAGGGTCGGGCTGCCCCCGTTGTAGCTAAAGGTAACCCCATCAAATTCAATGCTCCCCTCCAGCGGGCCGTCGTAGCCCCCCACGTTCTGGTCAAGCTCGGTTTCGGTATTGATCAGGCTCAACACCCGGCGGGCGCTGGCCAGGCCGGCTGACACCTGAGAATAAGCAAACTGGGCGGCAAAGGTGGGAAAGTGAAACAGCAACAGCATGCCGTTAAAAGCCACCACGTCGCCGGCCTGGATCAGACCCTGCTGAAATAGGATCAGGCTATGGAGCAGCCCGCCCGCTTGGAGTAGACCTAGTAGCAGTAGCGGAAAGAACTTGGCCTCCACGTCTCCCTGCCAGACAAAGGCGGTCCACCATTTAGCCAGGGCTGCCTTAAATCGGCTGATTTCCCTGCCTTCCTGGGCCGTACCTTTGACCGTTTCAACCCCGTCAATCGCTTCGGCCAGGGTGGCGTTGAGCTGGCCAAACTCCCGGCGGACCGCCTCGGTGGCCGGCCGCAAACTGTTCAGATAGTCGCGCAGCAGCAAGACGTAGACGACAGCGTAAGTAAAGGGGACCAGCAGCAGTTGGGGATGAATAGACGGCACTAAAATAAAGGGAGCCAGCATAAAGTTGGCCGAGCCAATGACCAGATTCAGGCCGGGATTAAACAGGAGATTGATTTCACGCACGTCGTTGGTAGCCCGGGCCATGAGGTCACCCGTGGCTTGACGATTGTGGAAGGACATACTTTTGCCAATCAGGCTCAGGTAAAGCTCATCGCGGGTGTCGCGCTCGACCCGCTGGCCAATGATCTCGCTGCAAAAGTTGCGTCCCAACATAAAAACACCTCTGACCAGTTGGGAAGCAATGAGCGACAAAGCAATGGTCCCCAGGGCCTTGACATCACCCGACTCGATGATGACTTCAAACCCTTGTCCAACGTAAAGCGAGATCGCTCCCGCCCCAATGCCATTCCCCAGGGCGCCAATAAAGACCCCCAGGATATAAAGTTTATGACGCAGGGCGTGGGATAAAATCCACCGCATCGGACTACGACGGTCTGATTGCCAGGATTTGGTTACAGAAAATTCAGCCAATTTGATCCTCTTATTATGAGTTCATAAACAAAAAGCAGCCCAAATGCAAATAATTTTGCCCGGCTGCTTGCTGGTTGGCAAACTTTTTGAGAAAAGATATTTGTTTTTATCTTTTGGTGGCCGCGACAGCTTTTTCTATGGCCTCGATCAGTTGATTCAAATTCGGAGGCTTGACAAAGAACTTGTCGGCGCCGACTATTGTAGCCCGAGTGCGTTCCGTTTTACTACCCCAGGCTGAAATAACGAAAATAGGGATGTGGCTTGTGTGGGGATTTAACCTTAACTCACTAATCGCGTCGTAACCGTCCATCACCGGCATGCGTAAGTCCATCAGGACGATATCCGGTTTCCAACGGAGTGCCATTTCCACTCCTTCTTGACCGTTTTTAGCATGAGCGACCTTGTAACCATTCAATTCCAATAATCTGGCAATGGTGTCACGAATGACCGGTGCGTCTTCAACGTAAAGAACCCGGATAGGTCTGCCTTGATCGCCTGTAGCACCTAATCTTGTTAATTTTTTGGGAGGTTGATCCGCCATCTGTAAAAACCTAAACGATTCTAGTCATCCGGTTCGACATTCAAGAGGTTGTCGAACTGCATTATTCTAAAGAGACGTTGCAGATGAGGGTTTGGATTTCGTAATATGATTTCAACCCCCTCTTTGGCAAATTCTTTTTGGGCCTGTAGCAAGAGCCTAAATCCATAGGAGTCGATCGACTCAGTGGCCGCCAGATCAACAAATAATTTTTTGGCCTCGGCCTGTACTAATTCTTTTATAAGGGAAGCGCTGCTATCAGTAAACCACATCAAATGAGCCGTGTCTGAGTTAACGCTCCCAATTAGCTTCAAGGTCCAGGAGTCGCCGTTACGAATTAGTTCTGCAGTCAGATTGACCATTATGTCTCGTCTATACCGTTACGTGGTTCTTTATTATAACATATATCATTCCCTTATGTCTAGTCAAAAATTCCTAAAGAGGTAAAATTGACCAGGGGTGTGGGCCAAATTCCTAACAAAATCGTCACAACAGCCGCAATAGTCAGGGTAATCGTCACCGGTCCACTTAGATTGATCGGTGCGGCTTCACCGGCGCTGTCCACATCAACAGGCGAACGCATATACATCTGGACCACAACGCCCAAATAGTAAAAAGCCGAGACGGCGCTGTTAATCATACCGGCCACGGCCAGCCAACTGACATTGGCCTCCACAGCAGCCCGGAACACATATAACTTGCCCCAAAAACCAACAAAAGGCGGAATACCGGTCAGCGAAAACATAAACAGGGCCATAGCCAGGGCCAATAAGGGGTTGCGGGCCGCCAGTCCGGCGTAATCGCTGATGGTGGAGCCGATGGCATTACGCCGTTCCAGTACAGCAATCACGGCAAAAGCGCCGATATTCATAAACGCATAAGCCATCAGGTAGAACAGAACGCCCTTGACGCCGGCCATTGTGCCCGGCACCACGCCGACTAAAATATAACCGGCATGGGCAATACTGGAATAAGCCAGCATCCGCTTGACATCTTTTTGAGCCAGGGCAGCCATGTTACCCCCGGTCATCGTAATGAAAGCCAGCCCGGCTACAGCAATTTGCCAATCCAGGGTAAACGCCCGGTCAAAAGAAACCATCAGCAGTCGAACGAGCGCAGCAAAGCCGGCCGCTTTTGCTCCGACTGACATAAAGGCTGTGACCGATGTAGGCGCCCCGTGATAAACATCAGGAGTCCACCACTGGAAGGGGACCGCCGCCACTTTGAAGGCAAAGCCAACCAGTAGCAAACCCAGGCCAACCAGGGCAATAGGATCCCCCAGGTTACCCCGCTCCGGGGTGAACCAATCGCCAATCGCTCGCAAATTGGTAAAACCGGTTGCTCCGTAAAGCAGGGCCGCGCCATAGAGGAAAAAGGCCGAGGCAAAAGCGCCCAATACAAAATATTTCATCCCGGCCTCGCCGGAGGCCATTTGCCGTCGATTGAAGGCCGCCAGAACGTAGAGGGCAATGGACATGATTTCCAGGCCCAGAAAAACAACGATCAAGTCGGTGGCCGCCCCCATGAGCATCATGCCACCGGTCGA
This sequence comes from Anaerolineae bacterium, assembly GCA_034409055.1. Classification (GTDB taxonomy): domain Bacteria; phylum Chloroflexota; class Anaerolineae; order 4572-78; family J111; genus DAOUMU01. Next base: position 16,454 of record DAOUMU010000129.1, read on the forward strand.
AAATAGAATCAGGGTGTAATACTCGCCCCGTTGCATATCTTTGTCATTCAGATAGCTGAGGGCGATTAATACTGACAAAGCGGCGGTGATGATAAAAATCAGGTTGAGTACCAGGGAATAGCCATCACTGACAGCCATATCTTGAAAGGCAGGGGCCGGTGACCGCCCAAATAACATAAAGCTGGCCACAGCCGCACCGGCCAGCCCCAGTAGACTGAGATAACCTGTAATTCGTTTATCCTCAACGAACAGGTCCAGGAACATGACCAGCGCCGCAGTGATAATGATCACAAGTTCCGGGGCCAGTGCGACCAGATTCAGCGTTGGAATTTCGATAGGCATGGGTTCTCCGTAACAGATTTAGAAGCTATAGTTATCGCTCTGCAAGGAGCGTGGTTACATTGATCTGTTCGACCAACTCCGCCGTCGCCGGATTGATTTTGCTAAAGAAGAGATTGGGAAATAGACCAATCACAAAAAAGAAAATCACCAGGGAGAGGGCAATAATTACCTCTCGCCCATTCATATCTCTCAGGTTTTCATTGGCCGGATTGAAGTCCCCAAACATCAAGCGGCGCGTAGCGGTCAGTAAATACCAGGCAGCCAGCACAATCCCAAATGTACCAAAGGCGGCCGCCGGCCAATTAATCTTAAAAGTACCCAGCAAAATGGCAAACTCCCCCACAAAGCCATTCAGACCCGGTAGGCCCACCGACGATAGGACCGCCAGTAAAAAGAAGGTACCGAACACGGGGGCTTTGACCCAGATACCCCCGTATTCCTTAAACAAACGGGTATGGCGCTGCTCGTACAACACCCCCACCATAAAAAAGAGCATGCCGGTGCTAAGCCCGTGGTTAATCATTTGCAAGACGGCCCCGCTCATACCCTGTTGGCCGCCATAAAAGATACCCAACACGATGAATCCCATATGGGCCACGGAGGAATAGGCCACCAGACTTTTGACATCTTCTTGAGCCAGGGCCACCAGAGCGCCATACAAAATGCCGATAATGGCCAGAATGACCAGAAGCGGCGTCCAAACCGGTACAGCGTCCGGGAAAAGGGGGATGGCAAAACGCATAAAGCCGTAGGTGCCCATCTTAAGCAGTACTCCGGCCAGAATAATCGAGCCAGCCGTAGGGGCTTCCACGTGGGCGGCAGGTAACCAGGTATGTAGGGGAAAGAGCGGTACTTTGACCGCAAAAGCCAGGCCAAAAGCAAAAAAGAGCCACACCTGCAAGTTAACCGGCAGGTCCAATTCGGCCACCAGGGTGGGCAAATCGGCGGTTCCACCCCAGGCATACACCACCAGGGCGGCCACCAACATCAACGCACTCCCGGCCATGGTATAAAGAATGAACTTGATCGAGGCATAGATGCGCCGCTCACCGCCCCAACGACCAATCAGTAGGGCCATCGGGATCAGGCTGGCTTCCCAAAACAGGTAAAACAGGAACAGGTCCAGAGAAACGAAGACGCCAAGCATGGCCGTTTCTAACAGCAGCATCAAGGCCATGTATTCTTTGACCTGCTCGGTGATGGCCGTCCAGGAACTGAGCACGGCCACGGCCGACAGAAATGTGGTCAGCAACACCAAAAAGAGGCTGAGGCCGTCGATGCCAACGTGATAATTGATATTGAGGGTGGGAATCCAGGCGGCAAATTGTTCAAATTGATAACCGGTCCTATTGTCGGCGAAGTTAAAGTAAAGCGGTAGGGAGATGGCCAGATTCGCCAGGCTGGTGATCAAAGCCAACCATCTCATCACTTCTTCACGGCCACGCGGTACCAGGACTACCAGTACCGCCCCGACAATTGGGACAATAATTAAGGCGGAGAGCAGAAATTGATTCATTCAATACTCCGAAAAATTAAAGCAATTCTCAATCCATTCTGGACAGGTTTTGTGGAAATCCTGGGATATCGATTTGAGTGTCTCTTATCACCTCAAGAAAAAGTAACTGACTATCACCAGCACGCCGATGAAAGTGGCCAGGGCGTAATGGCGCAAATAACCACTTTGCAGACGACTTAACAGTTGGCCAAACCAGCCAACCCCTTTGGCCGTGCCGTCTACCAGGCCGGCGTCGATGACAAGGTTATCCACCCCATCGGCCATCCCTCTGGCCAGGGCCAGGCCGGGCTTGACAAAAACGGCCTCGTAAATTTCATCGACGTAATATTTGTTGGCCAATAAGTTAAAAATCGGCCGGGTGCTGCGGGCGAGATTCTGGGGAATAGACGGACGCATCACGTAAAAGAAATAAGCCAGGGCAATCCCGACAACGGCCACCACGGCCGAAGTGGACAACAGGCCCAACTCCACTCCAAAGGAAAGGTGATGTTCAACCCCGGCCGCGTGCTCAGCCGTGGCGTAAATCGGTTCCAACCAACTGTCCAAAGCGTGGGGCAGGCCCAGGAAAGTGGGTAAACCCAGCAGGCCCCCAAAAATAGCCAAAACAGCCAGGATAACCAGGGCAAAGGTGATCGGGGTTCGGCTTTCGCGAGCGTGATCGTATAGATGCTGGTCGCGTGGTTGGCCGTGGAAGGCAATGAAAATGGCCCGGAAAGTGTAAAAGGCCGTCAGCCCGGCCGTGACAATACCGACCAGCCACAAAACGGGCGAAGCTGCGAACGCTTTGGCCAGAATCTCATCTTTGGAGAAGAAACCGGACATCAACGGAAACCCGGCCAGGGCCAGGCCACCGGCCCAGAAGGTCAGCCAGGTGATCTTCATTTTGTCCTTCAAGCCGCCCATCCGGCGGATATCGATCACGTCGTGCAGGGCGTGCATAACCGAACCGGCGGCCAAAAAGAGGAGGGCTTTGAAAAAGGCGTGCGTGGTCAGGTGGAACATGCCGGCCGTGTAAGCGCCCACGCCGACCGCCATGAACATATAACCAAGCTGGCTGACCGTGGAGTAGGCCAAGATACGCTTGAGATCAACCTGCACCAGGGCAATCGTGGCCGCAAAAAGGGCCGTGGCCGCGCCAATGCCGGCCACAAACATCGACACACCGGGAGCCAGGGCGTAGAGGGCATTGTTCCGGGCAATCATATAAACCCCCGCCGTGACCATTGTGGCCGCGTGAATCAGGGCTGAAACCGGGGTCGGGCCAGCCATGGCGTCGGGTAGCCAGACGTAGAGCGGGATTTGGGCGCTCTTGCCCATGGCCCCGATGAAAAGAAGCAGGGTGATCCAGACCATCACGTTCGGTATCGTTTCGGCGATGTGGGGAGCCTGGCTAAAGACCCCGTTTTCACCCAAAAACTGGAGCGTGCCAAAGGTGCTCCAGATCAAAAATACCCCCAGGGCAAAACCAACGTCGCCGACCCGGTTGACCACAAAAGCTTTCATCCCGGAGGCAGCCGGGGAGAGCAGCGGCTTTAGCTTAACCGGTTCGTAGTCCAGACCGAGGTCGATCGGGGCCTGTTCCTCGGAGGGGCGGTCAAACCAGAAACCGATCAGCAGGTAGGAACACAGCCCGACCAGTTCCCAGCCCACGTACATGGTCAAGTAGTTATCACCCAGCACCAGCACCAACATAGAGGCGATGAAGAGATTAAGAAAGGTGAAGAAGCGGGCAAAATCCCGATCCGGCTGGGCCTGGCCGGACGGGTCACGATGCACCATATACTCGGTGGCGTAAACGTGGATGAGAAAGCCCACCCCGGTCACCACCAGCACCATCAACAACGACAGGGGGTCAACCAGTAAGTTGATGGGCACGGTAAACGTATCGATGGCGGCCCAGGTCCACAGGCGAACAATAACCGCTTCCCCGCCCCGGTTCATCAGTTCAAAGAGGGCCCCCACCCCCACCGCAAAGGCCCCCAAAACAACCAGCGGGCCAACCACCCGCACCACGCGATGTCCCAGGCGGCGGCCCAATAACCCGTTAAAAAGAACACCAACGATCGGTAGAGCGATGACAAGCCAGATTAATTGAATCATAAATCCAAAATCCGAACTCCGAAATCGAAAATCGGAGTCATCCTTTCAATGAGCTGATTTCATCAACGTTGACCGCCTGTTTGTGGCGATTAAGTTCGACCAGCAGGGCCAACCCAACGGCTACTTCCACAGCGGCGACGGCCATAATCATAAAAACAAAGATCTGCCCGGTGGCCGAATCGAGATACTGGGAGAAGGCAATAAAGGTCAGATTGACGGCGTTCATCATCATCTCCACACACATCAAGATGATGATGATATTGCGTCGAATGAGAACGCCTCCGGCCCCGATGGTAAACAATATGGCCCCGAGTAGTAAATAATATGAGACGGGCACTGGGTCAGTCATTCAAATCCCCCTGAACTTTATGCTTCTTTTTCTGTTGTTGGGCCAACCAGACCACACTGATAACCCCGACCGAAAGTAAAACGGCGATCAATTGGAAGGCTAACACGTAGTTGGTGAAGAGAACCGAGCCAATCATTTGCACCTGTCCATGCTGCTGGACTGCTTCTGGCGTAAAATCGCCGTGGTTGCCAAAAATAAGATTTTCGAAAACGGCCGTGCCGATAACGGTCAGAAACACAACTCCCAAAGCGACCAGGAAAGCATTGCGCACGGTCAACCAGGACGAAACCTGCTCTCCCAACTCTGCGCCCAAAAGCATCACCACAAACAGGAACAGAACGACAATGGCCCCGGCATAAACCAGGATTTGGACCACGGCCAAAAATTGAGCATTGAGCATAAAATAGAGCATAGCCAGTGCACAAAAGTTGACCAGCAACGACAGGGCGCTGTGCACGACATTTCTATTGAAAATGACACCAAATGCAGCCACGACGGCTATCGCAGCCAGGATTAGGAAGAGGATTTGTTCCATAAGTATCTATCCAAAAGACACTAGATTCATCAAACAGAATTTGGCTTGCCAGCAGGGTAAAAAGTAACTTTCGCTTGATGTCGCCAGCCAACTCGTAAAACGTAAAACGTAAAAGTGCGCCGTAGATAAGTCATTACGTTTTACGTTTCACGTTTTACGTTTCACGTCACTTTTGCCCCACGTCGGCATGTCGAAGTAAACCTCATCATCACGAATGACGATGTGCGGCGGTTGGTGGGGCTCTAATAGTCTCTCCTTGGTATAAATGGCGTCCCAACGATCATATTCGGCCAGGGCAAAATCGTGTTCCAGAACGATGGCCTGGGTGGGGCAGGCTTCGGCGCAGTAGCCGCAGAAGATGCAGCGGAGCATATTGATTTCGTACACTTTCGCGTAGCGCTCGCCCGGCGAGTAGCGTTCTTCGTCCGTGTTCTCAGCCGCTTCCACGTAAATGCAATCGGTTGGGCAGGCCGCGGCACACAGCGAACAGCCAATACAGCGCTCCAGCCCATTCTCGTATCGTTTTAAGACGTGCCGTCCCCGAAAACGGGGATAGACCGCCACCGGCTCGTCGGGAAATTGGTTGGTGACCGGTTTTTTAAAGAAATATTTCAGGGTTACACCCATGGCCCGGGCTACTTCTACCGAACCGTTGATAACCTCTTTAATGTCGTTAATCATAGCACAACCTATGTCTCTCCAACTTAAAACTTGAACACAGCTATGACCAGGGCCGTGACTGCTAAATTCAATATACCTAGCGGCAACAAAAACTTCCAACAAAACTTCATCAGCTTATCAAAACGTACTCTGGGAATACTGGCCCGCACCCAGATTACCACGAAGAGCATAACGGCGACTTTGATAACAAAGTAAACCACACCCAGCAAGGGGACTTGGTCCACAAACGGGCCATTCCAACCGCCCAAGAAGAGAGTGGCGGCAATACAACTAAGCACAATGGTATGGACATATTCAGCCCCAAAGAAGAGACCGAATTTCATACCACCGTACTCGGTCACAAAACCGCCGATCAGCTCGTTCTCTGTTTCGGGTAAATCAAAAGGAGAACGACCCGCTTCAGCCAGACCACTAATGAAGAAGATGAGAAAAGCAATCGGTTGCAAGAAAATGAACCAGCCCAGGCCGAGCCAGCCCAGGCCGAACCGGTCTAACAAGCCAAAAAAATCGCCTTGTAGCTTAACGATTTCGTTCACCTGCATCGTACCGGCCACTAAAATCACACTAAGCATGGCTACGCCCATCGGTAACTCGTAACTGAGCATCTGGGCGCTGGTGCGCAGTCCGCCCAACAGCGAATATTTGTTGTTGCTCGACCAGCCACCCAAGATGACCCCATACGTGCCCAAACTGCCAATGGCCAGGATGTAGAGAATACCGACATTTACGTCGGCCACCCAGGGCGTAACCATGATGGGCGTGCCGAAAAGTAATTCACTAAAAGGCAGCGTGAAAGGTTGGCTGGCGATTGGAATGACGGCAAAAGCAATCAGGGCCGGTACCAGGGCGATGCCGGGGGCCATCACATAAATCAGACGATCCACCTGGTCAGGGATGACCTCTTCCTTGAAGAACATCTTAAACATGTCGGCCACAGGTTGCAGCAGGCCAAATTTACTGGCTCTATTAGGCCCGTAGCGCAACGTAAAACGAGCCACCGTTTTGCGTTCAACCAGGGTCATGGCGGCAAAACCAAGCATTAAGGCCGTAGCCACAATGCCAATTTTGATGATTTCAACGATGGTGGTAATGACAAGTGGGTCCATAATTGATCATTTCGTACTGCGTATTGCGTAATTATCCGGATAATACACAGTACGCAATATGTACACTATTTCTTCTGACTTAAATCTTCTGTACCTTTACTGTTGTATAAAGACCATTTGCCTCAAGCAGCTTCTCAGCCGGACGACCGGCCAGATTACGTGGCAGCAGGACAATGCTCTCCTCGACCATACGGTTGACCTGAACCGGCAACGTAACCGGGGTGCCATTTTGGGATATCTCAACATTATCACCATTGGCAATCCCCAATTTGGCCGCATCGGCCCGGGATAGGAGAAGCTGGGGTTTCTGGATGTGAGCCTGTAAGATCTCGGTTTCAGCCAGTAAACGGCCCGCATCATACAGGAAACGGGGCGCGACCAGGGTCAGCCCCTTGTGAGCTTGAGGGGGAGGCGCAGGTGTAACAAAGCGCAACGGTAGCTTGGGAGGCGTATCCCCTTTGCCTTCGGCCAGGGTGGGCCACTGCAAGCCCTCCCGGACATCGGCGGTATAGCTCATCCCCTCATAGATGTAATGTGATGTTTTTCGTTCCAGGGAAACTGGAGCGATGAGATTCTCAAATTTCATACCGGTGTACAGGGGAACGGTTTGCGTAATCTCGGCCATCACCCCATCCGCCGAAGCATAGGTCCAGTCTGCCCCCATTTGCCCGGCCATCGCCGTCAGAATCAACCAGTCCGGCCAGGCCTGGCCAGGAGCGGGTACACCCGGATCAAAAGCCTGCACGCGGCGTTCGATATTGGTAAAGGTCCCATCTCGCTCGGCGACGGCCCTGGCCGGCAAGACCACGTCGGCCAATTGAGCCGTTTCGGTCAGGAACAACTCTTGCACCACCAAAAAGTCCAGTTTTTCCAGAGTTGCCCGGTAAGCTTCGTTTTCTGCAGCCGGGTCGGCTCCGGCAATCAGCATCCCTTTCAGCGGCGAGTCGGCTGCCAGCATCTCTTGAGCCGATAGACCGACCTCACCTTCAACCGGCACGTACCCCGGCCGGCGGTTGGGGACCACCCCCATATCGGCTGCGCCCCGGCTATTGGCATGAGGTAAGACCGCTATCAGGCCGTTATCAGGTTTGCCCGCGTGACCGGTGACTAGGGCCAGAGCCTCGAGCGCAGCCCGTAGGGCCGGATCGTTGCCGGCTTCAAACCCAAACAGAATCAGGCCGTTGTCGGCCTCGGCAAAGATTTTGGCCGTAGTCTCGATCTCCTCAGCCGCAAGGCCGGTCACCTCGGCCATTTTGTCGGGCGAGTAATCGGTCAGGGCCTGCTCTAAGTCGGCCAGACCGGCGGTGCGACGGTTCACCCACGCCTGGTCGATGAGGCCCTGTTTGATCACTGAGTGGAGCAGTCCCAGGGCCAGGTAGGCCGCCGTACCGTAACGATAGCGCAAAGAGGTTTGGGCCTGGGCATCCAGCTTGGTGCGGCGCCCGCCAGCGTTGATTACATGCGCCCCTCGTTTGCCAGCCGCGCCGGCCACCCGGAGGTAAAGAATGGGCGCTTCCCGGTCCAGATCTGAGCCAATGACCAGGATGGTGGTACCTTTACCGACCCGACTCAAATCGGTGCCCAGCCCAACCCCAGCGGTGTAGACTGTTTCATCTTCCAGGGCAGCACTCAGCCCCAGCCGATGGTCAACATTATTCGTCCCGATGACCTCTCGGAAGAATTTCTGGAAGAGATACAGGTCTTCATTGGAGAGATGGGCCCCGGCCAGGCCCCCCAACGCCTGGGGGCCGCCGGCTTCTTTGATGGCTCCAAACTTTTGCCCAATCAGGTTGAGTGCTTCATTCCAACCGGCTTCGACCAACGCTCCCTCCCGGCATACCAGGGGTATGCTCAGGCGATGGGGGCTACTATTAAAATGATGGCCAAAGCGTCCCTTGTCGCAAATCCAGGTCTGGTTCACGGCCTCATTCTGGCGGGGCATGATGCGCCTGATTTCGCCGGTGCGAGTCCCCAGGACCATGTTGCAACCGACCCCGCAATGATTACAGATACTGGGGACATTGGTCAGTTCCCAGGCTCGTGCTCTAAAGCGAAAGTCGCGTGAGGTCAGCGCTCCGACAGGACAAATATCGGTCGTGTTACCGGAATAGTGGCTGTCAAAGGTAGGATTGGAGTAGCTGACGATGTGGGCGTAGCGGCCCCGCTCTTCAATGGCCAAAACAGGATCGTGAGCAATTTCATCCTGAAAGCGAACACAACGGGCACAAATGATGCATCGTTCCATGTCGAGCATAATCAAGTCGCCCAGGGGGTATTTTTTGGGAAAGTGCTGCTTGTCTTCGTAATCGAAGCGGCTCATTCCCGGCCCATGACGGATGGTCAGGTCTTGCAGAGGACACTCGCCCCCTTTATCACAAATGGGGCAATCCAGCGGATGGCTGGTCAGCAAAAACTCTAGCACGGCCTTACGGTCGTCCAGCGCGGCTTCTGAATTGACTTTGACCACCATACCCTCGGAGACGGTGGTCGTGCAAGCGGTCATCGGCTTGGGAAAAAAGCGAATAACAGGCCGGTCATTTTCATCCAGTTCCGGTTGGCCCGTAGCTCGATTGATGACCGGCGTCCCAATCTCCACCAGGCACATCCGGCACATACCCACCGGGTCCATCTTGGCATGGTAGCAAAAGACCGGTATTTCGTTGCCTATTCTCTTGGCGGCCTCGACAACCAGGGTTCCCTTGGGAACGGTTACTTCGACGCCGTCGATGGTTAAGGTTACTTGGTCTGACATATCCCCTACACTTACAGAAATTGGTGGATTAAATTCTGCTCAGGCTGTTTCTCTTCTCGCTCATTTTGGGCCAGCCGTTCATATTCATCTCTAAACAGGTCGATACTGGATCTGACGCCGGGCACCACAAACTCACCCAGCAAGCAGAAACAATTCCCATCCATCTGGTTGATAATGGTGTTCAACAACTCAATATCGGCCTCGGTGCCCCGGCCCTGGCGCAGCTTTCTGTAGACGCTGGCCAACCAGTGGGTGCCCTCCCGGCATGGACTGCATTTGCCACAACTTTCATGTTTAAAGAACTTTATATTCTTCTCGGCTGCCCAGACGGCGTCAATGGTTTCGTCCAGAATGATGAACGAAGCGGAGCCGAGCATAGCTCCGGCCGCCGCCATAGACTCGTAATCCATCGGCGTATCGATCTTATCAGCCCCCATAATGGTCGAAGAGGCCCCGGCTGGCAAAATCCCTTTCACCGCCCGGCCATCAATGATACCACCGCCACATTCTTCAATCAAATAGCGGATGGGGGTACCCAGGGGTAACTCGTAGTTGCCCGGCCGGTTGACCCGGCCACTCAGGCAGAAAACCTTTGTGCCGGGACTTTTCTCCGTGCCATATTGTCGATACCAGTCTAACCCATAGGCAATGATGGGCGGCACGTTGGCCAGCGTTTCGACATTATTGATGACGGTCGGTTTGGCGTACAAACCTTTCACCGCCGGGAAGGGTGGCCGGCTACGCGGTTGGCCCAACACCCCTTCCAGGCTGTTCAGCAAGGCCGTCTCTTCGCCACAGATATAGGCCCCGGCCCCCAGGTGCAGATGCACATTTATAGAAAAATCGGAGTCCAAAATCTGTTGGCCTAAAAACCCTTTGGCATAAGCCTGGTCGACGGCCTGTTGCAGCCCCCTGAAGACCCCTTTAAATTCACCCCGCCCGTAGATATAGGCCGTTTCTGCCCCAACGGCATAGGCACACAGAATAATCCCCTCAATCAATTGATGGGGATTGTATTCCATGATTTCCCGGTCTTTAAAAGTGCCGGGCTCACTCTCGTCGGCATTAACCACGATGTATTTTGGAAAAATATCTTTGGGGATAAAGCCCCATTTTACCCCAGCCGGGAAACCGGCCCCACCACGCCCCCGCAGGCCCGATAGTTTGACCTCATGGGTCACTTCATTGGGTTGCATCTCTTTCAGGGCGCGTTTCAGCCCATCATAGCCTCCATTGGCCAGATAAACCTCTATATCGCCAATATTTTCAATATCTCGATGTCGCAGCAAAACGTGTTTTTCTAACGGTTTGTTTTTCATTCAAACTCCGCCGATTCAATCAACACCACGTGGTCATTCGGCCCGGCCATTAATCGCTGGCCGGTCTTTTCGTTGTATAAACCAATCACCAGCCGGTACACCCCGGCCGATATTTCCGCCGGAACGGCCAACCTTAACTCGTCTTCGATAATCTCCCCAGGTACCCAACTGGTCGTTGGGGCCGTACCCTGCTGGGGCAGCGTATCGACCTGGCTGATAATCTGGCCGGTTGCATCGACGAGATGGACAAATATTTTGTATGATTCGGCCATCTCTCGCCCGGCCTGCCATTGCAACTTGATATCCACCTGTTCCGGCGGCACTGCCTCCACTTCAAAGCTCAGTAAGCGAATGGCCTGGCCAAAATCAACCTGCCGGAGATTGGCCAGGGCCGGTGCTTCAAAAACATGCTCTCTGGCTTCAACCGATACAGAAACCAACACCTGCTCGCCCAGCGGTTCGGCCGTGTCTAAGTCCAGTAAGCGCAAAGCCAGTTGGTAATCAGCGGTGGCCAACCTGGCCGGTAACAGGACCGGATAATAGACCCGATAGACGTGTCCCACCGGCCAGGTTGTGGTTGGATAATCGGCAATCAAAGGTTGCGCCTGTTCAACCAAAGGCATCGGCTGACCAGCGGGTACAGCTAGGGCCAGGACCAGGCCCAGCTTTTTCGACAGCGGTTCAGTCGCCTGCCACAGTAAGGTCACCCATAGCCGGTCGCCGGGGCGATTGGTCGGAGCGGCTGAACTATCTGCCCCGATCAGTCGTAACCCACCGGCAAAATGAGCCTCGAGGGGCCGGGCAATGGCCAGCGTAGCCGGATCAACGGCCACCGGGTTGGGCCATAAGGTGATGGTCGCCAGAGTCAGGGACAAATCGGCCTGACCACCGGCAGGCGGCAATTGAACCCCGGTGTCTGTATTATAAGCTACCACCCGCAGGGTGTACGAGCCCGGCGGTGCGTCCGCCGGAACGGACAGCGTATAATACAGGGTTGACCCGGTCCCAGGTGGCCAATGGCGGCTGGTTCGGTAATCCCCGGCACTCAAGAGGGGTTTGTCCACCCGGACCAGGGCGTAATCCTGCCGGTCGTACAGGGTTAAGCGAGTGTTATAATCAACTGCCTCCTGGCCAGTTTTGGCCCAGCGCAAGGCCACCCCCATCGTTTGACCCGCAGCCAATTCAACCGGTTGAATATCCTGGCCGACTAACCGCAGCGCCTGGCCAAAAGCAATGTCTGCCGGCTCAAGTTGCGTTTTGCTCGGTCCGGTCGGGTGCAACTGGTAGGTGGTGACCGTGTAGTCGGGCAGACTCTGGCGGGAGATAATCTGGCCCCGCTGCCCCAGGGCATACTCAAAATAACCTTTTGGATCAACGCTAAGACGGTCCGACATCATCAGTTTGACCGAAGCCGGTTGGTCAGGCAGTAAATCAACTATAGTCTGGCTAACCGTCTCTTCTGCCATCACCGGAAAAGCAACCTCAGCCTGGCCCTGGTACAGATAACGCACGGTGAATAATTCCGGGCGAGTGGTCGGGCTGACGTTGGGCCGGATCGGAAAGATAAACAGGGTATCGGCCTGCTCTTCTGTTTCCATCCACTCGACCATCCGGACCGGCGCTTCCGCAAAAAGGGCCGGAATAGCGGCACTGTTAGCCCACCGGACAAAATAGAGCCAATAGCCCAGGCCGGCAGAGATCGCGACGACCGCTGCTATCCAGAGCGAATAGCGGATGAGCGAATGGCGAATGGCGAATGGCGAATGATTGTCCGATATCTCACTGGTTCGTGAATGCTTACCTGCTCGATTCGCCATTCGCAGATCCCCTATGGTTAGCACGCCAAGAGCAGCAAAAATAAACGAAACCGGCTGAGCGCCGACGCCTCTGCGCCACACTTCAAAAATAAACCCCAGGCTGGCCGAACGAGAGAGAAGGGCCGGGGCGATCATTACTGCCCACCAGAGGAGCAAAAATAGATAGCCCGGCTCCCGCCAGCGCCACAAGGTAACCAACAGACCGACGACAAACAGGACGGTCACCAGCGGATCAAAAGCCAGATGCTCAAATTTACCCTGTAAAAGCCAATTCGGGAACAGGCCAAAGGTTGAGAGCATATCGACCGCACCCTGCCCCAGCGAGCCTGCCGTCGTCAGTTCGTTCGTATCGGCCAGTTGTAACGGGCGCTGCAAGGTGGCGGCCGGATTTAATACAAAAAAAATCAAAATAGGAGCGGCCACTATGATCGTCACCGGAAAGGGTAGCAGTTGGTCGGCGGTCGGCGGTCGGCGGTCGGCGGTCGTGCGGGGAATAAGCCGAACCAGGATCAGGAACAAAGCTGGCACCAGGGGTACGAAATAGCCGGGGATGTAGCCGTAAAAAAGCAAGCCCATACTGATCCCGCTGGCCACAAAATATCGTCGCTGGTGGGTGTTGAAGCCCAGCCAGAAACAGAAAAAGGCCAGGCTGGTTAGCAGAGGCACCAGCGACCAGTTTGGTGTGGCAATTCGGCCTAATCCCAGCAGCCAGGTCGAAACGGCGAAAAGCAGGGCCGTGGTTAGGGCCGTTAAACGTCGAACGTTCGAACGTTTAACCTTTAACGGCAGTTGTCGCACCAGCAGATAGAGCAACAGGGCCGAAATCAGATTGACCAGGCCATTGAGAAGGCGTAATCCCAGCAAGTGCCGGCCAAATAAAGCTATCCAGCCTGCTTCCAACCAGACGGCCAGCGAGCCGCCGGCCAGTTGGCCGGGATAAAACAGTTGTGGCCCCCCTTTGAGCGTGTCGACCGCATCGGCCGCAATCTCGCTTTCATCAGACCAGGGATATGCAGGCGGTACTTCGCCAATTTTAAAGAACAAGACCAGCGAACCGGCCGCAATAATCAGCAGAATAAACAGGTAGTCGAGACGATGTTTGTGAAAAAGTGTAGACGACACAAAGCGTTCCAATTAACCAGCAAGGTAGCAGAGTAGCAAGGTAGCAGAGTAGCAAGGTAGCAGGTCGCAGGGTGGCAAGGTTGCAGGGTGCAGGTAGCAGGTCGCAGGGTCGCAAGGTAGCGGGTAGGAGGGAACGTATTGCGTACTGCGTGTTGCGTATTGCTTAAAACTTGTTATCTGCTGCCCGCTCTCTGCCACCTATAGTTTTTTAGGTAATGCCCAGCCCTGTGTTTTTTGACTCGTAGTGATGACTTTAGTCGTTATTAGCGCCTGGAACGACTGAAGTCATTACTACAAACTCAAAATCTTTTTCTTAAAAGCTATACCACCTGCCACCTGCCACCTTGCCACCTTGCTACTTTGCCACCTTGCTACTTTGCCACCTTGCTTCCGCCTCCCGCAGTTTGGCAATCACCTCGTCAATCTGTTCGTCCGTCAGATTTTCGTAATAGTCCAGGTTGATTTGCAGACAGGGGGCTTTATCGCAGGCAGCGATACAGACGACCTCTTCAACCGTAAACAGACCGTCGTCAGTCGTGCCCCCCTCGAGGCTTAACCCCATCCGCTCACACAGACGACGGTAAAAATCTTCCGCCCCCCGCAAGGCACAGGGCAAATCGGTGCAGACCTGGATCATATATTTACCGGCCGGCTCTTTGCGGAAGAGAGTATAAAAGCCGATGATCGAATGGACGTGTGTTACGCTAATATCCAGTGCCTCGGCGACGGCGGTGATATCGTCGTCATCCAGCCAATTTTTCTCCCGTTGAGCCAGGTACAGCGCCGGCAAGATGGCCGATAATTTGTTTGGATATTTTTTGAGAATTTCGTCGAGTTCTTGCTGTTCTTTTTCAGACCACATACTTATCTGTCCACTTCACCCAGCACGATATCAATCGAGCCAATAATGGTGATCAAATCTGAGACAAAGCCATCTCTGGCCATTGTATCGGTAGCTTGCAGATTGACGAAAGAGGCCCCCCGCACGCGCAGGCGATAGGGCACGGCCGTCCCATCACTGATCAGACCGAAGCCAAGCCACCCCTTGGGATTTTCGGTCAGGTGATAGACCTGTCCCTCGGGCGGGTGATAGCCTTCTGTAACCAGTTTGAAATGGTGGATGAGGGCTTCCATACTGGTGGAAATCTCTTCGCGTGGCGGTAAGGCCACTTTACGATCAGCGGTGCGGTGGGGATCACCCTCTTTAATTTTATTAATCGCCTGCTCCACAATGCGGACGCTCTGGCGCATCTCGTTGATCCGTACTTCGTAGCGAGCGTAGGAGTCGGCCTCGGTCGAGGTGGGCACCTCGAAATCGAACTGATCGTAACCGGAGGTCGGCCGCACTTTTCGTAAATCCAGCGGTACCCCGGCTGCCCGCAGCAGCGGACCGGTCACCCCCAGGGCAATGGCCTCCTCAGCCGAAAGATACCCCACTCCTTTGAGGCGGCTCAACCAGACCGGATTTTTGGTCAGCATGGCCTCATAGTCTTTCAAATAGGTATCAAACTCGGCCAAAAAGGTTTTTACGGCCTCCTTAAACGCGCCCGGTAGCGGCCAACGCAGGCCACCGACGCTAAAGTAGCTGGTGGTCATACGCGCCCCACAGACCATCTCAAAGATATCCATAATGCGCTCGCGGGCCTGGAAACAGTACATCAGCAGCGAATGAATGGTGCCGCTCACATCCATGGCGTGCGTCCCCAACCAGGCCAGATGGCTGGCAATACGCTGCAACTCTACCAAAATGACCCGGGCATACTGGACCGGTTCGGGAATGTCTACCGCCAGCAATTTTTCGACGGTCGTCACATAACCGAAGTTGTTACTCATCGGGGCCAGGTAATCCATCCGGTCGCAGTAGGGAATGAACTTTTCGTAGCGTTTGTTTTCGCCGGTTTTCTCGAAGCCGGAGTGGAGATAGCCCAGTTCCGGGCTGACCCTGACCACTTTTTCCCCGTCCAGTTCCAGGGCCAGGCGCAACACGCCGTGAGTGGCCGGATGTTGGGGCCCCATATTAACCACCATGTGCGTTTCGGTATCCATCTCCTTCGGCAGTTCGGTCAGGAAAGAAGGACCAACCATAATTTGTTGACCCAGGTGAGCAAAGCGAGGATTGTCCTGGTCGTGGCTAAAATAGACCGGCTCGCCACCCAGCGGATAATCTTTGCGCAGCGGATGCCCCACCCAGTTGTCGGGCATCATAATGCGATGCAGCCAGGGATGGTTACGAAACTTGATGCCCATCAAGTCGTAGGTTTCGCGCTCCAGCCAGTTGGTGGTGGGCCAGACGTCGGTCACGCTGGGCAGGACGGGTAAATTGTCCGCCTGGCCAGCGCCCCCC
>DAOUMU010000130.1:0-4803 GCA_034409055.1 Anaerolineae bacterium
AAAGTGACATAACAACTACTGAAGGATTTCCGCCGAGCTGTAGTAGAGCCTTGCACCCAACAATCGGAGCATTCACACTCCGGTAAGGTGGTAGCCAGGGATAGTTTCCAGACAGAAACTAGCTAACTGCTTACCACGAGGAGATCTATGTCCAAGCGAAAAGCTCAAGTCACCAGAACCCCAACGCGTCGGCAAATTGCCCGTTCCAGGCGTGAACAGCAACAATTACGCCTGATTTATATGGGGCTAGGGGGAGTAGGCCTTCTGATTCTCATCGTGTTGGCCTTTGGTCTGTTTCAAACATTTGTCGCCGAGCCCAATTCACCGGTAGCCAGCGTGAATGGCCAAGAAATCACCACCCGTGATTATCAGACCCGGGTACGATATGAGCGTTTTTTGCTAGAGAATCAATATCAACAGATTTTACAACAACAGGCCGCTCTGGCTGAATCAGAAGACGAGCAATTATATGAGTTGATCGCTAGCCAATACCAACAAAGGGCCAACCAGATTCTGCAACAACGTAGTGTTGTTGATCGTCAAACCCTTGATTTTATGATAGAAGATAAGTTGGTGGAAGCCGAAGCGACCCGTCGAGGTCTAACCGTGTCCCCGGAAGATATCAATGAGTTCATCAATCGTATCCAGGCCGGACGGCTCGGTGGCCTGACCACTGCCGCTGCTTCAGAAACTGTGACCGCTCGGATTAATGCCTCAGCCACGGCTGCTTTATGGACACCGACCCCAACTTTTACCCCTTCACCCACCATCACCTATACCGAAGAGATTACGCCTACCCCTACCCCGGTTGATACACCTACGCCTGCTCCCACCCCAACCCTTAATGTTATTGACGAGGGTACTTTGAGTACCGAGTACACCAATTGGCTTAATGTTCTGGCCGAAAATGTTGACGTTGATGAAGCGGCCTATCGTCAAATTGTCCGTACTCTGGTTTTGAGAGATAAATTACAAAAAGCATTGGGTGATGAGGTCCCCACCTTTGCTGAGCAGGCTCACGCTCGTCACATTTTAGTGGCAACAGAAGAAGAAGCTAAAGAGGTGTTCGAACGCCTGGCTGCGGGTGAGGATTTTGCCGATCTGGCAGCAGAATTGTCGACCGATCCCGGTAGTGCTGCTCAAGGGGGCGATTTGGGCTTCGTGCCTCGGGGTCGTTTTGTAGCGCCCGTGGACGAGGCCGTTTTTACGCTGCCCATTGGCGAAATTAGCGAGCCAGTTCAAACTGATTTTGGTTGGCATATCATCGAAGTATTAGAGCGAGAAGAACGTGAGCTATCCCCGGTAGATTATCGTCAGAGCCAGCGGTTAGCTTTTAGTGAGTGGCTAGACAACACGCGCACTGAAGCAGATATTCAAGATTTTTGGACACTTGATAAAGCGCCTGAAGACTCTTTTTTCGTCCAGTAAGTTTTATAGCGCGAGACTCAGTAGATCCAAATTTGAGGAGCACCCACAGGGCACCAGCACGCCTACGTGCGGCACGCTTCGCAGTCGGCACGTGGGCGTGCCTCACTCCGCAAAAATTGGATCCACTGAGACTGACTAAATTCCCACTTTTCGATTGCCGAGAATCATGCTATAATTGATTAACCTTTACTATTTGGGAACGTAGTAGAGGTATTCCGATGCTGTCGAGGTATTCGGATACATTCGTTACGGAAGATCACACCGAAAACTAGCCCTAGTTTATAGGGAGAGGTAGAGGCGCATGTGCCCGCAAAGTACCAGGGTCGTAGAACTCAGCATCCCTAGTGAACTCGGTTATGAAAAGATAGCCAGGGAAGCTGTGGCAACTGTTGCCCGCCGTTTAAACTTTAAAGAAAACAAAATTGAGGACATCAAAACCGCTATTAGTGAGGCTTGCACCAATGCCATTCGTTATGGCAGTGGCTCAGATGCTCGCATGAAAGTGGTGGTGATTCTCACTGCCGATGAGGATAAACTTGATATCTTGATCAAAGACCCTGGCGCTGGTGGCACTCCCCCCTTGGATACCGGTATCCCAGATATTAATGGTATGGTGGCCGGTAAACAACGTTTGGGCGGAATGGGACTATATATCATTCAAGAGTTGGTGGATGAAGCTGGCTTTATCCAAGGCGATGACGAGGACGAAGGTAATCAATTTCGGATGGTTATCTATCGGGTAGATGATGAACAAACCGAGTCTGATCAGGTGTCGGACGCGGATAATAAGGGAGGCACAACATCATGAGTGACGAAATCCAGGTCTCAGTTCGGTGGGAAAGTAACGCGGCGGTGATAGACCTGATTGGCGATGTGACGACTTTTGCAGAGGAAGCGATCAATCAAGCCTACCAGAGTGCTTCATCTGATGGAGCGATTAATATCATTTTTAATTTCCGCGAAAGCGATTATATTAACAGCGCCGGTATTGCCATCTTAATTGGTGTTGTCACCGAAGCACGCAAGCGAGACCAAAAGCTGTTGATGACCGGGTTAAGTGCTCATTTCCAGAAAATCTTCCGGATGGTGGGGCTAACTCAATATGCTGACCTTCATTCCTCTGTTGAGGATGCCCTGGCCTCACTAAATGGTGATGGTAGTATTCCTGATTGACGATACTTAATTTGGTACCCATTGACGATGCTTAAGTTGATACCTCTGACCAAAAAGCCACACCAGAGCGTGTGGTTTTTTGATATATCATCCCCTATTGGTTCTTCATAATCTCAGCCATCACCGTAGTGGCATAGGTGCCTGGCTGTAGTTCAAATGAGACCATCAGCCCCTGGTCCCACCAGGTTTTGGCATGTTTTACCTTGAAACGATAAGGTCGTCGTACCCCTCGAATTTTTAGGCCGGGTATTTTGAAGTTTTCCAGGACCAATCTCTGTTCGGCCAAAATGGCCCTTTC
Organism: Anaerolineae bacterium; assembly: GCA_034409055.1. Classification (GTDB taxonomy): domain Bacteria; phylum Chloroflexota; class Anaerolineae; order 4572-78; family J111; genus DAOUMU01. Next base: position 2,900 of record DAOUMU010000130.1, read on the forward strand.
TCGCCGACCCGGTTCTCTTTTAGCCAGAAGCGTTTTGGGACCAAAGAGGGGACCCGAGGGACTAATCTCAAAGCAGTCAGCACGGGGTTGTTCGACGGCGGCATCTTCGACGATAAAGGCAGCCCCTTTGTGGTGGATGTAAGCGACATCGCCCACTTCAAGCTGATCCAGGGTGTCGATCCGCTGGGTCAACAATTGGTTAAATAGTTGCGCCTGAAAAGCTGACACAAAGAAACTTTTTAATTTTTTATTTAACACTTTCATGGCTACCTCAAGTTGCCCCCCGGTTGTGACAATGGCTTTTAGCACTTGTCGCTCATCTCGTAAGCTATTGGGCCATTGGTTCAGGGCCTCGGCCCAGCGACCTTCATCCACCAAGCGCCGGGCTGCCTGAACCGGGGCTGCTTCCTGGGGCTGCGGTCGCCCCAAATATTCAGCCACAAAGTTGGTCGCGTCCTGTCGTATCAGCATCTCCCCCAGACGGTGGGTGTTGTGCCGCTGGCCGAAACGTTGCTCGCCAAAAAAGTTAGGCACCCCCTTTTCTTGTAGAGTTGCCAGCACCGCCTGGGCAATTGGTAAAGCGCTTTCCGTTACCTGGCGCACCCTAATTACAAAGCGATTCCCAGCCAGGTGACCAATTTTTAATTTATTACGGTGCCGCTTGATGCTCAGAATTTTGATGTTGGGCAAATTCAGGACTTCGACTGCTTCGGGCGTCACCCTGTCAATTGAAAGCGTTTGGCGGGTAACCGCATGGGCATCCTTTAACCCGGCGTGGCCAATAGCACCGGGCGGAATGTTCAGGGCCTGGGCGATTCTATTTACCGCTGCGTAAGTCGACAGGCCACGCTTTTCAATTGCTACATAAACGTGTTGACCCTCACCGGTAGGGGCATAAAGCGGAATTTCTTCGACGAAAAAATCTTCCGGTTCAACCTTCAATTGCCCCCTGATGCCAGGTTGGTTGGCTGTCAAGTAAGGTGGACTCATAGGGTTAAAAACAGTGATCCGGTGAAAGAGGGGATTACTCCGATTGAGTTACGGCTGTTTGACCAAAGACCGTGCCGTCAGGCAGAATGGTGCCGTCCAGTCTTGCTTCGTCCAGGTTGGCTTTCCACCACAGTTTGCCGGGGTCAGCCCCTTTGAGCGAGGCATTTTTCAGGTTGGTCCCATCAAAGTTGGCATTAGAAATATCTGAACCACTGAGATCAACCCCTTCCAGATTAGCCCAGCGCAAATCGGCGCCGCTTAAATTGACCGCGCGCATGATGGCTCCTCTGAAATCAGCCCCTTTCAAATCGGCTTTAGATAGGTTGGCTCCTCGAAAATTAGCCCCTCGTAAATTGGCGGCACTAAAACAAGCCCGGGCTAAAATGGCTTTTTCAAAATTACAATTCATCAGGATGGCCCCTTCAAAAATTATGCCTGCCAAGCTGGTTTTGGAAAAATTACCTTCCTGGATTGTAACTTGCTTGAAGGTTTTATCGCCTCTTTTATACCGCCTGAGAATCTCTTCTACCGTTTTAGTTTTCATTAGGGTTATTTTTCTCCTCGAATTTGTCGCGGGGTTTTAGACAGATGGATAGTATCATCTCAAAAAGTAGGGGCGCGGCAACTCGGATTGAGGGTTTCGGAGCAAACAAACTACGCTCCGAGTTGCCTCGCCCCTACCCACCCCGAATTATTGAGAAGATACGATGGATATGATTCGATTATAGCAATCCTACATTTAAGTGCAAGTAAAATAGAAATGAACCGATTATGCGTAATTCATTGCCAAGCATCCTGAGTAGCGCGGAACAGAGTAGAGCGCGTATCGAAGGGTGCGGTTTTGCCTCGAATCGGCGCGTTTACCGCACCCTTCGATACGGTTTCCGCTGCGCTCCAACCTACTCAGGATGCTA
>DAOUMU010000131.1:0-58951 GCA_034409055.1 Anaerolineae bacterium
TATATTGACATAAAGCGTGAATCCATTTGGCAAGATCTAGTTTTTGCTGATATCGAGAGCTACTGTATATAGGGATTTTGGCCTTTTTTAAGCTCAAATCCCTACATCTAGTGGCTGAGTAGTTACACTTTGCTCATAGTGAGTAGAATCATGGCTACTTGTCCAAATTGTGGCACAGAAAATAAAGAAGCCGCCTCATTTTGCGCCAATTGTCGCAAACCCTTGCCGAAGAAAATTGGCCGGATAGGCGCTCAAAAAGAAGTAGTAGAGCAGGTTCCCCCCTGGTTGAAATTACTCCTGACCAAATATGGCGAACCAGAGGGCCTGTTGATTGGTCTTGAACAAGAGGAGGCGTTTGGGCCAGAAGGGGCGATTCGGGATGATGTGTCTGTCCCAGCAGCGGAAGATACTGAACTGACGGCCGTGCTGGAGCAGATGGCTCAAAAAGGCCCAACGCCTATGCCCGGCGATCAACTGGCCACCTCCGTGGAATGGGGGAGTTATGATTCTACAGCGGAAGAACCACCCCCTCCCCCTCTAGATGATCTATTGGCGGACATGGGTACGATACAGGATGAGATGTATCAGGAACAACCTGTTCAATATGCCCAACCGCCTGCCGTTGAGCCGGAACCAGGTGAACCGGAGGCGCCGGATTGGATATCTGACATTCAGGTAACCGGCCAACCAGAACCTATCCCTCAAGAAGATGACAGTCCAGATTGGTTAACGGAGATAGTGCCTTCGGCTGGTGAAGCTGAACCACCACCTGGATCGTCTTCACCCGATCAGGAGGAGATTCCGGATTGGCTAACAGAAACCACCACGGACTTTGTCTCCCCAGCCCAATCTGCTTTCGTTCGAGATACTGCACCGTTGATCCCGGCCGGGGCTGAGGATGTCGACGTTCCCGATTGGTTATCAGAGGCGCTAGACACCCCGGTCATTACGGAAACTCCTGAATCCGGTCCGGTATCTGCGCCCTCTTCTCCCCCACCTTCAGCAACCGAAGCTGATGAAGATACTGCCGTCCCCGGCTGGTTATCAGAGGCTTTGGAAAGCCCGGCTCATCCAGAGACACCGACGCCCGAGCCAAGCCCAGCATATCCTTCACCTCCGTCACCTTCAGCAACCGAAGCTGATGAAGGTGTTGCCGTTCCGGACTGGCTTTTAGAGAGTTTAGAAACGTCAACCAGCCCTCCTGATTCAGCCGAACCCACTCAACAGGTCCCTGAATCGGCAGATACAGTCGCCGCTGACGTTGACGAGAGCGAGTTGGTAACAGATATTCCCGATTGGCTATCAGATATAGCGCCGCCCCCTGCTGACGAGCCGGGAGCGATGCCCCCACCCGAACCGTATGCAGTTGGCTCAGAAGCAACCGATCAGCCGATACCTGACTGGATCGAAGCCGGGCTGGCTGATGAAGAGACGACCGAAGAAGTATCCCCGACGGATAGGGTAGACATTCCCGATTGGATTGCCGAAGGACAGTCGTCTCCCGCTGAGGTTGGGCCGCCCCAGGAAGTTACACCGTTCGTGGGCGAAACAGAGTGGCCAGACGACGTTCCCGACTGGTTAGCTACTATCGGCGAAGTACCTGCGCCAACCGAAGCTCCCCCTGTTTCTACCCCGACTGAGGAACCTGTACCCGATTGGCTGGTTGAGACAGAAACCATGCCTACATCCACTGAAGCAGAAGAGATACCAGAGTGGCTCGCGATTGAGGAAACAGTGGCCGGGGCTGAATCGCCCCAGGAGGCCGGCATCGGGGAAGAATTGTTCGGTCAGGAGCCGCCTGATTGGTTGGTTGATACAATCCCGGAACCCTCCCCGGAAGTTGTCCAGCCACCGGCCGGGCCAGAATCACCAACCGTTCCCCCCTATGTCGATCAGCGTGTGCCCGGTTGGCTGGCAGATTTACAGATCTCATCTGCCTCGCCAACAATCATCCCCTTGCCCATACCAGATTGGCTCCAGAATATCCAGGTGTCGATTAAACCGGCCAAAAGTTCAAGCCAGCCACCTGCCTGGTTGGAAAACCTCCAGTGGCATGCAGGTGAAGCCGTTGCTCCCACCCCAGTAGCAGATGAGGCCGAACTATCCTATGTGGCCGACACCATAACGACCGGTCCCGACGATTGGTTGGCTGATCTTGAGGCCGCATCAGCCGCAGAACTCGATCTTCTATTCGTTGAGGACACAGAGGTAAGCCCAGGCCCTGAACCAATTTCCGCTCCTGATATCCCGCCCCCTAAACCTGTTGCCAAGCTAAAAAGACTAAAGCCTCTGAAACGACTTTCACCCAAACCAACGTCGTCTTCCTTACCAGATTGGGTAGCCAGCCTGGTTCCTGCCAGTAGTTCAGGCCGGGAAGCAGGCAAAATAAAACCTATTTTACCCGAATGGGTCGTCAGTTTAACTCCGCCAGCCGCCGCTTCAATGACCGCAGCAGCCGTTGTTTCTGTACCTGATTGGGCTAAAGCGTTGGTGCCGTCGGGCTTTGAGATAAAGGCCGAAAAACCGGTCGAGGCGACTCCTCGTAAGCCACTCAAAAAATTAACGGAGTTCCCAGCCGCAACACCACCAGACACATCACCTGAGAGCGGAGCAGTTGAAGAACCACCTTTGGTAGCACCCTCACCGGAAGCGGTCGAGCGTATCGAAACTATCGGCGAAATGCCTGCCGAGGTGAGTGATTCGTTTGAGGTTGACCAGGTGCCAGACGAATCAATCGCTCCTGTGGATTGGATAGCCCAGTTCTCCCAGGTATCAACTGACACGGATGAGGCTGAAGTGACCGATTGGTTTTTGGAAGAGGCTCCGATTGAGGAAGATGAACTGGTAGCTCAAAGATTGGATTGGCTGGTAGATACGGGTGAGGGTAAGAGGCCGCCTGTACCGTTGGAGCAAACAGAGACGGGCGTGCCGGAAACAGAAGCAGAAATACCGGACTGGTTGCTTGAGACGCCTCAGACAACTGTTACCGAAATCCCCCTTCAGCCGGTTGAAGAAGTTGAAACACCGGCTTGGCCGTCAGAGTTACCAGAAACAACTGCTCCTGAAGAAATATCCTCCCAACCAGCGGCTGAGGCAGCACCGGAAGTACCAGATTGGTTAGCAGAGGTACCTGAAGTAACCACCGCCGAAGAGACACCTGTTGAGCCAACTACTGAAGGTGAATTGGAAACGCCGGCTTGGCTAACCGGGGCACCGGCAGAACCCTCTGTTGAAGCCGTTCCGATCCCGGCAGAAGAGATCACTGAAGCAGCACCGGAAGTACCAGACTGGTTAGCAGAGACCCCTGAAGTAACTGCGGTCGAAGACATGCCTGTTGAGCCAGTGACCGAAGACGAATTGGAAATGCCAGAATGGCTAACCGAGGCAGTGGAAGAGTCTTCTATCGAGGCAACTCCGGTTCCAGCAGAAGAGATCGGAGAAGAGGTCGAATTACCGGTCTGGCTGGCAGATTTTGCCGAACCGGCCGAAACAGAAGCAGTCTCCGCTGAAGAGGCACTGGAAATCCCGAGTTGGTTGGCAAGTGTACCCGAAGTGGCTACAACCGAGGAAATGCCTGTTGAGCCAGTAACCGAAGGCGAATTGGGAACACCGGATTGGCGAACCGAAACACCGGAAGAGCCTTCTGCCGGGGCAGCTCCAACTCCGATAGAAGAGGCCGCTGAAGAAGAGGGCGAATTACCGGCCTGGCTGACGGACTTTGCCGAACCGGCCGAAACAGAAGCAGCCGCCGCTGAAGAAGAATTGGAAATCCCCAGTTGGTTGGTGGGTGTACCCGGAGCGACTACCACCGAGGAAACGCCTGCTCAACCGGTTACTGAAGAAGGTGCGGATAGGTTAGATTGGCCAACAGAGTTACCCGAAGCACCTGTTACTGAGGAGATCCCAATCCCCACAGAAGAGACCACTGAAGAAGAGGGCGAATTACCGGCCTGGCTGACAGACTTTGCCGAACCGGCCGAAACGGAAGCAGTCGCCGCTGAAGAAGAACTGGAAATCCCGAGTTGGTTAGCGGGTGTACGTGAAGTAGCCACTGTCGAGGAAACACCTGTTGAAGGTGAATTGGAAACACCGGGTTGGTTAACTGAGGTACCGGAAGAGCCGTCTGCCGAGATAGCCCCAACGCCTGGCGAAGCCACTACCGAAAAAGAATCGAAAATGCCAGATTGGTTATCTGGGTTGCCAAAAGCGCCTGACACCGGTACTTTACAAGCTCCGGCCGAACCGGCTGAAGAACCGGAAACGCCGGCGTGGTTGTCTGAGTTGCCAAAAGCGCCTGATACCGGCGAGTTATCAGCCCCAGCGGAACCAGTAGCTGAAGAGGAATCGGAGACCCCGGAGTGGCTATTAGACCTGCCTGAAGTACCTTCTGCCGAGGTGGCTCCAGCTCCGGCGGAACCAGCGGCTGAAGAGGAACTGGAAATCCCGGCGTGGTTTTCTGAGTTGCCAGAAGCGCCTGACACCGGCGAGTTATCAGCCCCGGCGGAACCAATAGCTGAAGAGGAGCCGGAGACCCCGGAGTGGCTATTAGACCTGCCTGAAGTACCCTCTGCCGAGGCGGTTCCAGCCCCGGCGGAACCAGTGGCTGAAGAGGAACTGGAAATCCCGGCGTGGTTATCTGAGTTGCCAGAAGCGCCTGATACCGGCGAGTTATCAGCCCCGGCGGAACCAGTGGCTGAAGAGGAGCCGGAGACCCTGGAGTGGCTATTAGACCTGCCTGAAGTACCTTCTGCCGAGGTGGCTCCAGCTCCGGCGGAACCAGCGGCTGAAGAGGAACTGGAAATCCCGGCGTGGTTATCTGAGTTGCCAGAAGCGCCTGACACCGGCGAGTTATCAGCCCCGGCGGAACCAGCGGCTGAAGAGGAACCGGAAATCCCAGAGTGGTTATTAGACCTGCCTGAAGTACCTTCTGACGAGGTGGCTCCAGCCCCGGCCGAACCAGTGGCTGAAGAAGAATTAGAAATGCCAGACTGGCTAACCGGCGAGCCTGAAGCAACCGCTGCTGAGGACGTTTCAACGCAGCCAATAACCGAAGAAGACTTAGAAGAAACATCAGCCCCGCCATCGAAAGCACCAAAGGTCCCCGATACAGGCGCCTTATTAGCCTTATCAGAACCGGGCATCGGCCCGGAACCAGAATTACCCTTTTGGCTGGCGGATCTTTCTGAAACAGTCGGTACCGAAGCAGCGCCTGCAGAGTCAATCGACGAGGAGGAACCGGGCACGGCAGATCAGTTGCCTGAGGTGTTGAAAGTGCCTAATACAGGGGCCTTGTTAGCCTTATCAGAACCGGGCACCGACGAAATACCAGACTGGCTGGCAGGATTATCTGAAACACCTCCCGTGGAAGATGTATCCGCCCCAACAGAAGCAACCGAAGAAGAAATTGAAACATTGGACCGGTTGGCTGAAGTACCACCCGTCCCCGACACCAATGCCTTACTGGCTTTGTCGGGGTCGAGGGGTGAAACAGAAACAGATTTACCTGCTTGGCTAGCCGATCTCTCCAAAACAGTCGAAACTGGAGAAGCCCCAACTCAACCGGTGGTTGCAGAAGAAGTAGAAGTACCGGATTGGCTGACTGAAGTCCCCGAAGCGCCGGCTGTCGAAGAGGCGCCTGCCCCACCGGCGGTTGAAGAAGAAGTAGAAATACCGGATTGGCTGGCTGAGGTCCCCGAAGCACCGGCGGTTGAAGAAGAACTGGAAATGCCGGAGTGGCTGACTGAAGTCCCCGAAGCGCCGGCTGTCGAAGAGGTGCCTGCCCCACCGGCGGTTGAAGAAGAACTGGAAATGCCAGACTGGCTGACTGAGGACTATGAAGCACCTGCTGCCGAAGAAGCGCCTGCCCCACCGGCGGTTGAAGAAGAACTGGAAATGCCAGACTGGTTGACTGAGGTGCCCGCCGCACCTGCTGCTGAAGAAGCGCCCGCCCCACCGGTAGTTGAAGAAGAACTGGAAATGCCAGACTGGTTGACTGAGGTGCCCACCGCACCTGCTGCCGAAGAGGCACCTGCCCAACCGGTGGTTGAAGAAGAGCTAGAAATACCAGACTGGTTGTCAGGATTGCCTGAAATAATCACTGCTGAAGAAGCACCTGTTCAGCCGGTCGCTGAAGAAGAAGCGGAAATCGAAGGGTTATTAGAGTTACCCGAGGGGCCTGTTGTCGAGGAGATAGTCACTGAAGAAGCACTGGAGACCCTCGACTGGCTAACTGAGGCCCCTGAAGTGCCTGCTGCTGAAGAAGCGCCTGCCCAACCGGTGGTTGAAGAAGAACTGGAAATGCCGGAGTGGCTGACTGAGGCTGAGGCTCCCGAAACACCTGTCCCACCGGCGATTGAGGAAGAACTGGAAATGCCGGAGTGGCTGACTGAGACCCCTGCCGCATCTGCTACCGAAGAGGTACCTGCCCAACCGGCGGTTGAAGAAGAGCCGGAGATGCCAGACTGGCTGGCTGAGGCTGAAGCTCCCGAAGCACCCGCAGCCGAGGAGGTTCCGGTCCAACCGATTGCTGAAGAAGAACCGGAAATGCCGGCCTGGTTAGCTGAGGCAACCGAAGAAGAGGTGACTGAGGCGGACTTGCCTCCGGCGGTGGACACACAAGATAGTTCTGATTGGTTGGCCGGCTTGAGAGAAGCAACCGAGGCGGTTGAGGCTGCTTTGCCGCCGGAAGATACTGAAGAAGGAGGAGATGCGCTCGAGCTGGAGGTCGAGCCAGAGGCGCCGGATTGGCTTAAGGGAACTGAAGATGAGATTGAAGCCCCCGCTTGGTTAAAAGATTTACCCGAGTTGGCTGAAGAAGAAACCACTTTGTCCCCTTCACCACCAGCCAGCGAAGTTCAACCAGAAGTGGACCAGGCGGAAACGCCAGGCGAACCTGGCGATCAACCCGCTGCTCCAAAATCGTGGTTACAGGCGTTAATTCCTCCCAGTGAAGAAGAAATAGAAGACGAAGATACCAAAGTGGTCGAGTCGACCGGTGTGTTGGCCAGTCTGCTTGGTTTGCTCCCGGCGGCCAAAACAGCAGCAACCACACCGGTAACGGAGATTGGTGCTGTTCCACGTGAGGATGGAAAGGATGGGCTTCTAGAAGCAGCGCGTGAATTTCAAGCAATTGCCACGCAAGCGCCACAACCGGCCACTCTGCCAGCACCACTGGCTGAGCGCACCCGTCTGATGGGGGGGGTAGTACGGGCTATCTTGTCTCTTCTGTTTATTGGCTTGATTGCTTTGCCCCTCGTCCCAGGCTTGCAAAAAGTTGTTGATCCGGCCACGGGGCGCAAGGTACCCTGGACGGAACCGGCCGGGATTTTCTCTGAAACGTTGGACCAGCAACGTCGCCAGTTGATCAGTAGTGAATTAGGCATTATCGACTTGCAACAGCCGGGTTCGGTGGCCCTGGTTTCGTTTGATTATACCACGGCCACCCAGGGCGAAATGGAGCCGTTGGCCAGAGCCGTTATTGGCCGCTTAAGAGGCCAGGCCATGCGAATTATCTTTATCAGCTTGGAGCCAGAAGGAGCGGCCCTGGCCCAGAACACGCTGAATCATATTCTGGCGGAGCGGGGTGAAGATTATGGCGGCGATATGATAAACCTGGGCTATTTGCCGGGACGGCTAGCGGCCATCCGAGAGTTGGCCAGTGGTCAGAAGCCGCTATCAACCCTGAGCGACTATAAAGAGGGGCTAACATTGGCTGATGCCCAAAGAACCGGGTGGGATGATGTTAAAAATCTGAGACAAGTCGATGTGGTGGTCACCATTGCCGACAATCCGGCCACAGCCCGATGGTGGGTTGAACAAATGGAAGCAGCCCTCCGGCCGGATGACGGCCAGCGATTTTTATTGGCTGTCACCAGTGCCACGGCCGATCCATTTTTACGGCCTTATCGAGAGAGCAACCAACTGCAAGGTTTAATTTCTGGCGTCAATGGAGCCGCAGCGATTGAAGCTAGCCGGAAAAATTTTGGCCCGGCCCGGCAAATGCTGGACAGTCAGAGCATGGCCCATTTGTTAATAGTTATTCTCATCGCCGCTGGTACCATAGCCGGCTGGATGCCTCCCGCGGATGATAATGATGTTTCTCCGTCCCACCGTGAACAAACAACAAACCAAACTGAGTGAACGAACCAGATTAATCTTTAATCCAGGTCAAAGATGATGAGTACAATTGGTCCACTTATTGCTGCCGTCCTGACCATTATGGTGTTCAGTTACATTCTCGGCGACAATGTTCTTTTTAAATTAGCTACCCATATCTTTGTTGGAGTGGCTGTAGGCTACGCTATTATTGTTATCTGGTACGAGGTTTTTGCCCGGGCTGTTAGCTCCGGTAATATCGTCAGTGTGTTGCCAGCCCTATTTTTATGTTTCTTACTTATCTTTAAGATCCGGCCTACGCAAGGTCAAGTGACCAATGCGTTGGGGAGTATTGCCCTGGCTTTTGTCCTGGGCGTGGGCGCAGCGCTGGCTATTGGCGGTGCTGTATTCGGTACCTTGTTACCCCAAGTTTCAACAATGACTGATATATCGCTCAATCCTAACCATTACTCAGACACAGAAAATGAGGTGGGGCTGGTGATTTGGCTCAATAATATCATCATTGTGTTGGGAACGGTTGGTACCTTCTTCTATTTTACCTTTGCTGTCAGAGCGCATGGGTTACTGGGTGGTTTGCGTGAGGGCTTTGTCAGATTCTGGGCCGGAATGGGCCGGCTAATGATTATTTTTACCCTGGGCGCTCTGTTTGCCAATACGGTTAGCTCTCGGGTAGCCCTCCTTGTTTCCCGTTTGCAATTCTTGGCCAGCTTTTTTGGTGGATGAACCTTCAAGCTAGACATGGTTGAGCCCAACATAAAAAACATTTTAGCCGCTGATTGTGGCAGCGCTACCACCACCGCTGTCCTTATTGATCGGGTAGAGGGTGAATATCGCCTGGTGGCTACTGGCCAGACAGCCAGCACCCACGATACTCCCTGGCATGATATCACGCTGGGTGTGGTGAAGGCTGTCCGCCAGATAGAAAAGGTTATAAATCGTACCTTGTTATCCCCCGGGGGTTGGCCTATTACCCCTCAACATAACAACCAGCAAGGGGTTGACGTTTTTGTGGTCGTGTCCAGTGCTGGCCCGCCCTTGTCCCTGACTCTGGTCGGTTTAATGCAAGATATTACGCTGGCCAGTGCCCGCCGTGCCGCCGCGACGACTTATACTTGTATTACCAATGTGCTTTCCTTGGATGCTGGACCTAACACTACCCCGAGCGGGCCGCATCGTAACGGCTGGCACAGTACCGAAGCCCAGATACAAGCCATCCAAGCGAGCCAGCCCGAAGTCATCTTGCTGGTCGGTGGCACCGATGGGGGGGCCGAGCGTCCGGTCATTGAAATGGCCAATGTTATCTCAATGGCTGTACAGGTGTTGAAAGGGGCCGACAAGCCCGTCATTCTCTATGCCGGAAACCGTACAGTGCGGACTCAGGTCGCTGAGATTTTAGGACCGGTGGGGACGCTAAAAGCGGTAGACAATGTTCGTCCGACCCTGGCTGCTGAAAATCTAGCCGCCGTCCAGATGGAACTTGAAAGCCTGTACATTCAGCGAAAAATGTTTCGCTTACCGGGTCTTGAGAAATTAAGCAACTGGTCAAAGTACCCAATCTTGCCGGCCAGCAAATCGTTTGAAAAGGTGATTGCCTATATTGGCCGACATAACCAGTTGAATGTTATTGGAGTTAATATTGGCAGTGGGGCCACCATCGTTTCGACCCAAACCCGGGCCCATCACGGTTCCACCATTCGCAGTGATGCCGGCGTGGGACACAGCCTGGCCTCACTGTTAAAGGTGGTGCCAATTGAAAAATTTCATCGCTGGCTGCCCTTTCCCCTGGACCCGGAGGAACTTTACAACCAGTTATTGAATAAAAGTTTGCATCCAACCAGTATTCCCACCACCTATGAAGATTTGATGATCGAGCATACTGTGGCCAGGGAAGCCTTACGGTTGGTGGTAGAACAAGCCCGCGCTAACTGGCCGCCTCAATCACCAACCGGCCGGCAGGGTGTCCAATGGAATTTGATGATTGGGGCCGGGCGTCCCCTGACTCGTACACCCCATCCTGGTTACGCCGCGATGATTATGTTAGATGGAATTCAGCCCTGGGGAGTAACCAGTCTGGCCCTGGATGTGAGCGGAACGGCCAATATGTTGGGCTCAATTGCTGCCATTGAGCCGAGGGCAGCGGTGGAAGTGGCTATCCGGGACACTTTTTTGAACCTGGGAACAGTGGTTGCTCCCATAGGCCACAGCGTGGCCGGTCAGACGGCGTTGAAGCTCAAAATCAATTATCATACTGCCCCCCAAGAGCTGGACAGCCACCCCGAAAAAACAAACGGCGACGGTCAAGAAATAAATGTGGCCTATGGTTCGATTGAGGTGATTCCCTTGTCGCCTGGTAAAAAAGCAACGCTTGAGATACGCCCTACCCGCCATTTTGACATCGGGCTGGGCCAGCCGGGTCGGGGTGCAGTGGCCGAAGTAGAGGGGGGTATTTTGGGCATCATTATTGATGCCAGGGGACGTCCCCTCAGATTACCTCAAGATGATACCCGGCGGCAGGCGTTGTTAGCGCAGTGGCTGTCGAAATTGGATATACCTCATGCAACTGCCAGGAAGAACGATTAACCCTAATAGCAAAATAACCGTAACCCGGCTGCTGCCTGCTCCGGGTGTAGTTCTGGTTCAGCCCGGTAAAAAGGTAGAGGCATTGCGGATCATTGCTCAGGCCAAACGACCGAGTCGCTATCGGGTGATTCACGTCGCTCGTCAGCTCGCCCGGTCCAAAATCGATATGGACCAGGTTATGTGCAAAGCAGAAGGTGACTTTGTCGAAGCTGATGAAGTCATCGCCATAAGCAAGCGTGGCCTACCCTTTCTACGGCGCACAGCTCGGGCGCCGGTAGCCGGTCACATTGCTGCCATTGGCCTGGGCTGGGTGCTGTTAGCCACAGAGCAGACCACGATCGAACTTCAGGCTTTTGTCAATGGGGTTGTTTCCAAGATCATTCCCAATAGAGGGGTAATCATCGAGTCCAGGGGGGCGATGATTACGGCGACTTGTGGTTTTGGCGGTGAGGCATACGGTCCCCTGAAACGGCTGGTTGATCGACCCTCCGAGTCGCTTCAGGTGGAGAGGATTGATGAGCGGGTTAAAAACGCTATTCTTCTGGCCGGACGCTCGGTGGATGAAACAGTGCTACGTGCCGCAGAAGAAGCCCAGGTGCGGGGGATCATCGTCGGTAGCATCGACGCTTCGCTGATGAATTTAGATCCGCCAGTTAGAGTGCGGGTCGTGGCTACAGAAGGTTTCGGTTACATGCCAATGGCCTCTTATACCTTTGGTGTTTTAGGTACTTTAGATGGCAAAGAGGTTTCAATTAGAGGCAGCACGCCGGCTATGGCTTCTTCTGCCAGTAAACGGATCCAGCCAGAACCACCAATTATTTTGGCAGCCACCAGTACAGATAGTAGCCAAACCACCATCCTCTCCCCACCAAGCCAGTCAGGGGGACGCGATGTTGGCGTAGGCAGCCGAGTGCGTGTCACCCGGGGACGGTTATTGGGAGCCAGCGGCACGATTGACTCCTTCCCGTCGAAACCGCAGGCCACTGAGGCCGGTATTGTCGCTCCAGGCGCTTATGTAAAACTCAACGATACGTTGTATTACATCCCTTGGGCTAATCTTGAGCAAGTGAATTAAACGACCACCGTATTTAGTGGTTGATCCAACAGCCTGGTCCTAAATATAGGGGACTCAATTTGCAAATTGCCTGTTTTTGACATAAAATTAAAGATGACATAACGTTCAGCTAAAGACCAGCTAAGTACGAGAGCTTTCACGGCCAAGAAGGAGCACAATTATGGAAGAAGAAGAAAAAAGCACTGGTCAAAACAGGCTTTTTGTCATTCTCGCAATTTCTTTGATAGGACTGTTGGTTTTGGGCTTACTGGGAGTTGGGGGTGTTTTCATTATACGCCAAAATCTTCAGGAACAGGCAGCCGCCTCACGGGCAACGCCAACGCTCATTACCATATTACCGAACGCTACCCCCACTTTCACACCCATTCGGCCCTTGTCCACGAATACACCAGCACCTACCCCGACCAACACGGCCGTGTTAGCGCCGAGGAACGCCAGCGGCGAGGAAGCAGCTAGCAGTAGTGCTGAAGAAGCTGCTCAGGCTAACTCTACTCCCACTCCCAAACCTTCACCGACTCGGACGCCTGTGCCAGGGGCATCAGCAGCCAGTGCAACCAATGTCGTCCCCGAAACCGGCATTGGCGGGTTAGAGGCTGTGCTTATTGCCCTTGCTCTGACCGGGGTGTTGTTTGTCGCTCGCCGATTGAGAACATCGTCGTAACAGAAAACACACCAGCGTTTTTTATTTTTAGGGGGATCATCGCACCCAAATGGCGCCAAAGTCGACGGCTGGATCGTTCGTCAGATTAGTCTGGTTACTACCGTCGGTGTCCATTACGTACACTTCCAAATTGCCGTCCCGATCCGAGTGAAATAAGATTTGTTGGCCATCAGGCGACCAGGCGAAATCACCCTGTAATGACTCCTGACTGGTTGGACTATTTGTCAAATTTGTCTGTTCGTTACCATCAGCGTTCATCACATAGATTTCGGCATCCCCATCCCGGCCTGACAGGAAAGCAATCTTGGTGCCATCAGGAGACCAGGCCGGGTAGCCGTCAAATCCCTGGCTGTTGGTCAGGCGAGTTACATTTTCACCATTGGCATCCATTACGTAGATCTCAACATCCCCGTCTCGATTAGACATAAAAGCGATTTTTGTTCCATCCGGGGACCAGTCGGGTCTGGCACTGGAAGATTCGGGATCGGTCAGCCGGGTGGCCTCACCGCCCTCAACGTTCATGCTATAAATAGCCAGGTTACCATCCCGAGTCGAGATAAACAGCAGGTTTGCACCATCAGGCGACCAGGCTTCAAAGCTATCCCGGGCTGGATGATCGGTCAGATTGGTTAGATGTTCGCCGTTTGAGTCGATCAAGTAGATGTCACTGCTCACGTCTCCTCCGCTGCCAAAAACAATCCACTCTCCTGTTGGGGACCAGATCGGAAACCCACTATTAACCGGTGGGTCCTCATTCAAGATCATTGCGTTATCGCCATTTTCGTCCATTCGGTAAATGGCCATACTTTCCAATCCCTGGTCGGTAATGAAGGCAAAGGCGTTGGCCTGGGACGACCAGGTTGGCAAACCCTCGTTGGCGTCACTGTTGTGGGTCAGGTTGGTCGGATTACTCCCATCACGCTCTGCGATATAAATTTCAAAATCGTCGTCACGATTTGTCATAAAGGCGATGCGCGGGGGGCGTTCTGGGACAGTTGGGCTGAGCTGACAGCCGGCCACTAGCCCAGCCATAATGAATAACACAGTCATAAACCATTTCATTTTGTCACCTCACAGATATAAACTTTTTTTGACAGGATTTCTTTGCCTGCTGGGGGGAAGCAAAAAATATTTTACTGGGTTTGGGAACTGGCATAACAAGTGTAGGGTCAAAAAGGGCCCAGAGAGTTGTCATATACAGCACCTGGTTAAAAAATAACACAAAACGTATAACTCTGCAATTTTTGATATGAAAAAACAGGCCCTGTGTCTGTTTTCTAATAAACCTCTTATATTGATTTAAGACTACTCTAATCTAGCCTGCTTATCATTTCCTTACTGGAGCGTAAGAATTGGTTCCGAAAACCTGTCTGAAGAATCAAAACGGGATGATATTGTTCAGACTTCGATGATCTTGAAATAGCCTTTTTGAAAAGTAAGGAGTTATAAGGATGAAAAATCGTACATCTTCGTTGTATTTAGTGGTTAGTGTGAGTATTGTAGTTGCTTTGCTGGTTGTCATACTGGGTGCTTTTGCTGGGGGATTGATCTTAGCGCCTTATCTGCTGGACAATGCCCAGGCTGCGCCTGTGCCTCAAGCGGCCAGCATTTCTGAGCAAGCTACACCTCTATCAGTAGATGACACAGATCTTGTCGCTGCTTACGAGCAAACTTTAATTGATGTCTACCAGTCCACGGTGCCTTCGGTGGTCAGTCTCAGGGTAACCAAAAGCGTAGATACCCGGTCACCGCATGGGTTTGGCTCCCCGCCGTTCTTCCGCTCGCCTCATCCCCCCCTGCCTGAAGGGTTCCTCAATCAGGGGCAGGGCTCTGGCTTTGTGTGGGACAAAGCAGGTCACATTTTGACCAACTATCACGTAGTGGCCAATGCTACTGACGTGGAAGTCGTCTTTGTTGACGGTGAAACGGTCAAAGCCGAAGTGATTGGTACTGATCCTGACTCTGACCTGGCCGTGATCAAAGTTGATCGACCCGCTTCAGCGTTGCAACCCGTCGCTTTGGGCGATAGCGATAACTTACAAGTCGGTCAAATGGCTATTGCTATTGGCAGCCCCTTTGGGCAGGAGTCGACGATGACCAACGGTATTATCAGTGCTGTGGGGCGCACCATTCGTAATGGAAACACTCCCTTTGCCATCCCTGAAGTAATTCAGACCGATGCCCCAATCAATCCCGGTAACTCTGGTGGTCCGCTTCTCAATCGCCAGGGTGAAGTGATTGGTATTAATTCCCAGATCATCAGTCGCAGCGGGGCTAGCGCAGGTATCGGCTTTGCCGTCCCCATCAACATTGCCAAGCAGGTTGCTCCCGCTTTGATTAAGGGTGAAACTTATGAGTATTCCTGGTTGGGAATCACCGGTAGGACGCTCAGAGCCGAAGACGTTGACTCTATGGGGCTGCCGGTCGAGACCGACGGCGTGCTGGTTCTCACTGTGGTTAAAGACGGTCCAGCCGATGAGGCCGGCCTGCAAGGTGGCGACAAAATATCGTCAGCAGACGACGAAGAACTCCAATTCGGCGGCGATGTGATTACGGCCATCGAGGGGCAACCGGTGATCGATATGGACGATTTGACCACCTATCTGGTTGGCGAAACCCAACCTGGCGACAAAGTCGAACTGGACGTGGTCCGAAACGACGGTGATCAAGAAACGATTACCATCACCTTAGGCAAACGACCGGCCGTAGATGCTATTGACCAGGATAATTAATCCCAGGTCGGAGTTTTCAGACCTGCTAAACAACCGGATGAAGACCTTTAGGGTTTCTAAAATCATAACCCGGACAAGCTGGAATTAAACGGATAAGGGGAGTAGAGAGTAAGGAGTAGGGGGTAAGGGTGATATTGCCTACTCCCTACTTCATACTCCCTACTCCCTGGTCAGAGATTTTCTTGCTCAACGGGCAAACCTGACCCTTTTTATTTTTGGTCAAAACGAGCTGTTACTGGTGCTCGATCAACTCCTTTATCAATGGTATGGCTGCTCGGGCCGCTCGACCTCGGTGACTGATGCTATGCTTTTGCTCTGACCTCACCTCGGCCAAAGTATGGTTCAACTCTGGGGCAAAGAAAATGGGATCATAGCCAAAGCCGTTGCTACCTTTTGGCTCATAAGTAATAAACCCCTCAACTGTGCCTTGAGCGGTGCCGATTAAACCCTCTTTGGTGACCAGGGCCACAACACACCGGAACCGAGCGGTTCGTTCGGCCCAGGGTACATTTTTGGCTGCCAATTTAGCCAGCACAAGCTGATTACGTTCCGCCTGGTCCTCTTTAGCCGTTTGGCCATAACGGGCCGAATAAACACCTGGTTCACCGCCCAGCGCGTCCACCTCCAGACCCGAGTCGTCGGCCAGGGTCGGCAGACCACTGGCCTGGGCAAAGGCTTCAGCCTTAAGAATGGCATTCTCTTCA
Organism: Anaerolineae bacterium; assembly: GCA_034409055.1. Classification (GTDB taxonomy): domain Bacteria; phylum Chloroflexota; class Anaerolineae; order 4572-78; family J111; genus DAOUMU01. The sequence continues at coordinate 15,868 of DAOUMU010000131.1, forward strand.
AAGGTGGCTCCTGTTTCTTGCGGGTCCAGGGTGATACCTTCGTGGGCCAGGCGGGTCAAGGTTACGGGCAAGTCGGCCAGAATTTCTTTATACTCGTTTAGTTTGTGCGGATTATTGGTGGCAATCAACAACTTGATCATCGGTATCACTCCAGCCAAATGTACCGGGGCTCACTATCTGGTCCACTATCCCAGACAAGTATCAAATCAAGTTCGCCGGCAATTACCTCAAAGACCAGCCGGCCTTCCAATCCCGTACCGACGGGTAATGAGCCGCGCCCCAAAGCGCCGTCGATCACTCCTGGGGTAGGGGCATAAGCCTCCTCAAAACGGTTTAAGAGTACAAAATCACGTTCGTTAAAACTAAGGTCTTCCTCGCCCAAATTGACCAATTCTATCGTGGTCACAATTAATTCTCTACCTTCTACGGTAGGGACAGTCGGTAGGGCTGCGTTTCGATTTACTTCAAGAATGGTCAGCTTTATCTTTTGATCATTAACCACAGACTCATCGGGAAAGGCTGGATCATCAAATGACAGACCGATATCGCTCCCTGGAATGGGCGTAGAACTCAGACTGTTACCGGGGTCTAACCACCACAGTCCTATGCCTAACAGGCCACAACAACTCATGCATAGAAATACCAGGCAACCACCGGCAAAAAATATCAGGATTCGTTGAACTAACGTATCACCTGACCTCGTATAATCGCCTTCTTCTATCTCATACTCGACCTCATCGTAATAATCCTCTTCAGGATTTTGCTCGGGCGGATAAAACGGACTGGGTTGAGGATAATATTGACTCAATTGTATCTCCTTGCCAAAAAACGACTTCCAATTGAGAGATTATAACACAGATAGACCTTCATCCCCAAGAATCAGGTTTCAACTTGGGTACATTTCAATTTGGGGGCAAAAGTATATTGTGGAGTCGAGGCTTCAGCCGGACGTGACCTCGTTTGGACCGGCTGAAGCCTCGACTCCAAAGGCTTAACCAGTTGCTAAATCATAACTCGCCCCAAAACTGAAACACACCCTTTCAACTTGGCCCAACCGTATGGAATAGCCTGATTGGCCCATTGCGACTGAAACGTTTTTTTAAGAAAATAGAAATATGATAAAACAGGCCCGAATTCCTACTGCTGTGCATTACACTCATCAAAGTGTAATCACAGAAGATTTTCAATTCTCCCATCTGGCCCGTAAAAACTTGTTGGCCGATCCGGCGGCGCTGGAAAAATTGCAACAAAGAACCGGTCTGGCCGACCTGTACTGGCAAACGCTATATTATAAATCCCCCATTCGTGAAGAAACATTGGCCGAGGCCCTGCTTGAGGCTGATGGATATGTGTTTTTTCTCCACGGTTGGAATGGTAGCCATCTTATTTGGGAAAACTTACCATTTCAACTGACGGCCAAACATAAGCGCATTGTCTGCTTTAATCTGGACGTAAATGGCTTTGGCCGGTCACCTTTTATCAATGATCCTCCTGCCGCCGAACAATGTAGTCCGGTCGGGCTTATGGCTGCGGTAGAACATTGGCTATCGGCAATAGGCTTGTGGCCGGCCACGCGCCGCGAGCAAAAACCGTTTTACCTTTTTGTGGGGCATTCTATGGGCGGTGCTGCTCTCTTTTACAAAGATGAGATCGGTTGGCGAGACGAGGCCTATGGTTTTTATGCCCTGGCACCGGCCCTGCTCTGTAACGATACTCAGCGTCAAAATTTTTACAAGACGCTGGGGACAGGTATTCGTCTTCCTTCCTTTACCGCCGTAAAAAATGCCCTGGCTCCCCACGTTATTGACCTTTTAGGTACTGGAGCCAGTCCGGCCGTAAAAAACGAACATTTACGAGTCTTTGCTCAAACTCCCTTTGGCACGACTGCCCAAACCTTTTATGTCATGGGAGCCAGGGTGATTAAACCACGGCGTACCGATTGGCACCGATTTCGAGCGGCGTTGGGGCATAGGGATCGATTGGTGGGACTGGACCCTATGCGTAAGTTGTTAAAAGAATTCAATTTTCAGTCCAACCAGATTCGTATCATGCCGGGTGACCATTATTTCTTTTCCTACGGCAATGGCTCACCCGCAACCCATAAGGACAATCGCCAAACCGTATTAAACGACTTACTGGACTATTGCCAGAAGTTGACCAAGGAAGCAAAAAAGCTCCGGACTGGCGTCAGGAAAAAGAGGTGGCGATTGTTCCCTTCTGGACAAGTTCGGTCTTAACAATAATTGACAAGGTTATGTCTGTCTGCTAAAATAGCAATGGTGCGCCTATGAGCAAGTGATAAAAGCAACATGATACCATTTGTAGGACAAGTTGCCAACTTGTCAGCGGTACTGCGGGCAAGTTAGCAACTTGCCCTACATAATTTGATTTTGCAAAATAGAACAAACTTTTACCCATCCGAGGTAGCACCATACCTCGGTTATTTATTTTTATTTTTTGGAGATGAGGAGATCGTATGGTTGATGCCACTAAAGAAGAAAAATTGGTATTAGAAGGGACAATTGTAGAAGCCCTGCCTAATACCAGTTTTAAAGTAGAGTTAGAAAATGGACATACCGTCCTGGCCTATCTTTCTGGTAAGATGAGAAAATACTACATCCGGGTGTTATTGGGAGATAGGGTACGTGTCGAACTTTCACCCTATGATCTGGATCGGGGCCGCATTATTTATCGTTACAAAACACCCAGCCGGCCAAAAAGTAAATAGTAAGACAGATTTGTCTGCAAGCACAAATGTAATTGTCACCAGAACCTTGTTACGAAATGAACCATACCCGTTGGTACCAGGGTGGCTCTAATTAAATAGCTTCAGCCAGCTTGTTTTAGCCAACGTGAGCAGAGGGTGTAGTTAGGCTATGCCCTTTTTTATTTTTTATTGACACCATACTGCCTGATGCTATAATTTTAACATACCAAATACTATCGAAAAACATTATGTCTGACTTGAACAAAATAGAAGCGGACCGTTCTCGGCCTTCAGATTCAGACTCTGATTCTGGAGACGACCTGACAAAACCCATTCGCCGGATCGATGATCCTGATCGGACCAGACTCTCGACCCAGCCAAAGCTAGATTCGGCCTCTACCCCCTCTGTCCCCCCTCCTCCTGATGTCGAAGAACCAACCCGTCCCTCTAAACGGTCTGTGGACCGCCGGAGAGATCAACAAAAACGTGCACCCACGCCCAGCAGGGATAAAAATAGGGTGCAGCAGGCCACAGATAGAGAGCAGGCAGCGGCCAGGAGGCAGCAGTTAACGAGCACCAAGCGCGATTTTCAGAACAGGCCAACTCCCCAGCCGACGCGTATCCGGCACGGTCGCCCCTCTGCTTTTCAGCAAACTGTTGCCGCTACCCCGCAATCTCCTGCTCGTCCCCGGATTAATTGGTGGCGTTGGTTTACCAGAGCCCTGGTAGTGTTGTCCATCTTGGTTCTTTTAAGCGGTATCTTGGCTCTCAGTGGGGGGGTACTTACCTATTTTTGGATCGCCTCCCAACTCCCTTCCGCCGAAGAGTTACGAACACGTCGGGTTCAATTTGCCACCACTCAAATTTTAGATCGGGAGGGTAATCTCCTCTGGGAAATTATTGACCCAACCGGCGGACGACGGACCAGAGTGACCCTTGATCAAATTTCGCCCCATTTGATTCAGGCCACCGTGGCCACCGAAGACCGCTTCTTTTATCTGAACGTAGGGGTTGACCCCATTGCCATTACCCGGGCTGTCTACTACAATCTGACCGAGGGTGAAATTGTGTCCGGGGCCAGTACCATCACCCAACAGTTGGCCCGTAATGTTCTCCTGACCCCGGAAGAACGGACCGAGCAATCACTCTCACGCAAAATAAAAGAAGCCGTGCTGGCCGTCGAAATTAATCGACGCTACACCAAAGAACAAATTTTGGAGATTTATCTCAACCAGATCTATTATGGTAACCTGGCTTACGGTATCGAGGCGGCGGCTCAGACCTACTTTGGTAAATCGGCTAAGAATCTAACGTTGCCCGAGGCGGCGTTGTTGGCCGGCTTACCTCAATCTCCCGCCACCCATGACCCTTATGTGAATCCCGACGGAGCCAAGGCCCGCCAGGCAAACGTGTTGGATTTGATGGTTGAGGCCAAATATATTACCCCCGCCGAAGCGAAAGCGGCCAAGGCCACAGATTTAACGTTGCGTGAGTTGAGTTCTGCCTTCGCCGCTCCGCACTTTGTCAACTACGTGCGGCAGGAATTAGAGGCGATTGTGCCCCCGGCTTTAATTTATCAGGAACCTGGGCTGCGGGTACAAACCACCCTTGATCCGCGCTTACAGGCGATTGCCGAGGAAGAGGTGCGTAAACAAGTCAACGCCCTGGCCGGTCGTAATGTGACCAATGGGGCTTTGTTGGCTCTCGATGTGTCTACCGGCCACATTCTGGCCATGGTAGGCAGTAAAGATTTTCGGGATGAGCGGATTGATGGCCAGGTTAATATTGTCACCAGTTTGCGCCAGCCTGGCTCAACCATCAAGCCGCTCACTTATCTGGCCACCTTTGAATTGCTCAACTGGACCCCCAGTACCCTGATTATGGACGTGCCGGTAGCGTATCCCGATGGCCTGGGCGGGGTGTACCAGCCCCTGAATTACGACGAAAAATTTCATGGACCGGTTTCGTTACGGCTGTCCCTGGCCAATTCTTATAACATCCCGGCGGTGAAGGCCCTGGAGCAGATTGGGATAAACGCTCTCAAGGAGATGGCCGCTCGCCTGGGGATTACCACCCTCACCCGCAATGATTATGGGCTGGCCCTGACCCTGGGGGGAGGTGAAGTGCCATTGATTGAGATGACCGGAGCTTACCAGGCCATAGCCAACGGTGGGGTTTTAGTGCCGCCGACCGCTATCGTCCAAATCACAGACGGCCTGGGGCGGGTGATTGAGCCACCTCGTCCCCAACCTCGGCCGGTGTTACGGGAGGAGCATACCTATCTGATCACCCATATTCTGGGTGATAATGAAGCCCGTACCCCGGCCTTCGGTCCCAACAGCGCCTTACGTCTTTCGCGGCCTGCTGCGGCCAAAACCGGCACGACCAACGACTTCCGCGATAACTGGACCATTGGCTATACGCCCGACATCGTGGCCGGGGTGTGGGTCGGCAATGCCGATAACACGCCCATGGATCACGTCAGCGGGTTGATCGGTGCCGGCCCCATCTGGCACAACTTTATGGAACGGGCCCACGAAGGGTTACCCATCCGTGACTTCATTCGCCCCCCGACCATTGTTGAATTGGAGGTGTGTGCCGACTCCGGCACCCTGCCCAGCCCGGTTTGTCCGGAACGTCGCAAAGAGATTTTCTTCAAAGACCAACCCCCCCCGGACCCGGAACATGATATTCATCAATTGATTGAAATTGATCTCAATACCGGCTTGCGGGCCAACGAATTTTGCCGGGCCAATATAGAGGAACGTTACTATCGGGTTTACCCACCCGATGGTCGTGAATGGGCCATCAGCCAGGGCATTGAACAACCACCGCAGCAGTACTGTCCCTCGACCAGGATTGTGGCTACGATTACCCAGCCGCAGGATGGCAGTACCGGGCGGGGCACTCTCACCCTGGAAGGGTCGGCGGTGGCCGCCAATTTTTCCCATTATCAAGTCGAATTGGGGGTGGGGACGACCCCCGAGGCATTTGTGATGATTCATGGCCCAATTCGGCAACTGGTCGAGCAGGGGGTGCTGGGCGTTTTTGATACGACCCAGGTAGAAAACGGTCCCTACACCTTGCGCCTGGTGGTTTTTGACCAGAGCGGCGGGTCCATCGAGTCAAGGACACGCGTTCTGGTTGACAACCCGATTGCCACGCCGACCTCTACTTCTACCCCGACGGCCACTCAGCCACCGGCCACACCAACAGACACCCCGACCCTTGTCCCCACCAACACCGACACACCCCAACCACCGACCAACACGCCAACCCCTCTCCCCGAACTGCCGACCCACACACCCCAGCCACCTACCGAAACGCCAACCGTTCCGCCACAACTCCCGACCGATACGCCGATGCCCCTCCCAACCACTCCACCAGCATTACCTACCGATACCCCGGTGGCCTCCCCAACCCCTCCACCCGAACTACCGACCGATACCCCGGTGGTAAAGCCAACCCTGCCGGCAGAACTACCTACCGACTTCCCGGTCGCTACCGTTACGCCGACGAGCTGATTGTAGCTTGTGGCAACTGTTCGTAGTAACGACTTTAGTCGTTAATTGCCCGCGGTATGGGGCCAAAAACGACTGAAGTCGTTACTACCAACTCCCAAATATTGACTTTTTAAGCACTCTCCTCTGGCGGGACAGGCAGGCTACTCAACACCCAAAATTGCTCTAGCTCCGACTTTTTATTAAGCACTCTTCACACGAAATATTCAAATTGAATTTTTTTTGAAATTTAAACTGAAATAATAATGGCTGCTTTTTATGGTATAATTATTTTGGGAAAGTTCTATCCTACCACCATCCCGACCTCATCATGTTCCTCCTCAACGATCTCAGCCGTTTACCTCGTTTGCAGTTAAGCCGGACGTGAGTCGGACCGGTGGCTAAATGAGGTAATGTCCAGCGAGTGGACCGGTTCTCGGCCAGGTAATTCGCCCCAAGGTGAACGTCGGCCGGTACGGCTACTGTCGAAGGCGAGCCCTGGGGACAAGACCGATTTGGTTTCCCCTCCATCTATTTCTTGTTGTAAAACCCTGTAGTAGACGCATCCCCCTGCGTCTACGGCGGGCATAGGGATGCCCTGGCTACGTTTTGCAACGGACACTATCTAAACAAATGCTAAGAAACAACCAGTTTCTGGCAGAATGAAGTCTTTTAAGGCCAGATTGGAGACAATCTGCGCTGAACACAGGAGGGATAAAAATGATCAAGAAAACAGTTCGAAGGTTGCGGACACTGCAGCCCTTTTCTTTGGTATGGGTGATGGCGCTCCTGGGGGTGCTGTGGGCGGCGGGGACTGCCCAGGCAAACCCGCCCCCCCGGCCACTTGGGCAGGGCAGTATACCGACGATGATTAACTACCAGGGCACTCTCGAAGTTGACGGCAGTCCCTACGAGGGCACCGGTTACTTTAAGTTCGCCATCGTGGATAGCGCCACGGGCGATGGCACCACGAACTACTGGGCCAACGACGGCACGACCAGCGGTGAACCGGCCACGGCTGTCCCCCTGGCGGTCAACGGAGGGCTGTTCAACGTACTGCTGGGGGACACCGGCCTGACCGGCATGACGCAATCCATAACCGAGTCGGTCTTTGCCAGCGACACGACCTATTTGCGGGTCTGGTTCAGCCAGACGGGGGCTTCCGGCACGTTTGAAGCACTGGAACCGAACCAGCGTATCGTCAGCGTGGCCTACGCTTTGCGGGCCAAATATGCCGAGAATGGCCCGACCGGTCCCCAGGGAGAGACGGGCCCCACCGGGGCGACCGGCCCGGCCGGCGGTCCCAGCGGTCCCAGCGGTCCCAGTGGGCCTAGCGGGCCGACCGGTCCCCAGGGGGTACCGGGACCAGCGGGTGCGACCGGCCCATCCGGGTCGCAGGGACTTGTGGGGGCCACAGGAGCCACCGGCCCCCAAGGACCGGCAGGTACGACCGGTCCATCTGGGCCGCAGGGACCGGTGGGCGCCACGGGTGCGACAGGTCCACAGGGGGTGCAAGGCCCCAGTGGCCCTTCGGGGCCAGCCGGCCCAACCGGCGCGACGGGACCGGTGAATCCTAACGCCGATATGGTAGATGGTATCCATGCTGCCACCGGCCCTGAAGCAAACAAGCTGGTTGCTCTTGACAGCTCGGCCTATTTGCGAGTGCCGCGAGTGGTTGATTCTAACAACACCAACTACTACGTAGACCCTGCAAGCACCAGCGTTGTGAGTACCCTTGACGTGCAAAGTAGTTTGTATAGCGGCGCCTACAACTACGTCAACGTTGACGATGACCTTCGAGCCTATCGCTTTGTTGACAATAATAACACCGGCTACTACGTAGACCCCGCGAGCAACAGCCTCGTGTGGGGGATCGACGTGCGAGGATCGTTGTATAATGGTGCCGGCAGCTATGTCAATGTAGGCGACGATCTTAGGGCCTATCATTTTGGCGTGAATGGTCTTAGATCAGACTCCGGTTACTACGTAACAGATTCGTACTATGGCCTGTACGTCAATAATTCAGGCCGGTCTGGTGTGTATGTATCTAACGCAAGTTGGGTGGGGGTTGAGGCTAGTGGCAGTGCAGGCGGAGGCTACTTTTCTGATACTGGTAGCGGCGTATCTAGCTGGGTTGCAAGCAATACCTCAGGGCTAAGTACCACTGGAGATATATATTGTAGTGGGGATATGACTGTTAACGGCAGCAAAAACTTCGCCCAGCCCCACCCCACCGACCCGAATAAAGAAATCGTGTACGCCTCGCTGGAAGGCGGGGAGGCGGGAACCTACTACCGGGGCAGCGCCCAACTGGACCAGGGCATGGCGACCATCGAACTGCCAGAGCATTTCAGCCTGGTGACGGAAAAGGAAGGGCTGACGGTCCAGGTGACACCCCGGGAGGACTGCAACGGACTCTACGTGGCCGAGGTGACGACCACCCACATCGTCGTCCGCGAGTTGCAGGATGGAACCAGCAACGCCCCCTTTGATTTCTTTATCAACGGCGTCCGGGCAGGGTATACAGACTATGAGGTCATCAGAGATACCGACGCAGTCATTCCCCAAGAGATCAGAGTTCAAGAACGAGGGGGGACAGGTGAATAAGCGAATGCGAATAATTGTTCTTGGCCTGGTCATACTGCTGACTTTCCTCTTGAGCGGGGTCACCTGGGCCGGAAGTTCAGCCAACTACGCGGTCGAGTGGTGGGTGAAAAGCGGCGGCGGAGCGCCTGCTGCCTCCGGCTCCGGTGACATAACCCTGGACGGCTCGCTGGGACAGACCGCCATTAGAGCCTCGACCTCGGCCGGGAGCGACTATACCCTGGGAGCGGGCTACTGGTACGGTACAGCCGTTGAAGGACTCCGCCCCGTCTATTTGCCCATCATCCTGCGGGGTGCCTGATCTTGTGTCTCTTATCCTAAACGCAGTTGGATTTGGTAAAAATTGATGATTGCAGCCTTGGTCGGACCTGGGATTGCTCAGGCCAGCCCATTCGACGCGGACTGTGGTCCGCTCAGAGCAAGAAACCTATTCTCGAAGGAATTCCGTGCTACGTTCGCCTGTCGATAAAGATAAACGGACATCTGTCGGAAACTCTGGCCAAATCGTCTCGTTGGACCAGGAGGGCGTTATGGCCGGTCTGCTTCTTTTTTTCGCCGTCGCCTTCAACCTCTATCGTCTCTATCCCGAGGTGGCGATTAAAGCCCCCCTGCTGAACGATGGAGTTTTGCACCTTCTGGCCCTGGAGCGGTCGGCGGCGGCCCTGGCTGCTGGCCAGAACGCGACCGATCCGTGGCTGGCCCCCGTCGTCCTGGGCTATCCCCTGTTTCATCACTACCAGCATCTACCCTACGCCGGCCCGGCAGTCCTGTACCATCTCTTTCGGGGAGCGCTTCCCCTGTTCGACCTGTTTAACTGGACGCGCTACTTATTACTGAGTCTCTTTCCCCTCTCAATCTACTGGTCCATGCGGCGGTTCGGCTTTGCCCGGCTGGCTGCGGCTCTGGGAGGGCTGGTGGCCCCGCTCCTGGCCACCAATGGCCTCTACGGCCTCGATTTGACCAGCTATACCTGGTCGGGTTACGGCATGTATACCCAACTGTGGGGGATGCTCCTGTTGTCCCCGGCTCTGGCCCAGGGTTACGTTACCCTGCGCACCGGGCGGGGCTACGTTTGGGCCACGCTACTACTGGCGGCCACGCTGCTGGCGCATTTGGTTTTTGGGTATATGGCTGTGATTTCGTTGGTGGTGTTTGTGGTGGTGGCAATGTGGACGCGAGATGCACTTACGGAAAGCCCCCCCGGCCCCCCAGAGGGGGGAGATTTTAGCAGAGTTCCCCCCTTTGGGGGGTTAGGGGGGCCATTACTCAGCGCCACACCCTGGCCACAAACCAAACGCCTGGCTCTGTTGCTGGCCCTGCTAACGCTGGTGACAGCTTACTTCTGGCTCCCCTTTCTGCTGGATAGCCCTTACCTGAATCGCAGCGTCTGGGAAGAGGCAGGAAAGATTGACGCGTATGGTTATGAATGGACCGTGGGGGCGCTGGTCAAGGGGGAGTTGTTCGATTTTGGCCGCTTTCCTTCGCTGACCCTCCTGGCCGGGGTGGGCCTGGTATGCTGCCTGTGGCGCTGGCGGGAGGAGCGTTACCGCGTCCCGGTGGTGTTGTTCATCTTGTGGCTGCTCCTCTATTTTGGTCGACCCACCTGGGGCGTCCTCCTGGACCTGTTGCCCATGAGCCGCGACCTGCACCTCCACCGCCTGATCGTTGGCCTTCACCTGGGAGGTATCTACCTGATGGACCTTGGCCTGGCCCTGCCCTGGCGTTGGGCCCTGTCCCGGGGGGAGCCCCGTTACCTGCTGGCGATAACCGCCCTGACGGCACTCCTGCTGTACCCTATCTACCGGGAGCGTGGAGCCTATCTGGGGGAAAACGCCTGCTTGATGGCGGACAGCCGGGCTGCCTTCGCCGCTGAGGAGCCGGAGATCGCTGCTCTGGTGACGACGTTGCAGCGGATGCCGCCGGGCCGGGTCTACGCCGGGCGGGGCGGGAACTGGGGCAAAGATTACAAAGTCGGCGCGGTTCCTGTCTATGCCTTGCTCAATAGCGCCGGGCTGGATATGTTGGGCTATCTCTATCACGCCCTCTCCCTCAACGCCGACGTCCAAGTTCTCTTTGACGAGAGTCGCCCGGAGCAATACAACCTCTTTAACGTGCGCTACGTGGTCGCTCCGGCCAACCGGACCTTTCCCGATTTCGTCCGCCCGGTGGCGGACTTTGGCCGGCACCGTCTCTACCAGGTGGCAACGACCGGTTACTTTGACCTGGTGGGGTCAGAGGCGGCCTTTGCCGGCGACAAGAGTGACTTCTACCCGGCGGCCTCCCATTGGCTGGCAAGCGACTTGCCCCGGGTGAAACAACATCCGACCGTGCTCTTTGAGGGGCGGGCGGGTGGCGCTCAACGAACTTTTGCCCTGTCGCAGGCCAGAGAGGCCATTCCTCTGGTGTCGTTCCCGCTTGAACCTGCTCGGGGTCGCGTCATCTCTGAAACGGTCGAGGGCAATGCCTATCTGGCCAGAATCGAGGTGGAACGCGAGAGCATGCTGATGCTGAAAGCCACCTACCATCCCAACTGGCACGCCACCGTGGACGGCGTTGAGATCGAGCCTGTGATGTTGATGCCTAGCTACGTGGGCGTAAAGGTGTCGTCTGGCGCTCACCAGGTCCGCCTGGTATATCGGCCCAGGCCGCTGCGGGGATACCTGTTGATCGTGGGGCTGTTGGCTCTGCCTTTGATCGCTCTGGCGGAGTGGCGGCGGGTAGAATTGACTCGATGGGGCAGATCCTGGCCCGGCTGGTTGGGTTTGAGGCGCTTTCCGGCTCTCGTAGGGCGTATGGCCCTGAACGTGGCGTCCTGGGGACCTCATCTGGCAGCCAGGGCGCGTCTCGCCCCTCATCTGCCTTACCTAGGTGGGGTGGCCCTGGTGGCCTTGCTGGCCGGACTGCCCCTCTTCCAGTTCAAGATTATGAGCGGTCACGACGCGCTGGAGTACCTACCTCGCGCCGTGGAATTCTACCAGGGCCTGGCGGCCGGACAGGTTTTTCCTCGCTGGGCCCCCGATCTCAGCGCCGGTTACGGCCAGCCCTTCTTCAACTTTAACCCGCCCCTGTTTTACTACCTGGCTGCTTTTTTCCGCGCCCTGGGCTTCAGTTTCGTCGCCTCGCAGAACCTGGCCTGCTTTAGCCTGCTGCTTCTCTCCGGCCTGGGGATGTATTTGCTGGCCGGGGAAGCCTTTGGCCCGCGGGGGGGACTGGTCTCTGCCGTGGCTTATCTCTTTGCGCCTTATCTGCTCGTGACGCTCTACGTGCGCCATGCCCTGGCCGATTTCTCGGCCTTTCCCTTCATCCCGCTATCCTTTTGGGCGCTCTATCGCTTCGCCCAGAGGGGGCGTTACCCCTTTTTGCTGATTGGCAGTTTATCCCTGGCGCTGCTGTTCCTCAGTAGCAACCCCATTTCTCTTATCACCTGCCCCGCCCTCTTGCTGTTATTCGGCTGGCTGGCCTATGCCGAGCGGAGCTGGTGCACCCTCCTGCGGGGCCTCTGGTGTCTCATGCTGGGCCTGGGCCTGGCGGCCTTCTTCTGGCTGCCGGCCCTGGTGGAGCGGGACTTCGTACATGTCTCACGTTTGTTGGAGGGTTATCTTAGTTATCGCCATCATTTCGTGTATCTCCATCAGTTCGTCTATTCCCCCTGGGGCTTTGGCCTGTCCCTCCCCGGGCCAGAGGACGAAATGAGCTTCGCTATTGGGCCGGTCCACCTCTTGCTGGTAGGTGTTTCGCTCCTGTTCATGCGGCGCATGCGGGCGGCTGCCAGTCAGGGCAGGCAGTTGGTCCTGTTCTTCTTGGTTCTTCTCCTGATGGCGGCCTTCTTCGCCAGCCGGGAATCGTCTTTCCTGTGGGAGCGACTACCGCTTCTCCAGTACCTTGAGTTTCCCTGGCGATTCCTCTCGCTGGTCGCCGTGAGCACGGCTTTTATCTGCGGGGCTCCGTTCCTCTTCCTCGCGCCGGGACGGGGGCGGTTGGCGAATGGCCTGGTGGCAGTTCTGATCGTGGCCTTGTTTCTCTTGGGCTTCCGCCAGGCCAGACCGGAGAGCTTCCACGAGGTCAGGGACGTTGATTACAGCCCCCAGGCCATCGCGGCAAGAAACATTTCCGTTACCACGGCCAGAGAGTATGAGCCAATCTGGGTCCGGGAGCCACCCCAAACCCCGGCCGCAGAACCTATAACCCTGCTCGAAGGGCAGGGGCGCGGGCTGGACATCAAAATGTCGCCTACCTATTATGAGTTCTATATGGAGATCACAGAGGAAGCGCGGCTGCGGGTGAATACCTTTTACTTCCCCGGCTGGACCCTATACGTGGACGGTGCTAAGCGAGCCATTGACTACGACAACCCCCAGGGGATGATGGAGTTTTCCCTGGAGCAAGGGACACACCTGCTCCAGGTCCTGTTCGCGCCTACACCGGTCAGGCTGTGGGGCACGAGGCTCTCTATACTGGCTCTGTTCCTGCTGCTGTTGGCACCTTGGCTTCCGTTGAAAGCTGGCAGATAAACTCGGGGGCGGTACCTATGACAAGCTGACTACGACGGGCAGGGCGTTGGTTTACAGTACCTATCTGGGAGGGAACGGAGATGATCGAGGCACCGGCATTGCCGTGGATAGCACGGGCAATGCCTATGTAACTGGGATTACCAACTCCACCAATTTCCCAAGGCAAAATGCTTACGACAACAGCCTGGATAGTGAGGCCGCTGTCTTTGTGACCAGGTTGGCATTCACCGGGGTTTACCTGCCGATTATTATCAAGTCCTAACTCGCTCAATGGAGGGTGCTTAAAAACTGTGCGTAGTAACGCATTATAATACCGAACAGAAAATTGGGCCGAATTTTCTACTTCGGCTATAATCGTTAACTATGCAAACGACAGAACTCAAAAAATCCACAGCCATAAATCGTTTGCAACCCTTTTGGGCCATTGTCATCGTTTTTCTGTCTAATTTTTGTATTTTGGTGATCGAATTGGTTGCTGGCCGCATGATGGCGCCAATTGTGGGGGTTAGTCTTTATACCTGGACGAGTATCATTGGCGTGGTGTTGGCCGGCATCAGTTTGGGTAACTACTTGGGCGGGAAAATCGCCGACCGGTGGGCCAGTCGAGGCGTGCTGGCTTTTTTCTTTATGCTGTCGGCTTTGGGCAGTGGCAGCATTTTAGCCACCCTTGAGTGGGTGGGACCTTTACAAGCCCTGGAGTTACCCATTATTGCCAGTGTGCTGCTTATTTTTACAGTGGTCTTCCTGCTCCCGGCCACAATTCTAGGCACCATTAGCCCGATTGTGGTCAAATTGACGCTGGCCAATCTTGATCATACTGGAGATGTGGTGGGAAAGATCTATGCTGCCGGAGCCATGGGCAGCATCGCCGGTACATTTGCTACAGGATTTTTCTTCATCAGCACCTTTGGTACGCGCTTAATCGTGTGGGGTATTGCTGGCGGTCTCCTCTTAATTGGGGCCATCATTGGCTTTAGTGGTCGGGGACGATGGCGTTATAGTCTGCTCTGGCTCGTTTTAACTTTTTTAGCTCTGTCTGGCTTTGTCCGGCAACAGGGGTGGCTCAGTAGTAGATGCTTACGCGAGACGAATTACTTCTGCATTAAAATACGCATTGATCGTGAAGATGAGAACCTGCGTATTTTGACCTTAGACCGCCTGGTGCATAGCTATGTGGATTTAACCGATCCAACCAATCTGCGCTATGGATATGAACAGATTTACGCCGATGCATTAGAGGCCATTTTCCCGAACAGATCGCCCATCTCTGCCCTGTTCATTGGTGGAGGCGGCTACACCTTTCCCCACTACATTGAGGTGGTTCATCCGAATAGTCGCATTGACGTTGTCGAAATTGACCCCGGGGTGACGGATGTGGCTTTTGTCCACTTGGGTCTTCCGGTGGACACAACGATTACGACATTTAACGAAGATGCCCGTCGTTTTATCAGTCGTTTGCCTTTAACCAAGCAATATGATCTTATTGTCGGTGATGCTTTTTATGACTTCTCCGTGCCCTACCATCTGACCACCCTTGAATTTGACGAACTCATTGCCGCTCACCTAACCGAGCGGGGCATCTATATGGTCAATATTATTGACGGCAGGCAAGGCAATTTTCTGCGAGCCTACGTTCACACCGTCAGGCAAGTCTTTAAACACGTCTACGTGGCCATCACTGTGGGTGAATTGGGGACAGTCAGCCGTCAAACTTTAGTCATCGTGGCCTCTCAAGCATCGTTTGACGAGGTCATCAGCCAGTCCCCTGCAAGCTTTATCCCCCAAGATGATTTAGAGGCCTATCTTCAAGAAAAACCTCCGCTCCTCCTGACCGACGACTACGTTCCTGTGGATAACTTGCTGGCCCCTGTTTTTGCTGACTCTGGATTCTAGCCCAGTTGAGCATAAGTCTTTCGGTAGAGCGGAGGATTGATTACCCGACATTGGAAATCAGAAACCAGGTTTTTCGCTTGCTGAGGCATTTTTGGTTTTCCAGAATGCTCAAAAAGCAACGATTAGCTTGGTTCAGACGACAAAAAACCTGGTTTCTCTCCCCGTGTCGGGTAGTGAATATCGCGGATAGAGGTCCAGACTTCACCGGCGAAATCCAGGTTTCGTTTCCCCCCACTGATGAAGGTGTATACGTGCTCACCGTCAGCGATAACGGCGTTAATGAGGGTGTATTCTTGCCAGTGGCGGCTCGGTAAGGCATAATAGTTTTGGGCATAATTCTTTTGACTGGAGTTGAACAGACTGTAAGGGGGAAAATAGATGGACAGAAGGCTCAGTATAGATCAAGCCAAATTGGTGGTATTTCTCACCGCGGCCCTGGTCATGGCGGTGACCTGGGCGGTAGGGGCCACAGGCTGGACCAAGGGGCTCAACATGATCACCTTTATCGGTCTGGGAGTCATCCTGATCGGGATAATGCTGACCCGTAGCATTCTGCCTGGCCTGATTGCCCACCTGTTTAGCCTGATCATCGGCGTTGCCTGGTCTTTTTGGGTCACCAGCCGCCTGCTGCCGGCTGACTATACCTGGCCGGAGCGCTGGCAGAACTTAATGTTTCGGTTGGCATATTGGCACAGCCAGGCTGTACAGGGTGGAACCAGTTACGATAACCTGATGTTTATCTTGCAAATGGGGGTCATTGTCTGGGCCATGGGCTATCTGACCATCTGGTTGATCTTTCGCTCGGGCAAGGTCTGGCAGGCTATTGTGCCAGGGGGGGTGGTCCTGCTGATTAATCTCTACTACGCCCCCAAGGATATCACCTGGTGGTTTATTCTTTATCTTATTTTGTCATTTCTCCTGGTAATTCGGTTTAACCTCTTTGATCAAGAAATAAAGTGGCGGGCGGAAGGTGTTTTCTTCCGCCCCGATATCAGTTTTGATTTTTTGCGCGATGGTTTTATTTTCTCAATCCTGGTGGTCAGCCTGGCCTGGATTGCGCCTCCGGTGATCGATACGAAATCGTTTGGCTTCCTGGATGAATTTCAAGGTTCGTGGCGTGAATTTCAAAGCGAGTGGAACCGGCTTTTTGCCGATTTAAACTATCGAGATGTGGTGGCGGTTGATACATTTGGCCAGTCACTAACTCTGGGGGGGCCGCGCCGTTTAACCGATGCCCCGGTGATGGACGTTAAAGTTCAAGGCCCAGGACGTTATTGGCGAGCCGCAGTGTATGATGAGTACACCGGCCTGGACTGGCGTAGTCATGATGCTGAGACGGGCTCCTTTGGCCCCAGGGCACCGTTGTCACTGCCCAGCTTTGAGGCCCGCCTACCGGTTACCCAGACTTACACGTTTTATCATGATGGGGCTACGGTGCTCTATTCGATGTCTAATCCTATCAAACTGGACCGCTCGGCTAAAGTGTACTTTAATGCGCTGTCCGGTGAGCAGATTGCTCAAGCGGCTTCACCAACCTGGTCAGGGAATAAGGAACCCTGGGTGGAAGAGATCACCTATATCCGCAGTAAGGCCAGCGTAGACCTTGGCGAGAGTTATCAGATTGTGTCGGCAGCCAGCCAGGCGCCGGTGGACCAACTGAGGGCGGCTGGTACGGATTATCCGGCCTGGATCACCGAGCGTTATCTGCAATTACCGGAGACAATCACCGAGCGTACCCGTCAGTTGGCCCGTGAATTGACCGAACCTTACGACAACCCATTTGACAAAGCGCAGGCTATAGAATACTATCTGCGGACCGAGCTAACGTATAATGAGAAGCTGGCCACTCCACCGCCCAATGTTGATAAAGTAGATTATGTTCTTTTTACCGCCAAGGAAGCCTATTGCGATTACTATGCCTCTTCGATGATCGTCATGCTACGTTCACTGGGCATTCCGGCTCGCCTGGCGGCCGGTTTTGCCCAGGGGACTTACAGCTCGGAGCTGAAAGCCTTCCATGTGATCAATGCAGATGCGCACTCCTGGGTGGAAGTTTTCTTTCCCCGCTATGGCTGGATTGAATTTGAGCCAACGGCCGCACAACCGGTTATTATCCGCCCCACGGCCCCGGATAATACCCCCTATGCCTCCAGTTCTACGCCTCTGGACGATTTAGGCCGGGATGAGTTTCTCGATAGACCGGACAATATCCCCATTGACGACGAAAACGTCGTCAGGGGACCGTTTATCCTGGCTATCCCCTGGCTTGGGACAAAAATCAGCTTGCCTCGCTCGGTGGTCAGTGGGGGTATGATATTTGTGGGAATCGTCCTGGTCGTGGCCCTGGTTGGGGCTGGCCTGCGGTGGCGGCGACAACTGGATCAACCGACGGACAGTATCTTTAAAGTTTACCAGAAGATGGTGCGGCTGGCCGCCTGGATGGGGGTGGCTTTGCCTTCCTGGCAAACGCCCTATGAGCACGCCGGCAGGCTACAACGCAGCCTCCCCACCCACCAACGCGAGGTGGAAATGATTACCGACGAATACGTGTACCAGACCTTCAGCCCCCATGCGGCCTCAAAATTAGAGGATGAAACGACTACCCAACCCCCGCTGACCCACGAAAGTAACCTGGCCTGGAACCGTCTCCGCCTGGCAATGCTCAAAGCTGCCCTCAAGCGACGTTTACCCAGATGGCTGAGAAACAATCCTTACTCGTAAGCCAACACCTCCCGCACGGTCATGCGAGAGGCATTCCAGGCCGGCAGGAAACTGGCCAGAGCGGCCAGGAGGATGACCACGACCAGCCAGATTACGACCCCCCTGACTGAAAAGGTGTAATTGAGGGGCGCACTCAGAAACTGGGCGCCAATGAGGTCGCTCAGAATCTTGCTGACGGGAACGGCCAATACCGTTCCAACCAGCCAACTCAGTATGCCAATAATGACTCCCTCGACGATAAAGATCCGCCGTACGGATTTATTTGAAGCGCCAATAGCCCGCATGACGCCAATCTCACGAGTTCGTTCCAACACGTTAATGCTCATCGTGCCCATCAAGCCTAACCCGCCAATAACAGCCAGCAGGAAGGCCATAATCAGGAGTAAAACGATAATCACCTCAAAAATGGCTTCGACTTCGGCCATTTCCTCTTCCACCTTGGCTGTTGCGCCAACCTCCCACCCGATGCGATCAAAATGTTCTTCCAGGGCGCGCGTTACTTCAGCCTGATAGTCAAGGTTGTGCTGCTCAGTGGTGGCAAAAACCCATTCAGCCCGGCCCACGTCGTGGGCTACGCGAGCAAAGTAGGGATAGTTGGCAAACATCATCGGCATCGGCATGCCCCCGGTCACTACGCCAACCACCTGCCAGGGCTTCTCCCGACCCTCGATTTTGAGGATGATTTCATCCCCCACCTTCACGTCAGGTTCATCTCTACGGACAATGGAGTTGATGACTACCGCATTGGCATCGTCAAGGCGCAGCCACCGCCCTTCAATCACGATGGGCTTGACCAGGTTGGTGTCAGCCGGCGGGGCGAAAAGGATGATGTTGTCGCTGTGGCTACCATCCGAACGTTCCCGCCGCGTATTATAAAAGGCCCAGGCTTCTGCTTCCACTACCCCTGGCACCTTAAGTGTCTCCCGTTTGACGCGCTCGATGCGATAGTCGCGCTCAAATTGAACGGCTACATCGTACTGAAAATAATCTAGCCAACTCTCCAAGGTGGTCAGCATTGAAACCCGCAAGGTAAAAACGGTAATAAAAATCGCCCCGCCCAGTATCAACGTCAGCAGGGTCAGGGCCAGGCGTGTCTTCCGGCGAAAGGTATTGCGCAGCGAAATCAGCAGCGGACGGGAGAGGTTACGTCGCAGGAGCGCGCTCTCCTGTATTTTGAGTAGCAGTCGATCAAGCCAGTTGGTGCCAAAATGTCCTTTGCCCAGACCGTATTCACTAATCGCCTCCCGCACGGTGATTCTGGTGCCGGCAATAATTGGATAAAGGGCGGCCAACAGCGGCACCACTAAGCCGACTGCTATCTCGGCCAGCAATACTTCAGTCGGTAGCCGGTAGTTGGTAATATCGAAGTTAAGAAAACTGGCGATGAAGCGGCTGAAAAGATGCGCACCTACCACGCCCAGCGGCACGGCAATGCCCAACGCCAGCAAGCCGAAAACTGCTACCGTGGTCAGGTACATAGCCATCACTTGCCGGGTTCTGGCCCCCACGGCTTTCATCATACCAATCTGCCGGGTCTGCTGCGTTAACAGAGCCGCGATGGTATTGATGACCAGAAAGCCGCTCAACAACAAAGACAGCACCGCCAGCGCCCCCATCATGACCGAAATAGCTTGAATGAAAGGGTCAAGAAACATGTGCTTGCCCGGTGGCGGCACAAAAGTAAACCAAACTGTTGGCCCGGCATCCTCAACCTTATCCCGGGCCTTGTTGGCCACTTCTTGGATGTGGTTTCTATCGTGAACATTTTCGGCCACTACAAGCCTCAGTTCATTATAATCATCCGGCTGCCCCAACCAGTCCAGGGTGTCGGTATTGATGAAGCCATAAACCACGCCATCAAACACGTACATTTGGGCATTAAGGTCGTGGGCCAGGCCGGCAATGCGCATGTCTCGCTCCTTGCCGTCGGAGGTTTTGACCGTCACCGTGTCCCCCATCCCGGCCTTGAGCAGTTTAAGCGCGGACCGTTCAATCAATATTTCCTGGTCTGGCGGAGGCCATTCTCCGGCTTGTGAGGTAAACAGGTCAATCTTAATGTCGTCAAAATCAGGGATGGCAATCAGCCACATAATCCGCCACTCATCCGGCCCGGTCTTGACCCGGAGGGATACCCGGCGACGGGCCTCGGCTTCTTTGACCTCGCGCATATTGCTGACCGCCTCAACCACATCATCGTCAAACGAGTCAAAGGTCATAATGGTGGCGTGGGCCGGATTAGTCGCCAGGTAGCTGGCCCTCAAATCACGCGAGAGGATAATCTGCGAACTGGCAATCGTACCCACGGCAAAAACACCAACCGCAATGGACAGCACCACTACTATCGTCCGGTTTTTATTTAACCATAAGTCGCGCAGCACTTTGCGCCAGCGTGGTTTGAGCATCATGCACCTCACTCGATTGACGTTTTACGATTTTGGGGGTTGGCTTGGTCCGGCGCACTCTGAACGTTGACCGCTGATTGCTGACCGCTGACGGCTGCACTCTGCTCCCCATCGGCAATCTGACCGTCAACCAGTAGGACGGTCCGGGTGGCTCGCCGGGCCAGGTCCATATCATGGGTGACCATCAGGATCGTCTTACCGTTTTTTACCTGTGCCTCAAACAAATTAAAAATAGACTCCGAGGTGACCGAGTCAAGATTGCCCGTGGGCTCATCGGCCACCACAATGGGAGGGTCGTTGGCCAGGGCGCGGGCAATAGCCACTCGCTGCTGCTCGCCACCCGAAATGCCGGTGGGGAGCTTGTGGGCGTGATCGGTCATAGCTACCTGCGCCAGGAGATGCATGGCTCGTTCTTCCCGTTCCCGCATGCCATACATATTGCAAAAATCCATGGGCAGTATAACGTTTTCAACCACGGTCAAGGTAGGCAGGAGTTGAAAAAATTGAAAAACGACGCCCACGTTGCGGCCGCGCCAGACGGCAATTTGACCCTCATTTAGTTTGTGGACAGCCGTATCACCGACCAGGACCTCACCCGAGGTAGGCCGGTCGATACCGGTAATCATGTTAATCAGGGTCGACTTGCCGCTGCCGGACTTGCCAATGACGGCCACAAACTCACCCGGATCGACCTGTAAATCAATGTCTTTAAGAGCGACGAAAGTCCCCGCTTCACCTTCATAAGTTTTTACAACCTGCCGTAACTCAATCAGGTGGTCGTTGCCGTGTTTGTAATGTCCATTCAAGGCACCATTTGTCCTTTTATTTCGCCTGAACCATTTGAACATCGTGATCTCCATTGGCTAGCATCTATCCTGGTCGAAGATATTATTTAGATAGGGTTAAATATTTTTTTAGTCTAGACTAAATTCTTTTAATTATTGTAACTTTTTTTTTGAAAGCTGTCAAACATGCTTTTCCCTGGCTAGCAGCTTGTCGGAAAAGGGGCGGCATCCCTTGGCGCACGCTTCGCCCTATGCGCCAGCTAAGTTTTGCGCCGAGTACTATTCTAAGCAGCAAAGCTGCGAATTAGTTGCAATTTGGCTACAAAAAATTGTATTTCTACCACTCCTTACTTCTGACTTGCTCTTGCTCCCAGCGTTCAAGCAAGGGCGGTAATTCCCGCTCAAAGAAGGCATACATGGCCCGCATCTCTTCTAACCTGGTTTTGAGCTGCGGCTCTTTGCCCTCAAGCAGACCCAGCCCACGTTCCGCCAGTTGGCGCAAGGCGGATAGTTGGGTCATACGCTTCTTGAGCAGTTGGTACCAGACTCCGGGTTGGATACGGAAGTAGTCAGGCCGATGGCCGGGTAGACTGACTCGTTCAATAAAACCAACCTGGATCAGTAGGCGCGTGGCGTTGCTAATAGAAGCCTTACTGGCCTGTAGGGCCACAACCAACTCATTCATCGTTTGGTAATGAACTGCTTGATCCGTTGCATGCTGCCCTTGCTCCGCATGTTGTAAGCATCACCGGTACCGGTGCCAGATTCGGTCGGGCGGATTTCGACAATCTCAACGGTGAAAAGAGTTACAGCGCGTTCGGAGCAGTGGCGAAATCCGCGGGGATAAATGATCTGCTCACACTGGAACAGATTACCCGGTACCATGATATTACTTTATGTGGACTAAAAAAGTCACCCGAAGTCGTTTAACAAGACGACATCAGAAAAGTAAATGGAATCATTTTGAGACACTGATTCTAATACTTACGTATTGATGCTGTCATATCAATGATGTAGTAAGCAACCTGGACCTCGTGTTTAACAGTAAGAATCGCATGGTAGTCTCGCAGTTCTTGTTCGAATTCCTCCTTCGCCGACCAGTCTGTAGGATAGGGGTAGCGATCCTCATCCTTGAACCAAAGAACAACGTAGATCCCAAATCGCTTCGCAGCGGGTTTCAAATATTTTCGCCAAAGCTGTTTTTCCAGTGGGTCGATCAGCTTATCGTGACTATATCCCTCTCGAGCCGTCTTCAATTCCAGGAAAACCTCTAGATGCTGATTGTGTTCATCAACCTTCACTACCCAGAGATCAACCTTATTAGGTCCTACATATCTTTCTTCGACTCCGACAATACCTAGATTCGAGAGCCGACGTTTCACCGCAGGCCACATTATGTTCTGACAAATCGGCTCTGTCTGTGGTTCATCGTCTTTCCAGTAACCGCCAACCTGCTCTCCTTGTTCAAGGCTAGTCTTTTCGTCTTCGATAGCCTGGCACACCCACTCAAATAGATCTCGCTCAACGTGTACTATTCCCATAGCTTCTCGATTGACGAAATCCAATAGTTGGCCTGGTTGGATATATTGACTGAACCCAGCCAGCATACGATCCTGAATGTCTATGATACTGTGCCCTAGCCATTCTGCATGGGGGAAAGTGTGCTCTTTTCGTAAACGTTCAAGTTCTCGAATTGCGTCTTCACCACCGATATCAACAATCGTCTGCAGAAGTATTCGGCCCAGGTCATCGCGCCAGTTCTCTGCTGAACCTTGGGTCTGACGCACAAGGGTGAACCAGTTGACAACTGCGGATAGACGCTTTGTGTTCCGAGGAAGATGTTCGGAGGCGGGAAGGTCCAAATTGTGTGCGCTGGTCGGCGCAGTTTTTGCCTCAACACGCTTTTCTAGTTCCTCCCAAGCCCAGTCATCGTCCCGAGAAAGTAAGTGCCAAAGGATTCTGAAACGTTGGACGGGTAAATACTCATCATCTTTTCTTTCCTCCAGGCATTCATAGCACTGACGCAATGTCTGTTGGAAATCAGGACTTTCAAAAGCCTGCCAGTAGTCAAACAATGGTTTAAGATCGGGAGAGGAGAAATCACATTCCATCAAGTGACAACGACATTGTTCCAAGTAGATGCCTGAATCTCTCTGGATCAAGTATTCCAGGGGACCGTACAGACTGACATGTGGAAACTCTATCAGCCAAAATAAACATTCCTCCCACTGCTGGGGAGAAAGCTCGTGCAGCCGATCAAGTAAGGGAAAGTATGCACTGATATCAAACGCAATCGGAGTTCCAAGAAAAGCATAGCAACGAATGAACTCATCGAGCTTCTCAGCGGTGATAAACCTGGAAAATCCGAGTTTCCAGAGCACCCAAAACGGGACTGCATAAATAGGCAAGGTCATCGTGAACGTATTTGGGCCTCTATCTTCAGCGCGAGAATACGTTACTTCCTGGACGCAACCAAGGAAATTGGATAGTGTTCGATAACGTAATGGTCCTTGGAGTTCACTCAGGAATTGGATTACCTCCTTTGGCTCCAGCCATCCGGTCATCTCTTGCCCATGCAGAATCTCCCCAATCGTGGACAGGACAAGCCTGGTTCTCTGCGGTGCTGTCAACTCCTCTCGGTTTAGAGCCTGGGCAATCTTGCTGGCTTCCTCTAGGCGATCTCGCCCATCCCGAACCATTGCTGATTTGGGGATCCGTAGATGCTTGGCGTATTCTGGTGCTAATGCTTTGAACTGGCGCAGTCGCTCAATGGTAGGATCTCGATGGAAATGATGACTAAGAACTTCTTGTACCAACTGCCTTTGTCCATCGTTTAGAGTTGTTGGGTCCGGTGGCAGGAGATCAAAGATGCTGTCTGTACACGCTTCTGCCAGTCCATTCCACCAGTACCATCTCCCTCCACTATCCTTACCAAGTAAGGCCAGGGCATAATGCCATACGCGTGCATACAGTGCCGGGCTAGTAGATAGTATTCTTTTCAGGTTATCACGGTAAGCGCGACTTCTAGAGTCAGTGTGGTCTGCCCAGATTTTGATGAAGAGAGAAGGTGGTATATCATCGAATCCCAGTCCCAGAGCACGCCCAACCAGTCCCTCAAGAAGCAAAGGGCGCAGATTGCCAAGTCTTCCATATTGCTCATCTACTGCGCAGAATGCCTCACTCAACTCACTGGTCGTAGCGAGTTGAGTACCATATTCCATCGTTTCTCTTTGGAGGATACTGAATAATCTATCGTCAAATGTCCCTCCGCAAAGCTTTTCTATGTACTCACGAGGCGATGGATTTTCAGTCACTCGGTAGGCGATCAAAGTATGCCCACGGATTTGGTCATCTTGACAACGAAACAAACCATACAGTTTCCGAATATCCTCTACGCATTGCGAGGCAAGGATAGCATCTATAGCATTCTTGCGTATTTCAATGTTCTGTTCCTCATCATACGCCAGTTTGACTAGAGTTTCGTTCAGTTCAAGTGTTCCTCCCCATGCTTTTGAGCAAGCAGTTGCCCAGAGACGTGTCATTTCATCAGGTCTATCCAAGTATGGTTGAAGAAAGGGCACTACGTTCTTGGGTCGATGCTTATGTAAGGCACGGTCTAGTCTATCTCCTCGTGGAGGGATTGGTTTCCAATATACCCGACCGGATTCGATAGCATTGTCGATCACGGTCTTGAGCAGTCGCTCATCATAGTCCGTTGATGGTGTAGTTGCTTCAGCCAGAAATGCCACAAACGGATCAGTAATAAGTAGAAAGTCCGCGAAAGGTGGGGAAGCTTCGGCCAAAGCCACCGCAACTCCACGTAATGGCAACAAAATCCTGTTCTGTAGGCTGGGTTCTGGGGCCGTCAAAAATTGTCTTTGCTTACGGATGGGTAGTGATATGAGAGCATCGGCGGCCAGGTACTCACGAAACAATTGATGAGAGAACGAGAAGCGATCACTTGTCCTTGTGAACAGTGGCCGTTGGAGTAGTATCTCAACCGATTTTCGCGTGATGTGTGGCCTATCTTTGAGAGAAAAGGCTTCGCCCAATTGATCGACGGCTTCTGTAATGGTCCATGAGGAGTGAGTACTCCAGGTAGCCAGACAGGCCAACTGTCTGGCCAGAAAAACCAGGTGTTTCAAAGGGGGAACATCGTCGTACTGCCTGTCCTTTTGCCGTCCCCTCAATAACTTCTCCACTTGTCCCTCAAACCACTCCCGTCGGCTTGAAGGCAACGGTTCTCCGCACTTATATGTGCGCGCTAAATCAAATCCCACGAAAGGGGATTGGAGAAGTTCAGCGATACCGAGCGATTCTGCGCGTTCGAAGAACCCCCGACGTTGCTCCTGGTCTGGGATAATGTAGCGGTAGTCTGTGAAATCTAGATGATCGGCATGGAATACCTCAAACGTCGGTTCGGAACGTCCAAACCAGGTTGAGTTCCAAAATGCTCGACGACAGGCAAGCATTACGCTAGATAGACAATTCTTGTGAGTACTGAGAAATAGGTCAATCGCGTTGATGAACCCAATCTCATCCGGCACCTTCAAGAGTTTTTCATCCAGCGAGTCAAGAAACAACACACACCCAGAATCGTGTTCTGCTACAGTACGTGTGAATAGCCCATCATACCAATGGTCTAGAGCCATTGTAATGTCTTGATCCGCTATCAAATCCTGACCTAGATCTAACAGAAACGGCACAGGTGTGTCTGTGGGCGAGTCAAGAAAACGTTGAATCGATTCGATGAACGCTCTTCGTATGATAAACGACTTCCCTGATCCAGCATCTCCAATCACAACAGTTCTAACTAATGTCGCTAATTTGGTATCTTCGAAGGCCTGCTGTTCAGAAGAAGGCAAGAACCGATAGAAGCCTCGGGCATACGTCGCATCTGCGGGGCTGATGTCACCCCTGATCAGAACGCGGGGAACATACTCGCTCAGTTTCTCTTCGAGACTCGACGCTCGAGATTTCAGGAGCCTGCAAGCTTCGTCCAGGAATACCATATTGCTCTTATCCTCCCTGGGTGAACAATTTCAGTCAGTTCTATCAGTATACCCCAAAATAATGAAGTAAACCAACGCAGCGTAACAGTAACGGAGAGGTCGGAACATCTCCCACTGGCCTGAAAGCAAACGGCCTATCCACACCATCCATCACCACCTACGCCAAGAAAAAGAGCCTAAACGATGAACGAGGCTCTTTTTGTGTTTTATGCAACAGGATTTATAATCTGCCTATGTCCACCCCAATTTTAACCACCAAACTCTATATCCCCCCCACCCGCCCCGAACTCGTCCCCCGCCCCCGCCTGATTGAACGACTGAACGAGGGTCTGGGCCAAAACCAAGGGTTTGGTCGTAAGTTGACCCTCATCTCTGCCCCGGCCGGCTTTGGCAAAACCACGCTGATCAGCGAATGGGTGGACAATTTACGATTTACGAGTGACGACTATAGTCCCCGAAGTGAAACGGAGCGGGATTTACGATTGGATACCGCAAAAGAAAGTCAAATTGTAAATCGTAAATCTAAAATCGTAAATCGAATTGCTTGGCTCTCGCTGGACGAAGGGGACAACGACCCCGCCCGCTTCCTGGCCTATTTCGTCGCTGCCTTGCAGACAATTGAAGCCAACATCGGAAAAGGGGCACTGAGCGCGCTTCACGCTACGCAGCCTCAACCGCCGCCGGCCGAGACCCTCCTGACCTCTCTGATCAATGAGATTGCCGCCATTCCCGATAGGATTGTCCTCGTCCTCGACGATTATCACCTCATCGAGAGCCAACCAATCCACCAGGCCCTCACCTTTTTACTCGACCACCTGCCGCCTCAAATGCATCTGGTTATCACCACCCGCTCAGACCCGTTCTTGCCCTTATCCCGTTTGCGCGCCCGAAACCAGATGACCGATATCCGTGCAGACGACCTGCGCTTCTCTCCCCAGGAGACGGCAACATTTTTTAATCAGGTGATGGGGTTGGGGTTATCGGGCGACGACATTGCCACATTGGAAAACCGCACCGAAGGCTGGGTTACCGGGCTGCAACTGACCGCGATTGCTATACAATCGCACCTTTCTATGCCAGGACAGGCTGATCCGTCGGGCTTCATTTCCACTTTTGCCGGTGACGACCGGCACATTGTTGACTACCTGGTGGATGAAGTACTGTCCCGGCAGCCTGAACCGGTGCAAGATTTCTTGCTGCAAACCTCAATCCTGGAGCGTTTCAGCAGCCCATTGTGTGACGCCGTTCTAAGCAGAGGGGCAGAGGTGCAGGGGAGCAAGGGGGAATTTTCCCGTTCACCCCTGCTCCCTTGCACCCCTGCCCCCCTGCACATTCGTCCTTCTGCTTCTAGCCAAGAAATTTTGGAGTATCTGGAACGGGCCAATCTTTTTATTATCCCTTTGGATAATCGGCGGCAATGGTATCGCTACCACCACTTGTTCGCCGACCTGCTGCGCCAGCGTTTGCGCGAAAATGAATCAGAACGCATTTTCGAACTACACCGCCGGGCAAGTGAATGGTATGAGTGTAACGGGCTAATCAATGAAGCGATAGAACATACGTTGGCAGCCGAAGATTTCGAGCGGGCGGCGCGCCTGATCAACAAACTGGCCGAAACCATGTGGGCGGGCGGTGAACATGCCACATTGTGGAGATGGTTGGAGGCGTTGTCTGATGAACTGGTTTGCTCCCGGCCACAACTCTGTACATTTCAGGCCTGGATGCTATATGTGAACGGTAAACTGCAAGCTGCCGAACAGAGTCTGAAGGCGGCTGAACAAGCGCTCGATTCTATGACAGGTGACGTAATAGAAGCCTCAGCGGATGTCCCAGACCGACGGCATGACCTTAACGTCGCGAAGCAGCGGGGCATGGTGGCCGCTATCCGGGCATTCATGGCTTCATGGCAGGGTGATGTACCGGGTATCATCCAATTCTCTCAGCAGGCGCTTGAATATTTCCCTGAGGAGGACTCAACGTGGCGCTGTAGCGTTGCTGCTGTTTTAGGCGATGCGCATTTTTGGAGGGGTGATATGGTGGCCGCTAACCGGGCCTATTCAGAGGCTATGACGGTTAGCAAAGCAGCCGGTGATATCTTCCAGATTATGATTGCCGGCTTAAGAGTGGCCAAAGTTGAGAGGCTCCAGGGCCGGCTGCGACGAGTCACAGAGATCTGCCGGTATCTTTCCCAATTTGCAAAGGAAAACGGGGTATCGCAAACGTCTACCGCAGGTTGGTTATTAGCAATATGGGCTGAGGTTCTGTACGAGTGGAACGACCTGGATCAGGCAAAACGCTTTGTGGAAAAATGTGTAAAGTTGAGCGAGCAGGTACATGATATGGCTGCGCTCGGGTGGGGCTACCTCGCTCTGGTGAAAATTTTATATGGACAGGATGACCTGGCTGGCGCTTTAGGCATAATTCAAAAGATGGAGAAAACTATGGGGGGCCGAGCTGTCACCTGGTATACTAACCGGATGATCGCCTGGAAAGCACGGATATGGATAGCGCAAGGCAACGACGACCCAAGTCGCTTGGAGGCTGCTACGCAGTTGTTACAGGAACGCGGGCTAAACCAGGGTGACGAGATCAGCTATCTGCGCGAAGCGGAGTACATGTCGCTGGCACGGCTGCTCATTGCTCAGGGTAAACGGCAACCCAGGTTGCTTGAAGAAGCAACGAGGTTGCTGGAACGACTGCACCAGACAGCAGAAGCGGGAGACCAAGTGGGGAGAGTCATCGAAATACTGGTACTTTGTGCCTTAGTCCTACAAGCCCAGGGCAACAGCGTCCAGGCGATGACCCCCCTAAAACAAGCTCTGTCACTGGGCGAACCGGAAGGTTATGTGCGTACCTTCGTTGACGAAGGCGCATCAATGAAGGCATTGCTTCGCCAAGCGATGTCTGGTGGCGTTGCTCAAAATTATGTTAGCAAGCTACTGGCAGCATTTGACAATTTACCATTTACGAGTGACGATTTACGATTGGATGCCGCAAAAGAAAGCCAAATCGTAAATCCAAAACCTGTGCTGAACGAAGGTGAAGTATCCAAAATCGCAAATCTCGTTGAGCCTCTCAGCGAGCGTGAACTCCAAGTTCTCCGATTGCTCAAAACCGAGCTTTCCGGGCCGGAGATCGCCCGTGAGCTTATGATCGCCTTGAGCACTATGCGTACCCATACGCAAAACATTTACAGCAAGCTTAACGTCAACAATCGCCGGGCGGCCGTCAACCGGGCGGAAGAACTCGATTTGATATAGCAGCCCCTTTGGCGTTGCCCAATGCCTTTGACATTGCCCAGCGCGCCAAAAGCGTTGGTCTTCGTTTTGACCAACCGGTCAGCGGATATATAACGGATTAGCGGATACTCACCGCACTTATCCGCTAATCCGTTATGTATCCGCTTTCCTACTATGCCTACTGATGGCCCAAACGAAAATCATAGTCGCTTCTGACATTGCCAAAACAGGCATCCATTTAGCCCTGTCAGGTTTAGCCAACACCCCATTGGCAACTTGGCGGGGCGTTTTTGTTTTCCTCTCCTCCACACCCACCTCAGGCAAATCATCACATGTGATGATGACGTCTCATCACATTAATTGGCATACTCTAGTCAAACATAGAAACGAGCGCTTAATCCAAGAAGGAAGAGTGTTCACAACAAGAAGCCAAGAAAAACCAAGGATGAATAGGAGGATACAATGTTTACCCAATTACCAAAACATCACGACCCAAGCGAGATAGCGCCAAATGGGCGCAACGGGCACCAGATTGAGTTGCGCCAAGTGGTCAAAACTTTCGAAACCGCAGCAGGCGGGTTCACGGCCCTCAAAGGGATTGACTTGCAGGTGAATGAGGGCGCGTACGTGGCTGTGGTCGGCAAGTCGGGCAGTGGAAAGTCTACGCTGCTCAACATTCTGACCGGCATTGACCGGCCAACCTCGGGGGAGGTGTACGTTGGCGGCACGCCGGTGCATACGCTCAGTGAGAGCCAAATTGCAGTCTGGCGTGGCCGCAACCTGGGCGTGGTCTTTCAGTTCTTTCAACTTCTGCCCACGCTGACGGTGGTCGAGAACGTGATGCTGCCGATGGACTTTTGCAGCACGTTCCCTATCCGCCAGCGAAAAGCGCGGGCTATGCAGTTGTTGGAGCAGGTCGGCGTTGCCGGGCAAGCCGACAAGCTGCCCTCTGCGCTCTCCGGCGGACAGCAACAGCGCGTGGCCATTGCACGGGCACTGGCTAACGACCCGCCCATCATCGTGGCCGATGAGCCGACGGGCAACCTCGACTCGGGTACGGCTGACGCAGTTTTTCGGCTCTTTGAGGATTTGGTGGCGGACGGCAAGACTGTCTTGATGGTCAGCCACGAGCGCGATGTGGCGCAACGCGTCAACCGCACCGTCACCATCGCTGATGGTGAAATCATGCCTGAAAAGGTCATTGCGTAAGGACCTGCAACCCTACGCAACATCTGAAACAGTTTATCATACGGAGGTAAATTATGTTAATCAACACACGCTGGCGCAAAGTGTTTCGCGATCTGTGGGAAAATCGGGAACGTATGTTTCTGGTTGTCATTGCCATCTCGCTGGGCGTTTTCGCCGTCACGGTAGTCTTAAACTCGTACGTGATTCTGTCGCGTACCGTAGATGTTAACTATATGAGCACCAACCCCGCTTCGGCCACGTTATGGACTGACCCCCTTGACGATGATTTTGTCGAGGCCGTACAAGACCTGCCGGCCATCGCTGAAGCTGAGGCCAGACGGAGAGCCAGAGCGCGCTTTTTGGTGGGGGATGAGTGGGTCACCATGTGGCTGTTTGTGATCAACAACTTTGACGACATCCGCGTCAGCACGTTCAAATCTGAACAGGGGGCGTGGCCGCCGGCAGATGGCCAAATCCTCATCGAACGCGATGCGCTAAAAGTATACAAGCTGGATATCGGCGACACGGTGCTGGTCAAGACCCCCAATAGCCCCAAACGAGAACTGCCCATCGTAGGCCGTGTTCACGATCCGGGCCTGGAACAGGCCTGGATGGAGGGCGTGGCCTATGGTTATATCACGCTCGGCACACTGGAGTGGCTGGGCGAGGCCCCCACCCTGGATCAGTTAAAGATCGTGGTCGCCGAGAACCCCCTTGACGAGGAACACATCATCCGCACTGCGAATGAGACCAAAGCGTGGATCGAACAGAATGGGCGGCAGGTGTATCGCATTAAGGTCCCGCCACCAGGAGAGCATCCGCACCTCAAGCCGATTGGCGGATTCATGTACTTGTTGCAGGCCCTGGGCCTGGTGTCACTCATTCTGAGCGGGGTCCTGGTGGCCAACATGATCTCTGCCTTGTTGGTCCAACAAATCCGGCAGATTGGGGTGATGAAGGCTGTGGGCGCCAGAACCGGGCAGATTGTGGGTATCTACTTTGGCACTGTCCTGATCCTAGGCCTGATAGCGCTGGCAGTGGCCATGCCGGTCAGCATACTGGCAACCAGAGCTTACTGTGTTTACGCGGCCGGTATGCTCAACTTTAACATTGTGAGCTGGCAGATTCCAGTCTGGGTGTATGCCCTTGAAGTGAGCATCAGCTTACTGGTGCCCATCTTGGTGGCGGCCTACCCTGTCTACAGAGGCAGCCGGATCACCGTACGCGAAGCAATCAGCGATTATGGTGTAGGCCAGGGCAAGTTTGGGACGAGTTCGGTCGACTTGCTACTGGGGCGTATCGGTGGCCTGGCGCGGCCGCTCTTGCTCTCGCTCCGCAACACCTTCCGCCGCCGGGGACGGTTGGCGTTCACGTTGGGCACGCTGGCTGTAGGCGGAGCGATATTTATGGCTATGCTGAACATCCGCGCCTCAATCGGCAAAACCCTTGACGAAGTGTACGACAGCCCATTTTTCAACAACATCGATATCGCCTTGTTCCGCCCCTATCCTGCAGAACACATCGAACAAACCATTGACGATACCCCCGGTGTGACACGTGTAGAAATGTGGAATAGCTCTCAGGCAGCCGTGGAGTACCTGGATGGCACAGAGGGCAATCCCTTCAGGGTCGTCGCCCCTCCTGTAACAACCGAGCTACTTGATGCTTCTCTTGTTTCTCTGGTTGAGGGACGTTGGCTGCAACCGGATGATGAGAATGCCTTGGTCATCAACCATCTTTTCCTTTCAGAGGAACCAGATGTCAAGGTAGGCGACGAAATTGTGCTCAAGATTGGCGGGCAAAGAACAACTTGGGAAGTCGTGGGCATCGTCCGGCAAGTGATGGTCGAGGCGACGGCTTATGTCAATTACGACTCCTTTGCCCAGGCTACCGGTCGTGAAGAGGGATACGCCAATGAGATACGGGTCGTAACCCAGGACCGTGATGAGGCTTCCCAGGATGCCGTTTTGTCGTCACTGGAACAAAAGCTGGAAGATGCCGGTTTAGGCGTATCCTGGACTGTGAAACCGGCCGGATATGGAGAAGCAATTGAAGATCACATGCTGCTTATTACCGGTTTCCTGATGCTGATGGCCATTCTGGCCATCATTGTTGGCGGACTGGGTTTGGTGATAACGATGAACATCAATGTTATGGAACGCACGCGCGAGATTGGCGTCATGCGGGCCATTGGCGGGTCAACCCACGCTATCCTACAAATCATCGTCACTGAAGGGGGGTTGATTGGCCTTTTGAGCTGGCTGGTAACGCCCTTGCTCGCCCTGCCGCTCAGCGTCATCATCGGCAATGCGTTTGGAAACATTATGCTGGGTACCAATCTCGATTTTACCTTTGCCCCCTTGGGACTTGGGATATGGCTCGCCATCGTCGTCGTTTTTGCCAGCGGGGCCAGCTTCCACCCGGCGTGGAATGCTTCTCAGTTAACCGTGCGCGAGGTGTTAGCGTATGAGTAGCCCAGAAACTATTTGGAAAACTTTGTCAAAATTCAATCTATTCTTAATGGAGGTGTCAAAATGAAATGGGCAAAAGTAGTGGCTATCGTAATAGCGGTATTGGCTGTGGTAGGTTGTATTGTCGCCCTGTACATGGTGCAAGCCGGTTCTATAGATATTCCCAATCCTCATAGCAGCGCAATTGAGGCAGTAAGATGGGTGTGTTAAGGACGAATAGGCGACTTGTTCGATTTGGCTAGAACGAAAGGAGATACGTTGTCACTGCTCAAGGGGAGTCGGTTGTCATCAGGTGACCAGCCGACTCCCTCCTCTTTATGAGAGGTGCAACATAGGCATCAAACGAGAACACTTACGAACACGGAGGGTCTATGGCTGAGAGACAAAGAAAATCCACCCCCACAATCTTCCAAATAAAAATAAAGGAACATCTCGATAACCGGTGGGCCGATTGGTTCGAGGGCATGACCTTCACCCACGAAAACGACGGCACGACCACCCTCCACGGCCCCGTTATTGACCAGGCCGCCTTGCACGGCATACTCAACGGCATCAGAGACCTGGGCTTGTCGCTCATTTCGGTTCAGCGGGTAAGTTCTGATAGAAAAAAGGAGTGATCAAAAAATGCATGACAGACAGGTGAAAGCTCTGGTTAATGCTAAATCAGTAACCGATAGGATTTTCACTAAAGAAGATCATGCCCAAAATCATTGTCAAATTGGCAATATTGGACTTTTGCTTGATGTAGTAGTAAAGTGGATTAAAGAAAAGTCATAGTTTGAATAAGGAGATGGGCTGATTCGGATTAAGGTGCAACATTCTACTCTATCAGGAGATGTATTATGGAAACGACAACACTTTTCTACCGGTTCGGTGCGGCCCTGGTTATCGGCATCCTGGTTGGTTTACAACGAGAATATGCCGACGACGATCCAGATAAAGAAATGTTTGCCGGGGCCCGCACCTTTGCCCTGATGTCTTTAGTTGGCTGTGGGGCAGCGTTGGCAGCGGATATCCTTGATTCACCGGGGGCCTTCATTGGTATTTTTCTCTTGTTGGGGGTACTCACTACCGTGGCCTATTTCATCAGTGCCTGGCAAGGTCAGGTGGGCCTGACCACTGAGGTGGCAGCACTGATGACCACTCTTGCCGGCGCGTTGTGTTACTGGGATCAGTTGCCCCTGGCCGTAGCGATTGCCGTGACCACAACTGTCTTACTCTCTCTCAAATTAGAGGTGAAAAAGTTTGTTCGCCATATCACCCGAGAGGATGTTTACGCCACTTTGAAATTCGCTGTCATCACCGCCATTGTTCTGCCCGTACTGCCCAACCAGCCCTTTGCCCCTCCGCCATTAGACGTGCTGAATCCATATCGTATCTGGTTGATGGTTGTGTTCATCTCCGGCATCAGTTTCCTGGGCTACCTGCTCATCAAACTGGTTGGCCCCAGACAGGGCATCGGCTTGACCGGCCTGTTGGGCGGGCTGGTCTCCAGTACAGCCGTAACACTTAGTTTTACCCAGCGCAGCCAGAAAGAGACGGCGTTGTCCAAACCGTTTGCCCTGGCCATCACCGTGGCCTGGACAATGATGTTCCTGCGGGTGGTAGTAGAAGTGGCCGTACTCAACTTCAACCTGTTACAAATATTGTGGCTGCCGCTGGCCGCTGTGGCAGCGATCGGGTTGGCTTACTGTATCTACCTTTATTTCTCTCAGCGCGTGACCGATAAGGGGGATATTACTTTTTCCAACCCATTTGAGCTGGGGCCGGCGGTCCAGTTTGGCTTATTGTATGCGGTGATTCTGGTAATTTCTCGGGCAGCTCAGCAGTATCTGGGTGACACCGGTCTCTATGTCTCAAGTATCGTCGCCGGACTAACAGATGTGGACGCCATCACCCTCTCTATGGCCGAGTTGAGCCAGTCCGCGGATGGGGTGAACCTGAATACAGCGGCGCGGGCCATTGTGCTGGCGGTGATGTCAAACACTATAGTCAAAGGAGGCATTGTACTGGCGAGTGGAGGGATCATTTTGCGTCGAGTATTATTGCCGGGGCTTTCCCTTATGCTCCTCACTGGTATCGGCATGGTCTTTCTCGTCTAACCCACGGATTTTCTCAAAAAGTAGGGGCGAGGCAACTCGGAGCATAGTTTGTTTGCTCCGACACTCTCAATCCGAGTTGCCTCGCCCCTACCCTACCCCAAATTATTGGGATGATGCCTTGAAGCCGTCCAACTGGCTGAACAGTTCAAGCCCGACATCGTCGTCATGGACCCGGAGATGCCGGTGATGGACGGCTTTGAGGCCACCCGTCAGATCAAGGACCACCACCTGGGCCGAGGGGTGGTCATCCTGACCATCTGATAACTGACAACAGGGAGGAAAATTATGACCACTCAAATTATTGATATGAAAAAAGTAGGTACACAAATATCTGCCGCCGAGGCCAAATCACCGGCCAGACCCCGCTTGTTCTTCATTGATAACCTGAGAATACTGCTGATCGCCTTGGTGGTTCTGCATCATTTGGCCATAACCTACGGCCATTCAGGGGGATGGTACTATTATGAAGGTCAGCCGGATATGGTTACCTCTATTGTGTTTACACTGTTTAACGCAGTAAACCAGGCCTTCTTTCTGGGCTTCTTTTACATGATATCGGGCTACTTTACCCCCGGTTCCTATGACCGAAAAGGGGCCGGGCCGTTTCTCAAAGACCGACTATTACGTTTGGGCATTCCCTTGCTGTTCTACATCATCGTTTTCGATCCGCTGCTTTACGCGCTGGCGGTCAATGTTCATAGCTTCGAGGGGACCTTGTGGGAGTTCCTGGCTCGATATTTCGAAGCCCAATATTTGGAAAACTTCAGCCTTGGTACTGGCCCCCTGTGGTTTGTCGAAGCCTTGTTGATATTCAACCTCATCTACGTGCTGTGGCGGCGACTGGCAAAACCGGTGACCACTCCCCCCCGGCCCGATAGCAAAACGCCCGATAATCTAGCCATAGCGGTTTTCGCCCTCCTGCTGGGGGTAGTTACCTTTATCGTGCGGATATGGCTGCCCATGGGTTGGAATTTTGCGCCGCTGAATCTGCAATTTCCCTACTTTCCCCAGTACATCGCTCTGTTTGTGCTCGGCCTCATTGCCTATCGCCGCAACTGGTTTATGGGGATATCCGAGGCCACGGGCAAGTTGTGGCAAAGGATTACCATCTTCCTCATCGTGCTGTTGCCCATCGTGTTCGTGGCAGGAGGAGCGGGGGAGGATCCCACTCCATTTTTGGGAGGTATCCACTGGCAAGCTTTTGTCTTTGCCCTCTGGGAGCAATCCCTTTGTATGGGGATGGTAATCAGTCTACTGATCTGGTTCCGTAAGAGATACAATCACCAGGGCAGCCTGGCCAAAGCAATGTCTGCCAGCGCCTACACCGTGTTTATTATCCATGCCCCGGTGGCCGTCTTGGTTGCGCTGGCCCTGAGTGGTATTAGCCTGTATCCGCTGATCAAGTTCCCTTTAGTGGCCCTCATTGTCGTACCGCTTTGTTTCTTGCTCAGTAACTACATCAGAAAACTTCCGCTCGCCAGGAGCATCTTGTAGAGGAGTAGAAAGTCGAAATGGGGCCCGGCAGCTTGGAGCTACGTAGCCGGTAATTGTCGTCCATCTTATACCCCGTTGACGCATTACGCGAAACGTACGTCAGGAGTTTTGCAAAAATGACCAGCTAGCACTTTATATGGACGAGTGCTAAATTCTAGTTGACAAATATGAAGTTATATATTATTATTCGGGGTTGTTGGTCAATGTGAGATAGTGATGAAGGAACAGACTGGGAGCCTCAATTAGTCTCCACTTGGACTGATTCCGCATACTATATAAAACTTCAAAAAGAATATTTCTAAATCGAATCCATTCAACCAATAGGAGAAATATATTATGAGTAACAAAGCAACTGAAGAAGTCACTGAAGCACAAATCGCGGTTCACTGGCAAGAAGAGGAGTATTTCCACCCCTCGACGCAATTTATTGCTCAGGCCAATATGACGGACCCGGATGTTCTTGAGCGGTTTAGCCTGGAGAACTTCCCGGAATGTTTTAAAGAATATGCCGATCTGTTGTCCTGGTATGAGTATTGGCACACAACGCTGGATACGAGCGATGCTCCTTGCTGGAAGTGGTTTGTCGGCGGCAAGATCAATGCTTCCTACAACTGTGTTGACAGACACCTGGCCCAGTATAAAAATAAAGCCGCTCTTATTTTCGTACCAGAACCGGAGGATGAACCTCACCAGGCCATCACTTACCAGGAGCTTTATGTCCGGGTTAACGAAATGGCCGCCTTGCTGCGCGATTTTTGCGGGCTTAAAGCTGGCGATCGAGTCACCCTGCATCTGCCCATGGTGCCGGAACTGCCCATAACAATGCTGGCCTGTGCCAGGCTGGGTGTCATTCACTCTGAGGTGTTTGGCGGCTTTAGTGGCCGGGCCTGCGGTGAAAGAGTATCGGACTCCGGCAGTCATGTCCTGATTACCATGGACGCCTACTACCGGAATGGCAAACTGCTTGAGCATAAACAAAAAGCTGACGAAGCCCTGGTGGTTGCGGAAGAAGAGGGCCAAACGGTTGATAAAGTCCTGGTTTGGCAGCGTTATCCCGGCAAATATTCTTCTGAGACGCCGATGGTCGAGGGTCGTGATTACTTTGTGAACGAGCTTCTGAAGGATTATGCCGACCAACGAGTCGAGCCTGAGAAGATGCCGGCTGAAGCGCCGCTCTTCCTGATGTACACCAGCGGCACAACGGGCAGACCGAAAGGATGCCAGCATAGCACCGGTGGCTACCTGGCCTATGTCGCCGGGACTTCAAAATATATTCAGGACATTCATCCCGAGGATGTTTACTGGTGCATGGCCGATATTGGCTGGATCACGGGTCACTCCTATATTGTTTATGGCCCGCTGGCTCTGGCTGCCACGAGCATTATCTTCGAAGGGGTGCCCACTTACCCGGATGCCGGCCGTGCCTGGCGCATCGCCGAACGACTTGACGTCAATATCTTCCACACCGCCCCAACGACGGTCCGCATGTTAAGAAAAGCTGGCCCGGATGAGCCCCAGAAATATAACTACCACTTCAAGCATATGACCACCGTGGGCGAACCGATCGAACCCGAAGTGTGGCGTTGGTATTACGAGGTCGTCGGCCGAGGCGAGGCGGCCATTGTTGATACCTGGTGGCAGACAGAAACAGGCGGCTTCCTCTGCAGTACCATGCCGGCCCTGCAACCAATGAAACCGGGCAGTGCCGGTCCCGGTGTGCCGGGTATCCATCCGATCATCTATGATGAGGATGGAAATGAGATTGAACCGGGCTCTAATAAAGCCGGGAATATCTGCATCAAGAACCCCTGGCCGGGAGCCTTCCAGACTATTTGGGGTGGTCGCGACCGCTACGTTTCGACCTATTACGCCAAGTATTGCAAAGATCCGGAGAGTAAAGACTGGCGTGATTGGCCTTACCTGACCGGCGATGCGGCCATGCAAGCCCCGGATGGCTACTACCGCATTTTAGGCAGAATTGACGATGTCATCAACGTGGCCGGTCACCGTCTGGGGACCAAGGAGATCGAGTCGGCTTGTCTGACTGTGGTGGAAATAGCAGAAGCATCCGTTGTGCCCGTAGCGGATGAAGTAAAGGGTAAAGTACCTGATATTTACGTGTCTCTGAAACCAGGCTATACGCCCAATGAAGAAATACAGGGTAAAGTGATCAAGGCGATTGAAACCTCAATTGGTAAAATAGCCAGGCCGAAGCACGTTTTTGTCGTACCCGATATGCCGAAGACCCGTTCCGGCAAGATCATGCGCCGTGTTCTGTCCGCAATCTCCAATAAGGCAGACGTGGGTGATGTGACCACCCTGGCCAACCCAGAAATTGTCGAGGAAGTGCGTAAATTGGTCCAGGGGTAGATCCCGCATCCCCATGCGGGAGCCGGGCATAGGGATGCCTTCTCTACGGGAGAGATAAATTTAACCCACCAGGGTGTATACACGCCCTGGTGGGTTTTTTGTTCGCCTCATGTCCCGCTCGACGAGGCATAGGGATGCCTCGGCTACTGGATGCCTCGGCTACTGGTGGATGCCCCGGCTGCTGAATGTCTCGGCTACTGGATGTTATTATCTTTATTCCGCCGCCTGTTCCTCATGCGGGGGCTTCTTCAAACGTTGGCGCAATACTTCTGGTACCTGGCCACCCATTGATAAAATATCCAGAGCTTCATCACCACCAATGGGTTCTACTTCTTCTAGCCGCAGGGCGTAATCATCGTCGGGGTCGAGTGAAGCAGAGGGCGTAGAGACGAGGGGAGGCGCGACCGGGAGAGCGGCCTCTGCTTCATCATTGGCCTGCTCCTCCAGCAAGGCCGTATCGACCATCGCCTGCTGCACCATCTCGACCACTTCGCCGGCATCGGTGAGCAGCAAAGCGCCTTGATCAATCAAAGCCCGATTGCCGGTGGTATCGGTTAAGCCCACAAAAACGGACAGACCTCGACCCAGGGCGGCGCTGCCTCGTTCCTGGGAGGCTACGTCGGTTTGGGGGATGAGCAAGGCCAGGGCCAGATGATCAATTAACAAGTTGCGTGCCTCGGCCAGTTTTTCCTGAAACGGTGTATCCGGGACAAAGGGACTGACCAGGGCAATGCGCCTGGCTTCAACGACGCTAGCCAGTTTGGCAGTGGTTTTGGCAAAGGCACGCAAACCCATAGGCAGCACGGCCACGGCATGCCCATTTTCTGTGGCCAGCATGGCTTCAAAAGTAGCCCTGTCCAGGCCGCGTCCATAGCCGCTGACCAGGCCAATATCTTCGGCTACCAACGTGTTCATCAACTCGCTGATAAATTTGGCCGTGGCTTCATCTGGAGCCTGGCTGCCCAGCATGGCCACGCCCGGTTCGTTGAGTAAATTTAACGCGCCTTGAGCCCACAGAATTAAGGGTTGTTTGGCCGGAGGGAGGACGTAGGCCAGTCGTTTAGGATAACGCGAGTCAATACGAATGATTGGCTCGATACCTTGCCCTTGCCACTCAGCCAGCGCGGCCGCCTGACCGGCCAGCTTATCGCCAGCAGTTACGGCTCGCTCGGCCTCAGCCTCTGACAGGCCAAACCTGGTAGACCATTCCAATGGGGACAGGTCAAACAGGTCGGCCAGGGAGCGTTTTTCAGACAGGCACCACCGCTGAACAATCGGTTTGGCTAAACTTAACTTAAGGCCGCTCTCATTGATGAGCGCCAACCAATAAATTACTTCCGGGTAATCAGGCATAATTTCATCTACAAAGTGGAGTAAGGTATTGTATCATCTTTTCTTTGAAATGTCATGCTGGCCTGGCGGGGAAATGACCGGCACCGGCCAGGTGCCGGTCATTTGTTAATGGCTTCTTTACCAAAGAAAGCGCAACCACAGATACCCCATTGACACAAAAATTGAAATAAGCGTAATGATGAAACTATATTTCATGAAAAGGGCAAAGGGAATATGGTAACCACTGCGTTCGGCCAGACTGGCCACGACCACATTGGCCGAAGCACCGACCAGGGTAAAATTACCTCCCAGGTCCGCCCCCAGAGCCAGGGCCCACCAAAGCGGTCTTGTTTGCATACCCTCCTCTCCCAGTTCTTTGACCAGGGGAATCATGGTGGCCGTGTAGGGAATATTATCCACAATGCCGGAAGCAACGGCCGATAGCCATAAGACAAACATCGTGGTCAGCGACAAATTGCCTCCGGTTAATTCCAGGGCCTTTTCGGCAATGGCTTTAATTATCCCCACTTCTACGATCGATTCAACCGTTATAAACAGGCCGATAAAGAAAAAGAGGGTGGTCCACTCAACGTGCTGTAAAACGTGATGCGGGTTTTTGCGTGACCAGAGCATTAAGACCACGGCCCCACTCATAGCTATGGTCGCTGGCTCGTAATGTAAAAAGCCATGGATGGTAAAGCCAATAAGTACACCGACAATGACGATGAGCGATTTTCTGAGCAAGACCGGATCGGTAATCAGTTCGCCGGTATCCAGCTCGCTCACGCGGGGACGACCTTTGTCCTCAGGGGTCAAGTCTTTGCGAAAGACAAGGTAACTTAAAGGAATAAACAACACAAGTATGCCCAGGATCGGCGGAGCCATATTGGCCAGGAAGGTGATAAAGTCAATCGAGGCCGCCGAGCCGATCAGAATATTGGGTGGGTCCCCAATCAGAGTCGAAGCTCCGCCAATGTTCGAGGCCAACACTTCGGCAATTAAAAGCGGAATGGGGCTGACCCGCAAATTAGAAGCGACATACAGCGTGACCGGGGCAATCAGCACCACCACCGTAACGTTATCTAACCCGGCCGAAGTAACGGCGGTGACCAGAGAAAGTAAAATCATAATTCTCAGAGGATCACCCTTGCCCAGTTTGACCGCCTGGATAGCGATCCATTGAAAAAGGCCGGTTTCGCTGAGAATATTGGCAATAATCATCATCCCGGTCAGTAAGAAAATCACGTTAAAGTCAATCGAGTGATGAAAAGCCTTTTCTTGCGTGACAATGCCGACCAGAATCATGAGAAAGCCGCCTATCAAGGCAGCCACCGTGCGGTGGATACGTTCACTAACAATGACCACATAGGTCAAGAGGAAGATACCACCAGCCAGGTAGGTATAGATTTCACTAACTGGTTGAGTTTCAGGCATTTGGATTACGCTCCTTGATTTTCTGAACTTTTTCGGTCACGGATGTAAATGTTGAACAGCTCTAGTAAATCGACGTAACCGGTTACTTGGTAGTGGTCGTTCACAATTGGTATTCCAGATAGTTGATTCTCATGCATTTTGCGGAAGGTATTTTTAAAAGTGTCATCTGGTTTGACCCACACGGCGGGGATCATCGCATCTCCGGCTGTACGGGTGCCACTGAGTTTGGCGTATTGCATGACGTGTTCCAGATCATACGCTTCACTTAAAAAATCCTCTGGAGATACCAGCATAAACAGATCGTCGGCCAGGGTGCGCAATGGTAACAGGCCCACCAACCGTTGTTGCTGATTGACCACACAAGCCACATGCACGTTACTGGGTGCACTGGCTATTGCTTCAGCCACATCTATTAACAATTGATCGGTTTGAACGATGACCGGTGCCAAACTGAGAATTTGATCAATAACCGATACAAATGTATCGCGCGTAATGCGTTCTGTGTCGATCATTGCTTCTAAGCGCTTGGCTGCAGCAGGTGGGACTGCTTTTTCCTCTTCAGCTTCCGGCCTAAGAATACCCAGGGAGTAGGTGGTGGGCAGGACGAACAGAAGACCACTACTGGGCCGATAAAAATCGCCAATCACCCGCTCTGCCTCGACGATGGCTTTTTCCAACATATCCTTGTCTTCGATGAGGGTGAGCAATGTTTTACTGCGCACATCTTCTGCGCCAAAAAGGCCGCCAAGGGCCCCCAAACCCATCTGGTGTAGCCAATTTCTGGCCCGATGGCCGCCGGCGCTTTCCAGAATGGTGACGCCCGGCACATCGATCTGATACCAGGCGTCCAAAATCGCCGGCAGTTGAGAGGCATCATGAAGAATAACTACCAATAATTGAGCCATAATGTTTCTCCTTAATGTTTTTTCTATAGGGTGAATAGTTATAGTTTGTTTATTCAACAATTAGGCGGACGGTACACGGCTCAGGAAAGTTACCGACAACGTCAACGACTACCAATCTGAATTCATATTCACCAGGTGCTGCGGTGTCGGTATTCCATGTACCCAACACGCCGTCAACGACGGGGTTGTCAAAGCGGGCGATAAAACTCCATTCACCACCATTTAGGATACGAAACTCGAATTTGTAATAGTCGAAGTTATCCAGGGTGGCCGTCCCGCTAACCTGGATGATCCCGTTAACGCGAGCGCCATTACCAGGTTGGGTAATTCTGGAACCTGGATGGGGACAATTGGGTAGTTGGCCCTGTGATAAATCAGGAGTGGGGGTGGGGGTATCGGCCACTGCCTCAATCG
>DAOUMU010000132.1:0-12287 GCA_034409055.1 Anaerolineae bacterium
GGCGTGGCCCCGTTTGGACCGGCTGAAGCCTCGACTCCACAATATATTTGCCCCCAAGTTGAAATACACCCTTGCAGTATTTGACCCTGGTATAATTATATAGTATCCTAATATTAACGGCAATGTCAGTGCGGATGCAAGGACCGCTTGCCTTATGCTTTTATTTATCTTCACCAGTTTAACGGAGTAAAACTTAGATGCCACTTAACACAATTCCACGTTACCAACCTACGTATCGGGTAGATGAAATCCACCTGGTGATCCGCTTTGCCAGGCGCGGAGAGTCACTGGGTTTTGTTGGTATGGCTGGAGTTGGCAAATCTAATATTGTCAATTTCCTGCGCGACATTCAACACCACGCTCCCCAGACCGAACAGGATGTGGAGCGCATCCATTTTCCCATTGTCGATGCGACCCAATGGCAGGCCACACCGAATAGCTTGTGGAAGCTGATGACACAGGCATTGAACCAGGCCAGCCAAGAACTTTCGCCTCCTCCAGAAGAAGATAACAAAATCATTCCAATTTCTGAAGACGAACGCGCCTGGCAAGCCTTGCAGGGCCGACTACGGTGGGTTTGCCAGGAACTTGGACACCAGGTGATGTTTGTCCTGGATGATTTTGACCGGGTGTTAAGCACGGGACCTCTGGCCATGCTTGAACAGTTGAATGGTCTGCGGAGTGAAGGCAATCGCGGGTTTCTGAGCTATCTGGTATTTACAAAGCAGTTGCCTCATATTTTAGGACAACGTCATAGTATCGAGAATAAATCAAAATTTTATGATCTCTTTCGCCATAATGTTTATGCGCTGGGGCCATACGCTCGAGACGATGCTATGCGAATGTTGAGACATCTCAACGAGATGGCCGACAGCCCTTTACCGGACAGTCATCTTGACCAGATTTACCAACTGGCTGGCGGTCACGCCCGATTACTCAGGATTGTTTTTAATATTTGGATTGAAGAAGGGGCCTCTGGCATCAAAGTGACCTACTTTGCCACCAAGGCTGACGTACAGCAGGAATGTCAGCGGATTTTAATGAATTTGCACGAGCATGAGCAGAAAGTAGCTTTACGAGTCGCCCGGGGGCAACATACCGCCGAAGATCAGGATGTCATCGATCATCTGGCCCGCCGGGGGTTACTGGTGAAATCAGAGCCCATTACCTGGTTCAGCCCACTAATGGCTCAATTTCTAAGCACTTATGATGGATGAGGAGGTATTGCTATGGATAACTCACTAATTATTGGGGCAATTATT
This sequence comes from Anaerolineae bacterium, assembly GCA_034409055.1. Classification (GTDB taxonomy): domain Bacteria; phylum Chloroflexota; class Anaerolineae; order 4572-78; family J111; genus DAOUMU01. The sequence goes on from DAOUMU010000132.1 coordinate 1,263, forward strand.
ATATTTGTGATCTTGCTTATCGTGGTGTACAAAGTACTTAGCACCACGACCCGAGTGGTTCCTCAAGAAAAACGGTTGGTGATTTACCGGCTCGGTCGCTTTCACCGGGTTGTCGGGCCGGGTCCGGTCCAGATCCTGCCCAGCATCGATAAGATTGTCCAGACGATCGAGGTCCGTGATCATCCCCTTGAGATTAATGTGCCGGGAATCTTTGCTTTTGGCGTGCCGAATGAATTAAAACTCAATTTGTGGTGTAGTTTTGATCTGGTTCAGGCGGCTGGTGGCGACCATGATAAACTGGCTAAATTTGTACAAATTAGTGAAGCGGAACGTCGTAAACAGGTTGAGGTTAAGATGCGTGAGGCCATAGTCCGCCAGATTGCAGATTTGCAAGAAAAAATGCCATTGCCCGATAAAGCGTCCTTGATCGAGCGGGTGATAGCCTTAGCGCCTGGTAGCACTCGTTATAATGCCCTGCTCAAAGGGCTCAAGTATGAATTGGAAAAGAGCTTGCCTTCCGTGGGTGTGATCTTAAACACGAGCCAACCCATCGTACTGACTGGACGAAATATATCAGATGAAATTACTGAAGCGATTAAGCGTCGCCGTGGTCGAGAAATCGATAGCGAGTGGCTGACAAACTATGTTGACCAGTTGCGCCAGCGATTCCCCGGCGTGTCTAACGCCGTATTGGCGCAAATGTTGGCCTCGATTGAGGGCGTAGATGCCGGTAAAGTCCAGCGTCTCCTCCTGGAGAAAGAGGCGGACACCGAGGCTGAAGTTGAATTTGAGATGCCAGGCGATGGCACTGAAGCGCCCAATGTCATCGCCAAACCAAGGACGAAAAGGCGGGATAAAGTCGCCGACCGTCAAGCCAGACCGGCAGAGGCTGAAGCGGGGTCTCCCCCACCAGCACCAAAGCGTTTGACGAAGGGCGACCTGGCGGTGTTAAAACGTGTGCCTCGCAGCAGTCCAGATCAGCGTTTAAGTGCTTAAGCCTTGCGCTTACTCAAGCCGAGTCTGTGCCCCAGCGGTGCTATCCCGCTAAAGGTGTGGGGCACAGACTCACTTTGAGCAAAATAGTGTGCTCAGGTTTTATCCTAAAAAACTTTTGAAATGGACCCCTAACAGAGCCAGCACCCCTGTTCCAAACTTGATACACCCCCTCCCCTATTCAACGCCTCTGACCCACCAAATCTGCTATGATCAACACCAGAGCCATTGACAAATGCATCCACGAGTAATAAGTGAACGATTTGTTCGCTATTATCAAAATCTGGGCTTCAAGCCGTTACCAAGCACATCCCTCTTACATCCTTCCATCCCCATGACCTTTGTGATGAGTGCAGGGCTGGCCCAGGTCGAGACCGCTATGGATCAAGTGGGCAATCGAGTGCCCAACAATGACTACGTACTGGTCCAAAACTGTTTCAGGCACTTTGATGTAGACAGAATAGGCCAGAGCAACCTCCACCTGAGCCTGTTTGAGATGCCCGGTGCTTTTTCATTTGGTCACAATCGCCGGCAAACTACCGTTCAACGGATGTGGGATTTTCTAACAGGCGCGCTAGAGATTGACCCGAACCGGCTCTGGGCGACTTACTTTGCCGGTGGCCGGGTGTCGGGACATTTCTTTGAGGCAGACCTTGATACCTGTCAAACCTGGCGAAAGGTCGGCCTACCCGGAGAGCGTATCGTCGGTTTGGGCCCGGATCACAACTTCTGGAAACAAGGTGGGGGAATTGACGGTCAAGAAACCAGTCGAAAATGTGGGCCTAACACGGAATTATTTTTTGACCGGGGATCTCGACTGAGCTGTGGCCGGCATTGTCGCCCCGGATGCACCTGTGGTCGATTCGTAGAATTTACCAATTCGCTCTTTATCTTTGCTGAAATTGATGCCGAAACGAACGCTCTCTCGTCGATGGCAGACCCCTTTACCGAAACGGTTATTGGCACCGAGCGGGTGGCGATGATATTGGCCGGTCACTCGACGGTTTTTGACATTGAAATCATCAGGCCGCTTATTGCCAGTTTGCGGTCCTTCTGTCCTCAGCAGAGAAAAGAGAGCCCGGTCGATATTGCAGAAAGCGAACGTATCCTGGTAGACCACTTGAGGGCCCTGGTATTTCTAACTGCTGACGGTGCCCCGCCACCTGGCAAAGGCGGACGAAAGCGCCTGATGAGGATCCTGATCCGCAGAGTCCTGGCCCAGATGCAAATCTTGCAAGTGGACTCACCTGGCTGTCTGCCTGCGCTGATTGACCTGGTCATCTCTCTGGCTGGAAACAGTCATTCGTATCTTGATCGTGGTCGTGATAAGTTGCTGGCATACATCAAAGACGAAGCACCGACGTTTGACCGGACTTTGTCTCATGGCTACCGCCAACTTGATCGACTATTGGCCAAAAACAATGGGACTATTTTGGACGGCAAACAACTGGTGAGCCTGGTGAAACAGTTTGGTATGCCTGTGGCCTTGTTAAAGGTGGCTCTGGCCCGCAGAGGCTTCGAATTCAGAGAGCGGGAATATTTAAAGGCAATTGAGCAGTGGCAGCACAATTTACTCTCATCGGGTGTGGCTGGGGGCTGACATATCTGTAGGTATTTAGATTGGTCGGGAGATGGTAGAAGATGAATGATTCTATGATCGGATTGGCAGAGAAACAAGCTGATCTACTGGAACAGATTCTGGCCATTGGACAGGCCATTGAACAAGAGATTATCAAGAATCCAGGTAAGGTATACCAGTTAATCGTTAAAGCGACTTGCGAAGTGACTGGAGCCGACTGTGCCGTTCTCTACCCCTACCACCCTTCTTTTGGAGAGTTCTACGATCTTGATAACATCGCGGCCTGCGGTCTGCGTCACGAGTTACAACTGGAGGAAAAAGTTGACAAGAGAAAGGGGTTAACAGCGCGGGTTCATCGAAAAGGTGAGGTTATCTGCAAGGACACCGAGCAGGGTGAACCTCAAATTAGAGAGACACCTTTTATTGCCAGGGAAGAGATCAGAGCCTTTATGGGGTTGTCTCTAAGAGTGGAGGAAAACATCCTTGGTATCCTCTACGTTGATTACAGAAGTCCCCATCGTTTCTCCGCAGAGGAAAAGAAAATCATCCGCCTATTTGGCCAGCAGGCGACTACGGCTGTCTCAAATTCGTGGTCATCCCGGCTGGCAGATATACGGGCAGATACTGTGGCCAGATTGAAGACGGTTGGACTAACCCTGGTAGCTATCAGGGATCCAGACGAAACACTGGACAGCGTGTTGGACGGGATAGCACACAGTGCACAAGACGTTCTGGACGCCGACATGGTTGATCTGTATCAATATGTCCAAGCACGGCATGAGTTTGTCTTACCACCTGTGCTGGTGGGCGAGAGACAGTACTCTCAGCTAATACCCCGCAGAATCTACGACGATGATGTGGTGGTCAGGGCGGTCAAGATGGGAGAGCCCCAGTACTTTGACGACTCGCAGAGAACAGCGTTGTTAACGGAAGCGTTCGCCAGTCCACGGGGCGATGCGCCAACGGAACGATTCGTGATCCGCGAGGGCGTGGTTTCTTCGGCCACAATCCCCCTGATGGCCGTCGGTGAAACTGTGGGCGTGATGTTTGTCAACTATCGTACTTCGCAGTTGTTTGGTCCCGAGCAAAAGGATGTCATCGAGTCATTTGCCGCCCAGGCGGCCATCGCCATTCACAACAGCCGCCTCTTTAATGAAAGCCTGCGCCAGCGAAATGAGTTGCGTGTTGTCGATAAAATTGGTCAACTGCTGATGTCAACCCTTGACCCTGGGGAAATACCTCGACTGCTTCTCCAACGTGTTATTGGCCTGTTCCGGGTAGAAGCTGCTTCTCTCTGGCAGGTTGACCGGACCAGCAGGGAAGTCAGGTTTCTGTTTGCACTCAATCCCAAGGGTGAGGAAGAACCTTTCACCGAGACCATCCGAGGGATGACTCTCCGGTTTGGCGAGGGTGTCGTTGGCACTGTAGCCCAATCCGGGAAGCCGATGATCGTCAATCAGGTCGAGGTGGAGCCACTTTGGGATAGACGCTTCGATGAAACCACGGGCTTTAAAACACGATCGATTTTAGCCGTGCCCCTGGTGCATAAACAAGAGACAATCGGGGTAATTGAGACCCTCAATCGAATCGATGATGCCCCTTTCAGTGTGGCCGATCAAGACTTTCTGGCGGCCATCGTCTCGCCAGCCGCAATTGCCCTTGAAAATGCACGCCTCTACCAGGCGGTTACCCTGGCTAATCGAGACCTTGAGCGTCGCGTTGAGGCGCTCAGCACTTTGAACAAGGTTGGCGAAACCTTGACTTCCGGCCTTCGTTTAACAGAGGATGAGATCCTGGAGTTGATCTACCAGCAAGCGCGTAAACTGACTAATACCCAGAATATGTACATCGCCTTATATGATGACACAACCCAAATGATACGGTTTAGGCTGGCAATGACACAGGATCAGCGGACGGAGATTCCTGAACCACGCCAGGCGGACATGAAGCGACGAGGGAAAACCGAGGAGGTTATCTTCACCAAACAACCTCTCTTGCACAAAACGAAACAAGAGTCGGAGAAGTGGTACAACCTGCCAGACCATGCAAATTTTATTGGTCGGGTGCAAGCTTCATATTTAGGCGTGCCGATGATGGCTGGTGAGAAAGTGCTGGGTATGGTCGCCGTCTACGATTGGGAGCGACAGTATGCCTACGATGAGCTAGACCGGCAAGTGCTCGACTCGATGGCCGACCAGGCCGCCATTGCCATTGATAACGCAAGACTGTATTACGAGGTTAATCGGGATCTTCAGCGTCGCGTTGAGGCGCTCAGTACCTTGACCGAGGTAGGGCAGACCTTGACTTCCGGCCTACGCTTGACAGAAGATCAGATTTTGGAGTTGATCTATGAGCAAGTGCGCAAACTGACAGGTACCCAAGACATGTACATTGCCTTATATGATGAGGCAACAGAGATGATTAGATTTGGATTGGCTATGGAGGAGGGTAAGCGGATTGAGATTGCTAAACCACGCAAAGCTGACTTGAAGCGACGCGGAAAAACAGAAGAGATTATCTTTACCAAACAGCCAATATTGCATAAAACAAAACAAGAAGCTGAAGCATGGTACGCGTTACCAGACCATCAGGAGTTCACTGGTCAGGACATCTATCCGTCTTGGGTGGGTGTTCCGATGATCTTGGGGGAGAAAGTACTGGGTGTCATAGCCATCTACGACCGAGAGGGAGAGTACATCTATGATGAGCTAGACTTGCAGGTCCTCGCTTCTATGGCTGATCAGGCCGCCATCGCCCTGGACAACGCCAGCCTGTATTATGAGGTCAACCAGGCTCTTGAGCGTCGGGTTGAGGCGCTCAGTACTTTGAACAAAGTTGGAAAGACCTTGACCTCCGGTCTACGCTTGACCGAAGATGAGATTCTGGAGTTGGTCTACCAGCAAGCCGGTGAATTGACCGAGGCTCAAGATATGTACATCGCCCTGTACGATAACACAACGAAGATGATCAGATTTGCGCTGGCAATGGCGGAGGGGCAGCGGACGGAAATTGCCGAGTCTCGCCAGGCGGATATGAAGCGGCGAGGCAAAACTGAGGAGGTTATCTTCACCAAACAGCCGCTCTTGCACAAAACGAAACAAGAGTCGGAGAAGTGGTACAAGCTGCCAGACCATGCAGAGTTTATTGGTCGGGTGCAAGCTTCATATTTAGGCGTGCCGATGATGGCTGGTGAGAAAGTGCTGGGTATGGTCGCCGTCTACGATTGGGAGCAAGAGTATGCCTACGATGAGCTAGACCGGCAAGTGCTCGACTCGATGGCCGACCAGGCCGCCATTGCCATTGATAACGCTCGCCTATTTGAGTTCACCCGTCGAATCGCCGATGAACGACAAGAACGCCTGGCCTTGCTGCAACAGATTAGTGCCAGAATGGTCGAAGCCGGGCTGGACCCTGACGAGGTGTTGGAATTGGTAGCGCAGGCAGCCAACGACATAAGTGAAAGTGACCTGACCAGCATTTATCTCTACGATCAAGAAGCCGGCAGCTTTACCCGGGGGGTACGGATACGACGAGAGGAAAAGGTTGAACAGGTTGAACCAGGCGAACTACCCGATCCTGAGGATCTGCCGGCCAAAATTGCCCAAACCCGGGAGGCTATTTTTGTTGATAATGTCCAAGAGCATCCTGAAACCTTTACCTTTGCCGGTCACCATCAACTGCAAGCTTTTGCCGGTTTACCTTTAACCATGACCGGTCCCCATGGGGTACCCACGACAGCCGGCGTCTTATTTGTGAATTTTAAGCAGTCCCATCCTTTTGCCGACGACGAACGGGAAATTTTGTATCACCTGGCCAATCAGGCCGCTGTGGCCATTGCCTATGCCAGCGCTCAAGAATCCGCCCAGGCCAAGGAGCAGTTGGCCGCCCTGGGTACGGCTGCCGCCACCTTGCAGCACCGGCTGGGCAATACGATTAATGTTATTCTGCCAGCCGTGATGCGGCTGCGTTACCGGGTCGGAGATGATCCGACCAACACCGATATCCTCGATGCCATTGAGCGCAATGCCCTCTTTGCCACAGAGGTCATCCGCCGCATGCAGACCCCCCTCCGCCAGGAACCTTTTGTGCGCACCAACATCAACAGCCTGCTCCGCGAAGCTATTCAGAAATGTCTACAAGATAGTGATCGTTTTCCCAAGGTTCAACTAAGTACGAACTTGCCCGATCTCACTACAGGCGACGTTGTTCCCTCAACTGGGGAACAACAAATTACAATTACGGCCGAGTTGGCTGAGCAATTACCTGAAACTTATGCCAGCAGTGGACAACTGACCGAGGTCTTCCGCGTCCTCGTTGAGAACGCGATCAAGGCCATTTATCCCCAAGCTGGATTGGTGACGATTACCAGTCAACTGGTCAGTGATCAACTACGTCCATACGTTGAAGTGACCGTCAGCGATACCGGCAAAGGCATCGACGAAAAGACCCGGTCACGCTTGTTCAAACAACCGGTGCCGCGCAAGGAATTTGGTGAAGGGGCCGGCTTGGGGCTCTGGCTCAGCCATATTATTGTGCGCAGTCATCAAGGCAGCCTCGATTTGCAATCTACCGCCCTCAATAAAGGTTCAACTTTCTTGGTGCGTTTACCCATTTTGGACCAACCGCCACCGAGTGAGGCTGTGCAATTGGGAGGAGTGGGGTGAAAGATAAAGCACGTATTTTGGTGGTAGATCGGGAACCGGATTGGCGGACATTTGTGGCTCATGTCCTCCATAAAGGGGGGTATATCGTTCATCTATGTGGTGATACGCGATCAGCACTTCAGGAAATTAGAGCGACTAACTTTGATTTGATCATTGTCGATGCCCTTTTGATGGATTTACTTCGGTCCCTGGCCATGGAACCTGTTCGTTACCGTTTACTGGTGGTCACGGCTGCTCCCTCGGTTCCCAAAGCGATATCGGCCTATCGCTGGGGAGCTTTGGACTATATAAACAAAGCCTTTGGTGAGTCCAGTTTATTAGCTACAGTTGAACTCGTTTTGCAAAAGCAACCGGCCCAGCAACGATTACCGGTGTAAAAATAACGACGAATCCACAGGCAGGCGATCAACCCACAGGGCAGGCGACGAACGACGAACCATATTTTCATTATGGAGTTATGTTGATGTCTCACACGATTTTGATTGTGGACGACGCCCCAGACTGGCGAGCGATGCTGGCCGGTCTGGTTCAGGATGTTTTCCCGGCAGTTCAAGTGGTCACGGCCGCTTCGATGGATGAAGCCAAGACGCAACTGACTCAAGATGAGTTTAAGTTGGCCATCATCGACATTCGGCTGGACGAAAGTGACGAGGGTAACATTGATGGCTTAACTTTGGCAGAGTTCATCCGCATCCATTATCCTCAAACCCAGGCCCTGATCATCACCGGTTACGCCAACCTGGAAACAGTTAAGCAAGCGATGCAGCCAGATCAAACGGGATTCCGTTTGGTTGTTGATTATGTAGAAAAAGATAAACTTAACGCTGAGTTACTGCCACGCATATCAACCATTCTAGGGACACAATGAGAAGATGGAAACAGATCTAAGGGGTGGTAAGATTCTGGTCGTCGATGATCTGACCGATTGGCAAGAGATGATCGGCGGCTTGTTGCGAGACGCCGGCTACGATGTCCACGCCGCAGCCGACGCGGATCAGGCTATGCGTCTTTTGCGCCAACAGCCTTATCATGTGGCTGTGGTGGATCTAAGGCTGGACGAACAGGATGAAAACAACCAGGAAGGTCTAGCGCTGGCCGAGCGCATGAAGGCTTACCTGCCCGAGTTAGCCATCATTATTCTGACCGGATACGCCAACATTGAAGCGGTTAAGTATGCCTTACAGCCTCGAGAAAACGGCTTGAGCATCGCCTTCGATTTTCTGGAAAAACATGAAACAACTAAACTGATTCAACGGATTAAGATTGCTTTTGCCACTGCGGCTAAAGTTAATCCACAACTTCAAATCAATCTTGATTCCGCCCTGGGCTGGTCGAGATTGCAAAATGATATTGACTGCTTGCGGCCCCTAGACTCCGAGATGGCCCGCCTCGAAATAACTGACCTGTTGCAACGCCTTTTTCACGAGGCGCAACAAATTGAAGTTAAAGCGATGAACAGGGGCCACAGTAGTGGGGCGGTCGTCCTGGTCACCCCCACGATCCAGGGCATTCCCCAAACCGATGTGGTGGTCAAATTCAACCAGCGAGAGAAGGCCGAGCAAGAGTCACGCAATTATGACCGCTATGTAGACAAATATGTGGGCGGTGCTCGCCGGACACAGCGCCTCGACTTTCGAGCCACGGCCAGACTGGGGGGCATTGCTTACTCGTTTGTCGGGGCCGAAACCACAGAATTTCAGCGATTTAGTCACATATACACCTCTGAAGATACAAGCAACATCAAGGCTATTCTCGACAATTTGTTCCAGGAAACCTGTTATACCTGGTACACCAATACCCTCAAGCCCAATAGTTTCCCCCAATCGCTGAGTGCCGGTTACAAAGAATGGCTTCGTCTCCAGGCCCCAAAACTAACGGCAGCCCTGACCGAGATTGTCGAACGGACTACGGTGAGCAAGCTATCTTTCAGCGACCCGCGCCGTCCCAGCCAGGCAGATATCTTTCTCGAAGAACGAAGGGTCAAATTAATCAACCCCCTGCCGTTGAGCCAGGCCGCTTTCGCTTACAGTGGACCTTACTGCTTTACCCACGGCGACTTACACGAAGGTAATATCCTGGTCGATAGCTACCACCAGACCTGGCTGATCGATTTTTATCATACCGGGCCGGCCCATCCCGTGCGTGATTTTGCCATGCTAGAATCGGCCATCAAATTTTCTCTGCAACACTCAAAATGTTCACCGAGCATCCTCTATGATTGGGAGCGCAGCCTCCTCCAGGTAACAGATTTGAATGATCAGCCCAGTTCAGATCCGCCCCTGCAACTGGACGCCGAACTGGCCAAAGCGGCCGAACTGATTGGGCACATCCGGTCGTTGTTGAGCCAGATATTACCGGAGATGACCCTGAGAGATTATCAAATTTCTCTCTATTTTCATGCCTTGAAGGGGATGACCTTGCCGGGGAAGTTCAATGAGCAGCAAAGACTACACGCCTTGCTCTCTGCGGCCCTATTGGCGGAGATGCTTCAGTAGACGAGTACAAACGAGGACATAGAACAATACCTTTCGAATAAGACATTCATAGGTGGTGACGAAGGACGAACGACGAACGGCCTCTGCAAGGTTCTCGTCGTTGGTCATTCGTCGTTCGTCTCGTAGAAGCAATATGACGGTTTGGAGCTCACCTTATTTGAAAGGTATGGGGACATAGAAGGTTCGTTAAGAATATGTCGCGTCAAGACAATATCAAGCGATTGATCGTTACTTACGAACAACATTTGCAAAAACTCAAAGAACAACGGGCTTCCTTGGGAGTGTATACACCGGCCCATATCTTAACCGAGATAGAAAATATAGAAGCAGAGATCGAAAAATTGAAAACGGAGTTAGAAACAGCCCAGGATAGTGAGATCGATGAAGAAGCTCAAACTGTCCCACCCGACCTGGCTGCAGACAGTTCCCCCTCGACGCCAACTGCTGGTGTTCCTGGCAAATCCCCAAAAACCCTCCCCCCTGAAAAGAAACCGATAGCCAAACGTTATCACTTGCGGAATATTCGGGCCTTACTGACCGAAGGCTTCACTTTAGAAGAACTTCGCCGTCTCTGTTATGACGCGGACGAGTTTAGACCGGTCTACGAGGAGTTGCCCGAACATATTAGTAAAACGAAACTGATTGACAAGATTATTGACCACGCTTATCGCAGATTACAACTTGATACCCTCCTGGCCCTAGCTCAAGCGTATAATCCCGCCCGGTATGACATCCATCAGCCCTACTACGAGCCGACCTCCTCCACCGTCCGGATTCTATTAGTGGATGATAACCAGTCCTGGCGTGAGCAACTGGGTGGCCTGCTTCAGGATTACGGATATCAAGTCGTTACGGTTGTCTCTAAAGCAGAAGCCATACAGCGTATCACAGATGATGAGCCCTACAGTCTGGCTATTATCGATATGCGTCTCGACGAAGAAGACGAGGACAATAGAGAAGGGGTGGACTTGGGTTTTTGGCTCAGAGACAACGGCTATGATTTGCCCGTTATTATCATGACTGCCTATGATATGGAAGCCGAAATCGCCAAGAACATTACCTTACGCCCCTTTCAGTTTGTGGCAGTGGAAAAGGGCAAAATTGGCTCCGGTGGCTTCGCCGACCTGCTGCGCCAGGTAGAATTGGCGATACATTAGGGGTAGGTCTATATAGAGAGTCTTGAAAAAGTAAATTGTACTGACTACAGTGCCTAAATGTCATAAAAACATAGCCACGGTTTGACGAGTCAGGAGTTCGAGGCGAAAATCAAGGCTCAATTCTTGTACGAGCGAGG
>DAOUMU010000133.1:0-17173 GCA_034409055.1 Anaerolineae bacterium
TCATTCTGAGCGACCACAGGGAGCGAAGAATCTCCTATTTCGCCTTGAATTTGTCCTCGTTGCTGGAGATTCCTCGTCGCTGCGCTCCTCGGAATGACATTTTTAGGCAAATGTCAACAGAACCTAGCTGGACCACAGTCCAGCGGCCAAAACGCGGACTGTCCCACAGGGAGGCTTCGCACTGGTCCGCTTCGAGCTCGAAAATTGGATCTGCTGAGACTCTCCTTAAAGTCCGACTACTTGTATTATACCATAGATACAGAAGAAGGGGATGAACGGGGTCAATCAAGCAGGGTAATCGTGGTTAAGGTGACGTGGTCGCTGCCAGTTGAGGTCGATAAGCGTCCTAATGTGTCTAAAAGGTACATACCGGTAATCAGGGTATAATCCCCGGCCGGTAAATCGGGTGGCAGGGGGAGTTGAACTACATCGGTCACAATTTCGCCAGCAGGCCAGTGGCTGGTGGGAAAGTAGCCATCCAAAGGTTGGTGATCCCACCCGGCTACCAGGGTCTCGTTACTGTCCAGCAGTTGCGTAAAGACGGTGTAATCATCAGATAGCGGGACATCGGCTTGCCAGTAGACCTTCAAGTTCAAATCACCGCCTGCGCTCACCGGCGCTTCCTCAATTTGATACCCCCGTAAAGTCAACCGGTCCCCCAGCCGCACGAGACGTTCATTAGGCATAGGCTGGTCCGAGGGAAAACGGGGGGCAAAGTAAATGATATGATCATCATCCCACACCCGGCGGGCCAGGTAATGGGTCTCCACCCAGGCCAGATATTCCGGCAACCAGGGCAGACGCAGACTCCATTGGACCACGGCCGGAGCTTGATAGGTCCGGTTTAAATCGATCATTCTGGCCGACGTTTGCCGTCCGGCCTTAATGGCCACCAAGGCCACGTCGCCCAACGGCGGCGGGGTGCGGCGGTCGGCCATAAAGATGAGCAGTTGGCTGTCACCCATAACAAAATCATTGGGCAGGGAAACGGCCTTGAGCAGGGCTATCGCTTCTGTCTCCCGGCCACCAGTAACGATGGCGGCTGTTTCTTGATTGGCTTTAACCATGGCCGGAACGTTGAAAACAGCCACCACAATTACCAATGACAAAACGTTAAACGTTCTAACGTTAACCGCCCCAACGTTATCCGCAATGAAACCGGCTCCCAGTAAAATAAGGGGGGGCAGCAAGACAATAAAATGATGGGGAAAGAGGGGCGTGTGCCAGGCCAGCATGGCCAGGCCGGCGATGAGCCAGATAACCCAGATGAAAGGGTAAATTGTTCCTGACAGGTTTTGCCCGATGACACTATGTAGACTTTCATCACGTATTGCGTGTTGTGCGTTGCGTGTTTCAGACGATATTGATGAACGCGCCTCAAACCCGTCTGGGCCGGCTGCTTTTGCAACGCGGACAGGCAAAACAGCCGAGATGATCCCCCCACCCGCTAACAACCAAAATCCCCAGTGGCTTTTGAGAAACACGGCAAAGTGAGCCCACGTCTCAGACCAGGAACCGGGAAGGGCGGCGCGTAAATCGCCGCGAAAGGCCCCCAGTTGGTCGTATAGCGCCGCCGGCTCATAAATGAGCCAGACTGCGACCAAAGGGGTCAGCAGGCCGATTGTCCACAGGCAACCGTCCAGGCATAAGCCTGGCCACGGCCACTTTTTCAGAAATCCGTTTTTTTGGAAAAATTGGGATTTTTTGCTTGAGCGCAACATCAAAAGCAGCCCAATGGGGACGGCTACGAAGGGGTTCAGGGCCTTGATCATGAAACTCAAACCCAGGGCTACCCCGGAGAGAAGGAGCCAGCGTCTGTTTCCCCTGTCTAAAAAAAGAAACATAAAAGCCAGCGCAGTGACCGCCAGGCCAGTGGCCGGTACTTCGGCCATGACTAAACGGGAAAAGGCGAAGATGAGGGGCGAAAGGCCCAGCATTATCATCGCCGTCAGGGCCGAGCACCACCCCCCCCCTCGATGGGCCAACCAGCTTAAGCTCACCGCCAGCAGGCCAAAACCGGTTAACATCGCCCACCGTCCGGCCTGGATGGTTTGCCCGGCCAACCGAAAAGCCAGCCCTACCGACTCCAAAAAAAGGGGCGCTTGTACGGCCTGGGTTTGGCTGTAGAGGGGGTAGCCCTCGACGGCCAAGCGCGCCCACATCAGGTGCGCCCCCTCATCATTGGACAGGCCAAAGGCGTCTAAATTTTGGACACGCCAGGCCAAGGCCAAACCAAAGAGGATCAGCCAACCGATCTTGAATTTTAGATTTTGGCTCCTGTGACTACGCGCAGGATCCGTGTTGGATGTTGAATTTTTAGACTGGTTCACACGAGTCAGGCAGTATACATTGATTATTTAGGATTGAAAAATGGATGGGTAATTTCAACATGGTCATCGCCCGTCAGGAGCGGCAAACGTTGTCCGGTATCGGGGTGGTAGAGCCCCAGGTGCAAGCTATAACTGCCGGGAGGACGCTCGATGGGCATAGGCAGGGTGACTGTTTCAACGACCACCTCGCCGGGTTGCCAGAGCGCGGTGGGATAGTGGCCGTTGTCGGGAGCGGAGTCATGCTGGCTATAAACCAGTCCGTCGGGACCCACCAGTTGCACAAAGCGACTTAGATTTGGCGGCGTGGTGATGGCCTGCCAATAAAGGCGAAGGGCCAGTCCTGGGGAGTCGGTGCTTGCAGACGGCCTACCCGGTGGGGATTGGGAGCTACTGATTCGGTAACCAAGTAACCGGACCTGGTCATCAAAATTGACCGGCAGGGAATAGGCTAACCGGGGCGGGGTAAATTGACGGATCAGCGGTCCCCCCGCCGGGATGCCCCAAACCTGCTCAAGACGGGCCAATTCGACTAAAGTACCATCAATGGATAAGCGCGGAGCCAACTCGGTGGAACGGCTAATTACCGGCCGGTGTCTACGGCCGACGTCCCAGACATCATCGCCACTAACCAGGCCCAGGGCCAGCCGGTAGGCCTCGGTTTGGCGCGTGTGCCAGGGGAAGGTGTTGAAATGCACCCGCACCGTTTCCCCCACCGGCCATTGCTCGGGAGGAAACCAGACGAGGGTGGGTTGCCGGTCGATCGTGGCCCCGGCCGGCTGGCCGGTAGCGTCGAGTAGATAAAGCACAGGCTGGATGCCGGTCAGCGGTTGAAGCGGTTCCAGATCAAGACTGACCTGGATTTCCTCTTGCCGGTTGAAATGCAGGGAGTAGCCGTGCAAGCGGACCATATTGCCGAAATCCGCTTCGAGTTCATAGTCTGGGGGAGTAGTGGGATAGGCAAAGGTGTAGAAGGAAGTGGGGAGTAGGGAGTAGGGAGTAGGAGTTGGTGGCAGAGAGTTTGTGTCCATCGTCCGTTGTTCACTGTCCGTGGTCCGTGGTCCGTGGTCCGTGGTCCGTGGTCCGTTGGTGGTTGGTCGTCGTTCGTCGTTCGTCGTTCGTCGTTCGTCGTTCGTCGTTCGCAAATGCAGAACACCATCCCGCGCCGCCACAACCTGATAGTGACCCCTGTCCAACAAAGTCTGGTGCAGAAATTCATGCAGACCGCCCAGGTTTTCAAAGGTGGTCACATCGAGCACGATGTCAGCCACCGGGGTAGGGGCGGGGAAGTTGGGATCGGTGAAGTAAGCAAAGTCGGTGTAAATGATAGCCCGCCGGGTCAAATGGGGAGCCAGGTTCGATTGGGTAAAAAGGGGCGTTTCAGCCGGAATGGTTTGCAGTAAAGCCTCAAGCTGCCGGTGATGAGCGGTCACCCGGGGCCACAGAAAGGGCCGCGCCAGGGGAGTAAAGCCCCGGTAGGAGTGGTAGACGGCGGTGAAGGTAAGCAGAAGCAGGGTTAGCAGGATAATGAGGGCAGGGTAGCAGGGTAGCAGGGTAGCAGGGTAGCAGGATGGCAGGGTAGCAGGGGTGCGAGGGGGCAGGGAAGACTCACCGGCTACACCAGCCCTGCCAGTTCGCTCACACTTGTTCTGTAGGTTCGCCATTCGCAGACCTGTGCCCGGTAGGGTATTCGCAGATTCGCAGACCTGTGCCCGGTAGGGTATTCGCAGATTCGCCACACTTACCCTGTGGGTTCGCCCATTCGCCCATTCGCCCATTCCCCTAATCCCATAGATGGCCGAAATAAAGAGAAACGGGGCCAGCGGCGCGCCGTAATGGAAATCCTCCAGGCGCCAGGTGAAGGGGTTGGCGCTGAGCAAGTTGACGGCCAGGGTAGGCAGCATTGGCAGCAGCGTCAGCGGGCTGAGGAGAGCCAGGAAAGCAGTGGGGAAAAAGAGCATGCTCAAGTAACCGGGCAGGTTGGCCTGAGACCACACATGGTCAAAAACCAGGCCGGGTTGGGTGAACATCGTTTGGACCATCGCCAGGGGGGTATCGCCCAGCCAGGCGTAGCGATCAAGCTGGATATTGCCGCCCGGAGCAAAGCGGGGCTGAATAACCAATAAGGCCAGGGCAAACCAGGCCAGGCTTAAACCGATGGTCAGTCCGGCCAATCGCCAACGCCACCGGGCCAGTCCGGCATAAAGCCCCAGCATGGCCACCACCAGGGACAGGTCCTCTTTGCAGGCCATAGCCAGCAAGGAGAAGATGATAAAATGTACATCTTTTTTTTGTACTAACGCCCAAAAAGCAAACAGTAAAAACGTTGGGGCCAGGGTGACGGCGTGGAAATCGAACAAAACGGCCGATTCCAGGGTAGGCAGGAGGAGATAGGAGAGAGGGAAGACCAACGGCAGGAAATGTACGGCGTGGGATATGGGAGGTGGGCGGTGGGCGGTACGTGTGTTGCGTGGTGCGTGTTGCGTGGCGTTTAATTTGTGATCGGCGATGTGGTAGAGAGGCCAAGCCCCGATGGACACTACAGTTGCCTGCACGATGAGTAACATTTCCGGGCCGCCAAGGTTGAGCCAATAAAGGGGAACAAACAGAAGCAGGATGGGTTCCACGTGCAGGGCCAGGCGGGATTGGATGGGGGTCATCAGGGTAAAATGGAGGAAGTGACCTTGGGCGGTGTACCACAGGGCCTGGTCAACGTTGCCCAAATCCAGGCCGTTCGTCTGGAAGACTCGATGTTGCTGTACGGCCAGGGTGCTGAAGAAGATGGCGAAAAGAATGATCAGTAGGAGGCAGACGAGCAAGGGAATGGCGAATAGCGAATTTGCGAATGGCGAACCTATACCCAAAAAGCGGGCACAGGCAGGGCAAGTGTGGCGAATGAATGAAGAAAGATTTTGAATTTGTACCCAGGCGGGCACAGGTAGTAACGACTTCAGTCGTTCCAGGCAACAACGACTAAAGTCGTCACTACAAGTCAAAGACATCATCTGAACGTCTGTACCGATAAGGGGGCTGCCCTGTTTCTGTTTGGTCATGGCAGGGTGACCTCGGTGACGAAGATGGCATCGGCCACAGTTTCGCCGGTCTCATCGACGACGGGTAAGCGCTCGCCGGTGAGGGGATTGTAAAGGCCGGTGATGAGCCGGTAGACGCCGGCGGGTACGTCGGGGGAGAGGGGCAGGGAATGAGGGTCGGTGATGATTTCGCCCGGCAGCCAGCCGGTCGTGGGACGCTGTCCGGCCGCAGGGAAGTTGTCAACCTGGGCAACGAGGGCGTTATCGGCGGTCAGGAGTTGGGCGAAGACTTTGTAGCGGGTGGTGACAGGGGCCTCCGTTTGCCAGTACAAATGCAGCTCAAGCGACCGGTCAGATGGGTCAAGCTGGTAACCGGCCAGGGTAATATGTTGGGCCAGCCCGGCCGGACCAGCGGGCACGAGGGCCTTAGCCGGTAGCTCAAACTGATGGGCAGGGGCAGTGACTTCAACGCGGCCCAGCGAAAAAGCCTGGCCAGCCGGGACGCTGCTGTCGTGGAGCATGACGACCAACTCATATTGGCCGGTTGCCAGGCTGGGCGGGACAATCACGGCATGGTACGAGAGCAAAGTGGCCCGACGGCCCCAGGCTTCAATGGGCCAGGGCAGTTCATCCAGTTGTTGAGAAAGGGGCTGGTCATTCACCGGCCCGGCCGAAAGCCGCCACTCAAACATAACAAAGTTATTGGGCCAGGCCAAAAAAGAGAAAAGCGTTTTCGATTCCCGCCAGGCTAACCGAATCGGCAGCAAATCCCCGCTAGTGGCGACGGCCGGGGGGGCGTCGTAGCCAATCAAGCGAGCGTTAGGGGCCAGGCGGGTGTCAGTTTGCTGCGGCAAGTCAGGGGCGTTGGAGAGAGACTGCCATTCAACCTGTACCTGGCCTAACAACAGGCCGCCCCCCTGCCCCACAGGTTGGCCACTGGCGAGCAGCGGTTGACCAGAAGCGGGATCATACAGACCCACCTCCAGCCGGTAGGTGCCGGGCGGCGTGCCGGGCGGGATGGGCAGTTCGTAGGCATCTTCGACCAGCATGCCGGGCTGCCAGCGCGTGGTTGGCCAGAGCCCCATCACGGGCGGGCTGTCAGCCCTGGCCCAGACGTGGCCCTGCTCGTCTACCAAACGGAGGTAAACAAAGCGGTCACCGGCCGGGGTCGTCAAGGCACGCCAGTAAAGGGTCACCACCAGGGGCTGACCGGAGCGGGGCGGTGGGTGGAGATCATAGCCCAGCAACCGGGCTTCGTCCCCAAATTGGCCGCCGAGGGGATACTGGGGTAACGGATCAGACCGAAATCCGGCGATAGGACCGGGATAAACCCAGGCATAGTCGATCCCGGCCAGGCGGACCGTATGTTCCGGCCGGCGACGGGTCCGAAAGTAATGGACGATGTTGGGGCCGGGAATGTCACGCTGGACCTGGTTGAGGTAAAGCACCGTATGATCGGCGGTAATAAGATTTTCCTGGGGCACCACGGGTTCGACCTGGCCATGGTAGAAAATCGGGAAAAGCCACTCGTACCAGGCCGACACGGTGGTCCGGTCCGGCCGCCGATTCAAATAGCGGGCCGCTTCATCCAGGCCCTCGCCCCAACCGACCAACAGCGTGTGCGGCGCCCAACGCCAGCCCAGAAGAAGAGGATTGTAGTAGGTGAAGTAGTAGGGGTGGTAGAAGAAGGTAAAAAGGGCCAGGGGGAGGAAGAGGAGGAGGGGGAGCACCCTTACGGGCACAGGCAGGGGGGCAGAGGGGTAGAAGTGAATCTTACTTCGCCATTCGCTGAATCGCTGAATCGCTGAATCGCTAATTTGATAAAAAGCCAAACCGGCCAGCAGGTAAAAAACGGGAAAGGCAGGCAGCATGTAGCGCACCGATTTTTTGGAGGCGATGGTCATGAAGATGAGATAGGTTAGGGTAAAGAGCCAGAGGGAAAGCGTAATGGGTAAAATGTGTTGCGTGTTGCGTGTTGCGTCCCTTCGGCTTCGCTCAGGACAGGGTTGCGTGTTGCGTGTTGCGTGTTGCGTGTTGTGTGCTGCGTGTGTAGGGCGAGAGATAAACGGAATACGCAGTACGCAGTATCGTATCACCTGGTATAGGCTCAGGCATAGTCCAACCAACAGCCAAGGAGTCGCTTTGAGTAAAAAAGCCACCGGGTAAAAGGCCGGGCCGGGGTCTTCGACAAAACGACCGAACCAGAAGAGGCCGAGGTTGCCGGTGCCGGCTTCTTGATCGGTGAAAAGTTTGCTAAAGGTTAGCCTGAGGGCCTGTCCCGGAGCAACCCACATCGCCGGCCAGAGGGCAAAAAAGACAACTATGGCCAGTAAGGCTATCACGACCAGGCCGCCGATTTTTGGCCGCCACCAGCCCCAGTGACGCCATTGAGCGGTGGTGACCGCCCAGCCCAACAGGCTGAGGCTTAACATCGGTCCCAACAGCAAGGCGGTCGATTTGGTCAGCAGGGCCAGGCCGGCCAAGAGACCGGCCACCAAAAGCCAGCGGCGGTGGGCGTCACGCAGCCAGAGCAACCAGGCCAGCCCGGCCAGGCTCATGAATAGCGCCAGGGGCATGGCAATGTGCAAGAGGCGGCTATAGGCCAGGCTGTAAGGATCGAGAGCCAGCAAACCAACGCCCAGTAAGGCGGGCCAACGACCGACCAGCACCCGGGCCAGGGCGTATAGGAGCAGCATCAACAGGCCCGTGGCCAGGGCCGTGGCCAGCCGGCCGGCAGTGTAAGCGCCTAACTCGGTTGTCGAGTTGGTGAGAGGAACCAGACCAACCACAGGCGCACTCCACCAGGCCACGGTCACGCCGGGATAACCAATGCCCAGGGTCCGGCTAAAATCACCACCGGCCAGGCCGGCGGCAAATTCACGCGCCTGCTCCAGGAATAAAGGCTCATCGGCGGTCAGGAAAACGTCCAAATTGAGCAGACGGGGGATGAAGATAAGTAGCGAGAGGATAAGCCAATCGATTTTCGATTTTCGATTTTCGATTTTCGATTGATTATTTTCCAACCGTCAGCCTCCCTAACTTCACCGCATTCTCGCCGCTGGTGTCATTTTGGACGGGCAGACGTTGGCCGGTTTCCAGCAGATAGAGACCAACCCATAAATCATACGCACCGGGGGAGAGTTCAGCCGGTAAAAACAGGTCGCTCCTCTCGCGGATGGTTTCCCCCACAGGCCACAGAGTAGTCGGATAGAGGTTACCCAGGGGACGGTGATCGGCCTGGGCCACGTTTCCCCCGCCTGGGGGGCGCACGTGAACGAAAACGGTGTAGTCGTGGGACATCGGAGCCAGGGCCCGCCAGTAGAGAGTCAGACGCAGCGTTTGCCCCGGTTCAGGCTGTTCCGGCTCGATGGTGTAACCGATTAAACGAACCCGGTCGCCAAAAACGGCCTCGGCAGGCCGGGCCGGGTTGAGGGTCAATGGTCGCGGTTCCGGCTTGGAACGCAAAATAAAAATCCCCTGGGTCTGGCTGACGTAATCGGTTTGGGCCAGCAGTTGTTGTTGAAAAGGTAGGTCGTAATACTCGCGTTGCAGCCCCCACCGCTCCAGCACCAGCCAGACATTATGATCGGCCAACGTTTGATGAAGAGCCGTTTCGGTGCGAATGGCCGGAGAGGCCAACCAGCGATCCACGGCCCGGCCATTGACGGTTAAAATTCGATAATCGTACCCACCGCGCCGCTGCACGCTGTAGAAATCATTACGGCCCAGGTAAAAAGCGGCCGCCGTTGGCGTACCGGTCAGAATCGTATCGCCCGCTTGCCAGTGACTCTGCACGTAAGCAAAAGCGGAGTCATAATCGTCGCCGGTATTGGCCAGCAGCACCTGAACCGCCGGCTGGGTAACGATCAGAATGAGGCCGGAGATGAGGAGGGGGGCGAGATGGGAGATGAGATAGGGGATGCGTGAAGCGTAAACCCGCAGGGCAGATGACGTGAAACGTGAAACGTAACGACTACCCCCTGACCCCTGACCACCGACCACCGACCACCTATCCCTGACCCCTGACCCCTGATTACTGACCCCTGACCCCTGATTACTGACCACCGACAGCCCATGCGCTCCCAGCAGGAAAAGGACCGGCAGGAGCATAAACAGGTATTTGTCATCGCGGCGGTCGGGGGAGACGAAGAGAATCATTTCCAGGGTGGTGATCAGGAGGATGAGGGTGAGAAAGAAAGCGGGAGGGCCAGGGAGCAGGGGGGCGGGGGAGAGAGCGGAATTTTTGTCACGCTGCCGGGTTATCAAAGCGATGAAACTAACCAGCATGGCTACCAGGGCAAAAGGCACAAAAATCAAGGCAGGCAGGGAGAGATAGAAAGGGGCAATGGCCTGCCAACCCTTGACCAGGTTAAGGGAAAGATCACCGTAAATGGCCAAAACCTGGGCCAGACCGGACAGGGCCTGGCTGGCTTCAAGCGCTTCAATCCCCTTGGGTTGGCCGGCCCGTTTGACCAGGAAAGCAATAACCAGGATACCGACCAGAGCAACTGCTTCTAGCCACCATTCCCGGTCGTTTGTCCACCACTGGGGGGCGGGGGAGGGGGGGGGTAGGGGAGAAATTGCCCCTGGGCCCGTAAGGGTGCCTACCTGCGCCTCTGCTGCCTCGCTCCTCTGTTTCTCCACCTTAGTCTGCCGCCATCGGAAGCTAATAGCGGCCAGGATCAGGGGCGGGGCCAGGGTCACGGCCACGAAATGGGACAGGGTAGCGCCCAGATAGGTCAAGAGGGCGGCCCAGCGCCAGGCAGCCTTACGCTGCACCAGCCCTTCGTAAGCCAGCCAGAGGGTCAATAAGACCAGCAACTGCAATAGGGCATACATTCTGGCCCGCCCACTCCACGCGATGGCCGCGGGTGCGATGGTCAAGCCGGTAGCGGCCATCAGGCCGACCGCCGGTGAGAACCAGCGGTGGCCAAGCCAAAAGGTCAGGCCCACAGTAAGCAGGCCACACAGCAAACTGGCGAAACGCGCAGCCAACCGAATCGGGCCGAAAAGGGCGGCCAGGCTGCCCAGATAGGAAAACAAGAGGCCGTGCTCGTAAAACAGGCCGGAGGGCATCACGGGTAGCCCCTTTTGGCCAATCATTTGCACGGCCAGCAGGGTCACAAACTCGTCGGGATACAGTTGGACCGCCTGGACAAAGCGCAGGCGCAGCCACAGCCCTAAACCCAACAGGGCCATTAAGGCCAGGTAGATGATTATGCGATTAGATCGTTGTTTACTCAGATTAGCCGACACAGGCCATCTATTTTACCAGAGATAGCCTGACTGTTCCAATCTTGGGGGCAAACAAAAAAGATGAGCTAAATAGCTCATCTCTTTTTGTTCTTGCCAGTTTTAACCGGTTACTTTATTCCTTCAACTTCAAAACGATCTCAGCGACCTCAAAGCCGACCTTGCGATGAGTGCCATCACAGAAAGGCTTATTGCCCGACTGACCACCTTTTTAGACCGCCTGGTCCATTTTATGGATTCGCATGCCCCGTTGCTGTGTGAGGTGCAAAAACAGGGGGTGTTGCCACAGGACGAGGTAGCCCGGCAAATCTTGCCCCATCTGTGGCTGCCCTGGTTACGGACGACCGTGGCCATGCTGTTGCAGCAAGCCCAACAAAACGGAGAGACCGCCGACTTGGATATTCCCTACCTGGTTGATGCCATTCTGGCCCCCCTAAACGCCGACCTTTTCATATACCAGCGGCAGACCCTGGGCTTTGACCTGGAGCGGATCAGCCGGAGCTTTCGACGGTTGGTGTTGGCGAGTGTGAAACGTGAAACGTGAAGCGTGAAACGTTATACTTCATAGAACCAGAATTAGCAATGAAAAAGTAGCTTCCGATGAGACAACCCCATAAAGCATCCAACCACGTAAAGCGTAAACCCACAGGGCCAGTGACGTAAACCCACAGGGCAAGTGAGTGAGTCGTAGATAAGTCATTACGCTTCACGTTTCACGTTTCACGAGTTGTCTGGCGACATCAAGCGGAAGTTACTTTTTACCCTGCTGGCAAGTCAAATTCTGGTCTGATGTACTTATTTCGGTGTCGCAGGATAACACCGGCCGGGAAGGGGGATGAGGCGGGGGACACAGCGCTGGTATTCTCGATAGGCCGGGCCGAACTCGACCAGCAAGCGCTTCTCCTCGTAGATCGAGCCGACGTAAAAATAGATAGTGAACAGGATATAAGTGGTCAGTAAATTCAGGCTCATCAGCGGGCTCAGCCACAGGAAAAGCAGACTAAAAAAGTAAAGGGGATGCCGCACCCAGCGGTAGAAGCCCTCTATCTGCAACGAACTGCTTTCAGCCGGCCGGGCAGCAAATAGTTGGGCCAGGCCCAAAAAATGCAGGGGACCGGTCTGCAAAAAGGCAAGCCCCAGGCCGGCCAGAGCCAACAACTGCCCGCCGGCCATCAGCCAGCGCCAGGGAGCCGGCACCACGTACAGCGTTTGATCCGGCAGCAGGGCCAGCATAGGAAAAATAGGCAGCAGGGTGACAACGGCCAGCAGATTGTAAACCAGCCGGTACCAGCGGTCGGTGCCCGGGCCAAAAACGCGCCGGCCCCAGTTTTTAACCGGCAAAGCGGCCAACAGGCTGTGCAGTACGGCGTATAGGACAAAGAACAGGGTCAGAATCAAGACGCTTGACAGCATGCCCCCCTACCTCCTGGTTTCAATCCTCCTCGTCCAGGAACACTTCAGTGTCGGGGCCTATGGGTACCAGGAAGAGGAAGCCATCCGGTCCCAACTTTTTGGTCAGCTTGGCCATAATTTTGTCTACATTGTCGTAAGGCCCGGCGATAAAAAAGGGCTTGCCATCTTTGCCCAGGGGGATAGGGACGGCACAGGCATCAGGGTCGGCCTCTCCCAGGACCTGCATGGCCTGCCGGTAATCAGGATCGGGCTTGAAGCCAAGCTCGTCAGCATAGGCCAGGCCCTCCCGGATAATTTTGGCCACCAGGTTCAGGTCGGCCGACCTCACCGGTTGGCGCGACGTCATCCTATGGCGTAATTCCTGGTATTCAGGCCGCGTTTCAAAAAGGCGGGCAAAAGCACTCTTGACCCCCAGGCAGCCAAGATCGACCAAAAATGTTCCCACCGCAATCTGGCCCTGTGGCGATTGACGAGCCACCAGAATCTGGACGATAGCCCCTGCCTGATCCCACGCTTCCGTCAGTAATACCTCGTGCAGGGGCCAGGTACCGGCCTGGCGCAGCCAGGCTTGTCCCCCGCCTCGAAAGCGTTGCTTGATCCCGGCCTTTTTCTGCTTACGTTTGGCTGCTTTGCGTTGCAGCGCCTTTTGTCGTTTTTTGGTGTTACGGGCCATAAGGATTTGTCCTTTCTTTGAAAATGGCTGGTTAGTCAGTATAATAAAAACGCTGTGAAAGACAAAATCGATGCCAGCCAGGGACAAATCACGCCGTCTTTCTTTTGGCCTCGGCCCGCGTCTCGATTTGACCCGATCCTCACCGGCTAAAACCTCGCCCCCGCTGGGCTCAGAAATCATCATTGCCTCTGGAGTCGAGGCTTCAGCCGGTCAAATCAAAATCATCCCCGGCCAGATAATCAATCACCGGATAACGTCGCCAGCAATCGGCCAGCCATTCCTCCCCCTTTGTGCGCAGGTAGTAATGATAACTGGAAAACGGCCAATCGATCATGTGCCATACATAACCGTGTTTGACCGGATTTTGGTGGATGTAGTTAAACCGTTTCCACATATCCACCTCAGACCGAATGCAGGTATCCCAGTAGTTGTGCCACACCTGCCGGCCGGCGATACCAGCCCAAAGATTGATCTGTCGTGAGGTACTGCCGTGCAACTGACCAAAAAAGTGAGATAAATCTTCACCCCGTTTTGTTTTGAGCAGCACGTGGTAGTGATCATTCAGAATGACCCAGGCACGCAGGGTGAGTTCAAATTGCTCGACCAGGGTTTTGAGCTTGTCGCGTACCAGCGTTTTGGCCCGGTCGCTGGCCAGGAGGTGGGCATGATCGAGCGTGGCAGAAGTGATGATGTACCACGTGTTGTCGAGGAAAATATGGGGTGGATGGTGGCCATCAAGCATCGTTTTTTCCCTCCGACTGAGATGGCAGTATTTTACCACCACACTTTACCCGGGACATAGCCTTGAAATGTCAGTAGGCAAGCGTAGCTGATTTTTAGCGACCGGCTGAAGCCTCGACTCCGCTTGGCGAAGAAGTTATCATTGCTCTTGGAGTCGAGGCTTCAGCCGGTGAGTAGTGATACGAGCCAGGGATGACGGTAGGTCTTTATGTTAAAACGAACCGGCGAATGGCGAATGGGGTTTCCGCCTTCATCCTTCATCCCTCATACTTCCCCCACCCCCCTGCTTTAGGAATCTGAAATTCAGGATTCAGAAGCCAGAAACAATGGGGGACACCAAACGAAATCCGACAAAGTTGTATCTGTCGTACGGGAAGCTACCATAAGGCGACCTACTAAAAGAGTACCAGTCACGCCCCCTAACTTGAGCACGCTCCTTGTTCCAATCCCACGCCCCACCACGAAGAATATAGACAGGATCGCTTGGAGTGGTCGTCCATTCCCAAACATTGCCACCTAGGTCCATCAAGCTAAAGGGCTGGCTGATTCCCAAAGGATACATAGTCACTGGTGAGGTTCCATTCAGATCCGCCTCCTCGGTATTGGCCCGAGCCCGAATAGCCGCTTCCTTCCGTGTAGCTGAACTTGCCAGTCGGTCCCAGGGATAACGATCCGTGTAAGCCGCTCCACCGGCCATTTTTTCCCACTCGGTTTCGCTGGGCAGGCGCACGTTGGTAGCGCTCATTTCTAGTAGATCCGCAACTAGGACTCGATTCCCAGGTGGTAGACCAATCTGATCACCACTGGCCTGTCGAAGCAATTCCGTCAACCAAGCTGCGTAAGCGACAGCTTCGTACCAGGAAACACCTACCACCGGATAACCCCGCCGCTGTTGGCCAAAGCGGGTGTCATTCCACCAACGCGGTGCTGACCATTCAAATCTCTCTCGATAGTGCCACCCCTCACTCTCTTTCCCCCCCCAATAAGCCGGATTTTCATACTCCCCGGCCACAACAAACTGCTCAAACTGGGCATTGGTGACCGGGTATTTCATGACCAGTAAATCGCCGCCGTCGTCGGCGCAATCAGGACAGCGCAGCCAGGCATTCAGGTCGGGGGGCAGCCAGCCTAACTCATCCAGGGCTTCGCCGACCTCGTAGCGGGTACGGACGGGGGTTTGGGGCGGATCGTGCGGTTGTTGGCTGTCGGGATCGAGGTCCTGCATGGTTTCGCGCAGAGCGTCGAGGACCCAGCGGCGGGTACGGGGGCTGACGCTGCGGGGACCGATATCGGCCAGGGCCCGGCCGGCCAGGACCACCTGCCGCCCGGCGTTGGCCGGGTCGACCGGCTCCACCTTAAGCAGATCTTCGATAAAGTCGCTGGCGTCGTCCCGCCGGGCCTCGACAATGCCCAGTTGGCCGGCGGCCAGGAGGATGACCTCGTGCCAGCGGGGATCTTCCCAGTGGGCCTTGAGCATGCCCCGCCGCTCCTCGGCCCGCTGGCGGGCCATTTCCCGGGCAGCCAGGTACTCCTCGAAGGTCAGGTGGGAGAAGCCGAACTGGCCCAGGCCCCGCTCGGCCAGCAGGCCGGCTTCGTAGCGGGCGTGGTGGAGGAACCGCCGGCCAATCTCGGTGGCCTCCGCCTCAAAGCCCTCTTCGGCCAGGATGTCGACCAGCCGGGTCTGCCACTCCCGGAAGGAGGCCGTGCCGCCAGGGTGATGCTCGTGCAGCCAGTAGGCCAGGGGAGCCATGACCCGGATGACCGTCTCTTCGCCCAGGTCGGCCAGCGACTCGCTGGGCAGGCCGGTCTGGGCCTGCCGCCAGGATTCGATCAGGGTCTGGGCGCTGATTTCGTACAGCCGGATGCGGCGGTTGGGCAGCTTGCCCACGTTTTCGTGGATCAGGGCCAGGATGGTCAGCAGCAGGGGGTTGGTGGCCAGGCGGCGGACGCTGGGCCACTCCAGCACGCAGGGCAGGAGGTCGGCCAGGCGCTGCCCGGCCCGGGTGTGGGCTTCAGCCGGGGCCAGCTCCGGGTCGTGGGCCTGCTCGTGGGCGGTGTACCAGCGTAACAAAAAGGCCTCGATCTCGTCGGGCGGCTGGAGCGGGCTGAGTTGAACGTACTCCAGGCCGTGCAGGGAGTCATCCCAGTAGCCTTCAAGGCGGCTGGTGACCACCAGCCGGTTGGGGCGCTCTTCGGGGTCGCTGCACCAGCGGTCGGCAAATTGCTGCACCCCTTTCAGCACCTGCTGGCGCAGGCTCCGGCCCCGGACCGGGTCGTCCCCCACCTCGTCCAGGCCGTCCAGGAGGACCATACAGGCCCCCTTCTCCAGGGCCAGGCGCATCACCTCTCCCAGGCGGGGGATGGTGTGGGCCTGCTCGACCAGTTGCAGCAGGAACTTATCCAGGGATAGGGCCGGGGTCTTTTTCAGGGCCTGGGCAAAGTCGGCCAGGCGGACCATGAGGGGGATGTAGGGCGCCTCCAGGCCCAGGCGGGTCGCCCCGCCGGAGCCGTAGGCCAGCATGAGAGCGATAAAGCGCAGGGAGATGGTTTTGCCCGCGCCCGGTTCGCCCAAAATGACCAGCTTCTGGGCCCGGGCCAGGGCGTCGGTGACCCGGTTTTGGCGCAGGGCCCGCTCTTCCTCGGCCAGGCGCTCGGTCTCCCGCATGGCCAGCAGTTGCTCCCGGGCCTGCCGGCGCTCGGCTTCATCACCCCCCACGCTGAGCAGGCCCAGCTCCAGGTAGATGTCGGCCAGGGGCAGGCGGATGTCCTGCCGCATCTGGACGATGCCCCGGAAGTCGTGCATTTTTAGATCACGAACCAGATCATCTCTGTAGAGGGTCTCAATAGTGGAGGCTTCAGCTTGACTTAGTCCCTGTTGTTTGATGACGACGCGCAGGGCTTCCCCCGCCTCCGTCTCGACGAAGACGTTGTCCAGCCGGGCCAGGTGGCTTAAAATTCCGGCCAACTGGCCCCGCTTGATCGCTTCGTCGGCGTATTCGACGAGGGGCCGCCAGGCCTCCAGCGAGTAGAGTTGGGCACGCAGGGCGACCAGCAGTTGGCTAAGCTGGTCCAGTTGGCTGCGCGGCCAGCCCAGGGCGATCACCAGTTCCTCGGGCGGGGCAGCGGTGGGGTCGGTGGCGGTCAAGATACTCCGGGCCACTTGACGACGTAAGGCGTCGTTCTTTTTAGCCGTCAGTCGGTCGAGACTAACTGTCTTGAGCCAACGTTGAAGGTCATCTTCATCATCCGTGGGTGCGCCAGCCTCAGCCAGAGTGGTTTGGACCGCTTTCCGCAGCGCTTTATCGGCTTCCGCCTTGTGCAAAAATCGCTGCAACTTTAACCGAACCGGCTCTACAAGCAAATCCGGGGTTGCGTTTGACAGCAATCCCTGGCCAACTCGTTTCAGTCCCCAGGCCACGGCACCAGCAATAGCGGCAATGGTGATCGGTTCCATAGGTTTCCTCCTGAAATTCAGGGTAACCCCCATTACATTCAGTATACAACAAAAACACCGCCAGAGACAACCCCTGGCGGCGTTTCGTTCGTTGTCAATTGTATGTTGTCCGTGGTCTGCTACTATGCCATCCAAACGACTGACGACTGACGACTAACCACGGACCACGCCTAAGAAACAAATCTTTGCTCGCGGCGTGGTCCGTGACCCGCCCCCGCTCCCGGCCCGGCGTGGAGCGTCTGTTTCTGCCCCATTGAAGACCTGGCAGTCTGGGCCCCGG
>DAOUMU010000134.1:0-26262 GCA_034409055.1 Anaerolineae bacterium
GCTTTCAGATAGTTGTACATTGTCTGGACACTCAACCCCAACAACTCGACTATCTCAGCCACTGTTTTGCCCTCAAAGAAATACAGCAGGGCGTGTATCCGTCTGATCAACCGCACTTCTCCTTTCGCATAAGCTTGGTTTTTTCAGTTGGTTTCGTGACCCTCAATGACTAAACCGTGCGCTTATCTTAACCTCTATAGTACAACCTTTCTGTTATGTAAACTCAAAATCTTTATCTTAACGTCTATAGAAATTTATAATTATCGTTCATTTTCCCCTCATTAAACACCCTCCTTTCAACAGGCGAGCAACAACTTTATACGCCCAGCCACATAACGCCTCCGCTTCACGCGCCCGAAAAGGTTGGCGACGGAACGCTGAATTAAAAGTTAGTTTGTTGGCCCAATCAACTCCAATTGAACGCAGCTTTTCGGGTCGCGTGACCGGGTAGAGGCAGCAGTTACCTGCCGTCCCCCCCACAGAGCCGGACGTGCGGAACTCCCGCATCCGGTTCCTCGGTTCCAACGCTTTTGACCACGTTGGAAACCAATCAGGCGACACCCCGATTGGCCGCGCAGCGTAGCTGGGCTACCCTGTCACCTGTTGCTGGTTCTTTGTTGAGACGGTTTGTAGGCTCGAAGTCCTTCCCGTCTTTCCGGCCGACAACGCGCTATGCCCGGCTTCGCCTTCCCTCCCGTGTGTCGCTTGGGTCTCACTTCCCCACGCTCATCGGTACTATGCTCCGCGGAGCCTGTCCTGCGACCGTAGGGAGTGCCGAAGGGACTGCCACCTGCCCGTCAAAATCTTTGCACTATTCACAGAAATAGTTTGATAAGCCTTGTTTAAATAACTTTACGCTTTCTCCATACACTTCAGCCACACGGAAAGTTTTGATGTGTAAACACGGAGAATAATCAAATGCAAAACCTTGCAGGTTTACTTTGATAAATTGTCCTGTGAAAGCGGCTTGCATAGAGCCGGGTATTTCAATGGAATTGTCCAGCATAGAGATAAATAACTTGTGAGCCGGTTCACCTAATGTTAAAACAAAATCAGGTCGAAAGTTGAGTAGTTCTTTAGAGAGATAATCACTACAATTTTCAAAATAAGGCCGCAGGAATTTTAACCCGCCTTCCTTCACCCTGGACGGTGGCTCAGGAAATGAACATTTCACCAAGTTGGTCGCATATAATGTGAGCGAGTCAAAATTCTCTGTTCCAAAAAGTCCTTTTAGCCAACGTGAAAGTTGGCTGTTTGACTCGTTGAGCATGAGTACGTGAGTTACCCGCTCCGGTTTGTTGTAAAGTGTTGGGTCTTGACCAATTAGCATCACTTTTGGCCCATCCCCTTGCTTAAGATATGGAGCAACTCGCAAGGATATTTCACAGCCCGATATATTTACACATCGTGTGCATTGTTGGGGATAGCCAAAAGAGTAATTATTATCCATCAGCCAAACAAATCTCAAGCTTATCGAGTAGCCTTTTGAAAATCTTTGATCTGAGGTGGTTCAATGGCAAACCAATTGAAGTTAAAAACCCGTTCCCGATCTTCATTGACTTCTTGAATCGTTGACAGTCCTTCTCCTGGTAATCCAGTGTCTTGGTTAACAACAAGCACAGTTAAAGGAGGATATCCATTATCTTCACACAACCACATAATAGGTCCAAGGAACTGGGCTATTACACCGGCTCCACCCATTCCTAATATATTTGCAATCTGGCCGTATGTATACGACTTTCTTTCTCGCGCAGCACAAACCAATAACATCCAAATTTGCATTGATCTTTGATACCGTGTCATGATATTCCTCACTCTTGATGCATACTAACGCCGCCAATGAGCAGCGCTACGAATAGCCTTTGCCTACCGGCCAGCCACTATACAACACCCCGATATGGGTAGATTAGGTAGTCAGTAGTTAGATAACGACCCTATAACCACATTATAACACAAAAAACGGCCTGAAATATTTCAATTTAAATTTCAAAAAAAATTCATTTTGAATTTTTCTAAGCAGCCACCAACTGCCGGTACACCCCCACCGTCTCCCCGGCAATCCTTTCCCACTCAAACAACGCCCCCAACTGTTTAGCCCCCTCGGCCAATTTCTGACGTAAAGTGGCATCCTCGGCCAGGGGCACAATGGCCTGGGCCAGGGCAATGGAATTGCGGGGGGGGGCCAGGAGCATGTTCTGGCCGGGCTGGATTTCAGGGATGAGATTAGAATCGGCGGGATGGGTACTGACCACGGGGCAACCGTGGCGCAGGGCGGCAATGAGGGTGGTGCGGCGGAAGGAGACGCCGTCACGATAGGGCATGACCACCACGTCGGCTGCCAGCAGGTTGGCCGATACCTGGGCCAGGTCGGTGTAGCCGGTCCGGTGGACAAAATCGGTCAGCGCGTGACGTTCAACCAGAGCCTGGACCCGTTGGGCATAGGCCACGTTGGTCGGGTCGGCGTGGCCCACATCCCCCCCAATGAACAACAGGTGAGCATCAAGACCCTGCTGCCGCAATAAGGCCAGGGCTTCTATCAACTCTTCGCCGCCCTTGCTCTCGTTCAAAAAACCAAAGTAGGCCAGCAGCAGGGTGTCAGCCCTGGCTCGATATTTTTTGCGCCAGGCATTACGGTCGAAATCGGCCGGGGGTTGGGGTTCGACGTTGCTGCCGAGGGGGATATGAGCGAGCAGGGGGGCAGGGGAGTGGGGGAGCGGGGGAGTAGAGGAAAGAGAGGAGGAGGGAGGTATATCCAAGGTGTGACAGAGGGTTTGGAGGTCTTCGCGGTTGGTACAGATGACGGCATCGCTGTGACGGGCCAGGGCCAGGATAGAAAACCAGCGAAAGGGACCGGCCTTGGGGAAAATATAGGGTATGCGTAAGTCGTGAAAGGTGGTGATCAGGCGCGTGTTGAAGCCCCACTTTTTCAAAAACCAGGGCAGCCAGTTGACCCACCCCCCCAGGTCAAAAGCAGCCGCCTGGTATTGAATGTGCAATACGTCCGGTTGATGGCGCTTGAGAAAGTGAACGATGGCCGGCCAACAGCGCCAACTCCAGTCGGGAATCAGCGGATGAACGGACGGACGAATGGGCGAATGAGCCGGTCCGGGCCGGCGTGGGTCAGCAGGGACGGTTTTGGATTGAGGCTGGCCATTTGTCGTTTGTCCTGTTTCTTGCCAGCGGCGACTGATTAAAATCGAAGATTCGACACCCAGCGGGGCCAGGTACTGCCCCAGGTAGGTGGTGTGGTCGGCGATACCGCCCTGCATGGGCGGATATTCGCCGGTTAGAAAAGTGACTTTGATCATGATGTTAGCCGGTAAGATTTGCCTTGCGCTTGCGGGGAGGGTTGGTTATAGCTACGTTAAACCCATATGCCAAGGACGTGTTGCGTGTTGCATGTTGCATGTTGCGTAGAGCGACAGGTGGTCTACGCTCCCCCCTCCTCGCTCCCCGCTCCCCGCCCCTCGCTCCCCGCTCTTCGCTCTCCGCTCTTCGCTCCCCCCTCCTCGCTCCCCGCTCCCCGCCCGCCTCACAACTCACGCAGAACTTGACCATAGATCCCCATCCGTTCCCGGCGTAGTGCCCGCCGATGACCGACGAGCCATTTGGCGCTTTCTTCGAGCCATTGGCAGGCAAAATTGGCCCACAAAAAAAGGCGCAGCACAGTGGCCCAGCCTGGACCAAAATATTTACGGGTGTAGTGAATTTTGCTCCGTTGGAAACGAACGGTCCGGGCGGCGAGGACCTGCTCGCTGGATTTGCCCTCGTAGTGGATGACCTGGGCCGTGGGCAGGTAATGAATTTCCCAGCCGGCCTCGGCGCAGCGGCGGCACCAATCGGTCTCTTCAAAATACATAAAAAAGGTTTCTTCGAGGGGACCAACCTGGCCCCAGGTTTCGCCCCGAACCAAAAGAGCCGCCCCAACCAGCCAATCCACGGTTTGCAGTTGGTCGGGGGGACGGTCGGCCATGTGGTAGCGCCGGATGTAACGATTGTGGGGAAACCATTGCCCCAACAAGGTACTTTCCCAAAAAAGCGTGCCCAGAGCAGGAAAGCGGCGGCGGGAGGATTGGGGACTACCGTCAGGCCAGAGCAGTTGCGGCCCCAACGCGCCTACCCTGGGGTGGGCGTCCATATAGTCAACCATGTAGGTGAGCATACCGGGCTTCACCACCGTATCGGGGTTGAGCAGGAAAAGGTAACGTCCCTGGGCTGCGGCCACACCGGTATTGTTACCTCCGGCATAGCCCAGGTTCTTATCGCTGGCAATGAGGCGCACCTGGGGGAACGCATCACGCACCATTTGCGGGCTGCCATCGGTCGAGGCACTATCCACGACGATGATTTCGGTGGCCAGGTCGGGCGTAGCCTGGTTGGCAGCCAGCAGGGATTGGAGACAATCGCGGAGCAGCTCTTTGACGTTCCAGTTGACGATGATGATAGAGAGGTCCATCTCATTCTTCAAATATCACGAGCCACCGTATAATCAGCCAGACCGTGCATCGCCTGCCGGTAGGGGTTGTCGGGAAGAGTCTCTAAGTCGGCCTGGGCCTGCCGGACAAAACGACGGGCTTCCTCCATGGCTGCCTCGACACAACCCGAAGCCCGAATTTGCTCCACCACCGCCAATATTTCCTGATCGCTGACCGGTTCTCGCCGGATCGCCTTGAGAATGGTGGGATGATCGGGTGATTTTTCGGCGAAACACATGACCGGCAGGGTGGCTATGCCCTGGCGCAAATCATTGGCCACCGGCTTACCCATCCGATCTTCATCACCTCGAAAATCAAGGATGTCATCGATAATCTGAAAAGCCATCCCCAAATGGTAGCCATAATCATGCAGGGCCTGGATCTCTTCTTCAGAAGCACCACACAGAATGCCACCGCTTTGGGTACCGGCCGCAAACAGAGAGGCAGTTTTGGCATAAATGCGCTGGTGATACTCTTCCTGGCTGGGCACACTGCCGTGGCCGTCGCTGAACAGTTGTTGCAGTTCCCCCCCCACAATTGTCATCAGGGTTTGGGCAAAAATGGTCACAATGCGCACATCCCCGGTTTCGGCCGCCAACTCCGCCGAGCGAGCAAAAAGGTAATCGCCGGTCAGGATGGTTGCGCCGGGACTCCAACTGGCATTGAGCGTCGGCATACCCCGCCGGAAGAGCGAATTGTCAATCACATCATCGTGGACCAGGGTAGCCGTATGGAGCAACTCGACTGAAGCAGCCAGGGAATAAGATTTTTCCTTATCCACGGGATAAAAGTTGGCCGCCATCAGGGCTAGCGCCGGTCGTAGCCGTTTGCCACCGGCTCCAACCAGGTAATCGACCACGGCCTGCAAATCTTCATACCGGCTTCCGATACCCGAGCGCATTTTATCTTCAACATGTTTTATGTCTTCAGCCACCAAGCTGAGCAGAGAAGAGATTTGAGACATTTAATTCCTCGTTTACTGCTAAATTCAATAGATTTATCTCTCTCGTAGAGAGGGCATCCCTATGCCCGGCCTCCGCATGGGGATGCGGGGCCTACGAAAAAGAAAATTCCTATGATACAGATTTATCTCTCTGTAGAGAGGGCATCCCCATGCCCGGCCCCCGCATGGGGATGCGGGCCTACGAAAAAGAAAATTCCTATGATACAGATTTATCTCTCCCGTAGAAAGGGCATCCCCATACCCGGCCCCCGCATGGAGATGCGGGGCCTACGAAAAAGAAAATTCCTATGATACAGATTTATCTCTCTGTAGAGAGGGCATCCCCATGCCCGGTCTCCGCATAGGGATGTAGGGTCTACGAAAAAGAAATTTCCTCAGGCAATTTAAACAAAGAAACGGTATTTTCCACCAATTGCCGGCTCATTTCAGCCAGAGATACCCCTTGCAAAGCAGCTACCCGCTCGGCGATCAATTTGACCCGGGCCGGCTCATTGCGTTTGCCCCGGAAGGGGTGCGGCGAGAGAAAGGGAGCGTCGGTTTCGACCAACAATCGCTCCGGAGGTAAGGCAGCGACAATAGCGGGCAAATCGCGGGCATTTTTGAAGGTGACCGGGCCGGTAATACCAATGTAAAAACCCAGCTCGACGGCCTCTTCAGCCATGGCCTGATCCCCAGAAAAGGAGTGCAACACCAGGCCGGGATGGTCTCGACCCGCTCCCCATTGCCGCAGCACGGCCATCGTATCTGCCGCCGACTCACGCTGGTGAATGATAATCGGCCGGCCAATTTCTTTGGCCAGGGCCAGTTGCTGCTCAAAAACTCGCCGCTGAACCGGACGTGGGGCTTCGTCCCAGTAATAATCCAGCCCAATTTCGCCAATGGCCACCACTTTCGGGTGATTGGCTAACTCACGCAATTGGGCTAAGGCCGCTTCATCAAATGCCGCCGAGTCATTAGGATGAAAACCAACGGCAACATACACGTCGGGATTTTCCTCCGCCATTGTCACAATCTGCCGGCTATCCTCTAAATTGGTGCCGGGATTGATAACGGCGACAATGCCCGCTTCTTTGGCCCGGGCCAGGACTTCAGAGCGGTCTTTATCAAAAGCGTCGAAGTTCAAGTGACAATGAGAATCTATTAACATCCTAAATCCCTGCCAACTCCTGCCCGGCCTCCAGCAGTTCTTGCACCCGATCGCCGTGGGTCGTTTCGCAATAAATACGGAGTAGCGGCTCGGTGCCGGAAAAACGAACGATGAGCCAGCCCCCGTCTTCCAAATCAAACCGGAAGCCGTCGATGGTAACCAAACCGGTCACTTTCAGACCGGCCAACCGGTCGGGGTTGGCCTTTTGCATACGTTGTAACACCGCCTGGCGTTGGGCCGCATCGTAACTCAGATCAATGCGTTGGTAGTAGTGTGGACCGATTTGTGCAAAGAGATAATCGATCAAGCCGCGCATAGTGCGTCCGGTCACAGCCATAAAGTCGAGCAAGTAGAGGCCGGAGACAAAACTATCCCGCTCGGGGATGTGATCGCCAAAGGCATAGCCGCCGCTTTCCTCACCCCCGAAAATGGCCCCAACATCGACCATTTTCGGCCCAACGTGTTTAAAGCCAATGGCAGTTTCGTATACCGGCAGGTTGTATTTGGCGGCCAGTTTGTTGGCCATCGTCGTACAGGTAATGGTCCGCACAATTGGGCCACGCAACTCCCGCACTTCTAAGCAGTAAAGCAGCAGGAGGGCATAAAGCTGCAATGGGTTGACAAATTCGCCATGCTCATCCAACACCCCAACCCGATCCGCATCGCCATCGGCGGCCAGACCTACATCGGCTCCGGCTTTGACCGCTTCGGCCAGGGGGAACAGGTTATGGACCAACGGCTCCGGATTGTGCATACCCGGGAAGTTAGGATGAGGTTCGCCCCGCAACTCGGTTACAGTCGTCGTACCGTCAGCCAACAGTTGGGGCCAGAGACCACCGCCAGCGCCATGCATCGCGTCGACCACAACCTTGAGGCCAGCAGACCTGATGCGTTCAAAATTGGCCAGGGTGTTCAACTTGGCATAGTAGGCCGGCAGGGGATTGATGTCGGTCACCAATCCCTGGCGACGTGCCTCAGCGAGCGGTACCTGGAAAGCCTCAGCATCGTCCGGTATCCGGGCTTCGATCGCTTTCACAATTTCGGGCCGGGCGGAGCCGGCATAGTCCGGTCTGAATTTGAACCCATTGTATTTACCGGGATTGTGACTGGCCGTAATGATGATACAGCCGGCAGCCTGTTTGTCAATAATGGTATAGGAGATGGTCGGGGTCGGCGTCGGACGATCACACAAATAAACGGGAATCTTGAAGGCGGCCAGGGTTGAGGCCGACACCTCAGCGAAATCTTTTGAGCCAAAGCGGGTATCATAACCAATGACAATACCCTGACGCTCATATCCCTGGCCAAGAAGGTACTGGGCCAGGCCAGCCGCGCAGCGACGCACGTTAGCGTAAGTATAGGTATCGGCAATAACTGCTCGCCAACCGTCAGTACCAAATTTAATGGG
Organism: Anaerolineae bacterium; assembly: GCA_034409055.1. Taxonomy (GTDB): domain Bacteria; phylum Chloroflexota; class Anaerolineae; order 4572-78; family J111; genus DAOUMU01. The sequence continues at coordinate 7,995 of DAOUMU010000134.1, forward strand.
GGACGAATGGGTCATTCTCTTTATTATCCCTATGTGATATTATGATGTTAAGGAAAAGTATACCAAAGGCAAAAAGGGGGAGCAAATAGATAGTTGTTCCCCAACCGTGTCATCCTCAGCAGCAGGCCAGATCTTTTTCCAGTTTGACATTTGAGTATGGGTTATCATCCTAACGGACGATTGTTTCTAAGTTTAATCATTCGACACTTTTTGAGCCATAGTCTATAATATTTTGACATCATGGGAATTTTCTTTTTCGTAGGTCCCGCATCCCCATGCGGGGGCCGGGCATAGGGATGCCCTCTCTACGAGAGAGGGGCTTTTTCGTAGGTCCCGCATCCTCATGCGAGGGCCGGGCTCTACAAGAGAGATAAATTTACCGTAAGTTGGGCAGATTGAGACTCTTTTCCTGGCCTCACCCAACTGGTCAGGCTAAAAAGTGGGATGCAAATGCCTACCGAAACTGAGACATTTATAGTTAATCCCTATATTGCCGGAGTGCCGGTCAAAGACCCGGCCATGTTCTTTGGTCGGGAGGACGTGTATGCCTGGTTACGCCAGCACCTGCGGGGCAAATATCAGGACAATATTATTGTGCTGTATGGCGAACGGCGCACGGGAAAAACCTCCATTCTTTACCAGATGAAAGAACGGTTGGGCGACGACCACTACGTACCCATCTTGCTGGATTTGCAGGGGATGGACCTGGAGGGTATGGATGGCTTGTTATGGGAAGTGGCCCGTAAAATTGCCCTGGGACTGCGGGGGGTAGAAGGCGTGCCCTTGTTAGACAGGCCGGCTCGCCGCGATTTTGAGAAGAACCCACGCGAGCAGTTTGAAAATATTTTCCTGCCCCCGGTAATTGCTGCCCTGGGAGGACGTCATCTGTTACTGATGTTTGACGAAACAAACCGCCTGGAAGAGAAAGTTCAGGTGGGTGAGCTGCCTCCTGACGTCTGCAACTACCTGCGCGCTTTGACCCAACACACGAACTACCTGGATTTTATCTTTGCGCTGGGTAGTCGGGTTGAGGAAGCCCGGCGCTCTTCGGAACTATTTGATTTGGCGGTTTATCGCAAGATCAGCTTTTTGGACCCGGATTTTGCCGAAGATCTCATTACCCGACCGGTGTCCAAATATTATGCCTATACCCGGCCAGCCATCGAGCGAATTTTGCGCCTCACCGCAGGCCACCCCTACTATACCCAACTGCTGTGCCACAATCTGTTTACCTATTGGAATGACCATAAACCAAAACAGTTGGATGTGGCAGATGTAGAGGCCGTTCTGCCTGACGCAATGGAACAAAGTACCCCGAATCTACAATTTGTGTGGGAAGCCTCAACGCCGGTAGAAAGAGCTATTCTGGCCGCTCTGGCAGACACGGCACCACGATATCGGGCCGGCGTGATGCGTCGAAACGTGGATCGGGCCCTCCGTAAGGCCAAGTTGTACCCTCCGGCCGGTGAGGTGACGACTGGCCTCAAAACCCTTTTTGAGCGAGACGTGATCAACAACCAAGAACCCTACGAATTTCGAGTGGGGTTATTGCAACGATGGTTAAGGGAGTTCAAGCAACTGGCTTGGGTACGCGAGGAACTGGGAAAAGTGGCCAAAGAGTGGGAACACCACGAGCGGCAACGCCAGGCCAAAACTCCGGTCGAGCGAGTCCGGCGCTGGACAGCGCTGGTACTGGCCGGGTTACTGTTGGGTGTGCTGATTTATACCGGCATTTTGGTCCAAAATCTTCAGGAAACCAGAGAACAATCAATGGCCGCCCTTGATGCTGCTGAGGCCCTGCGATTAACCGAGGTAGCCCAGTTAGAGGCAACCATTATTGCCGCCAGCACGGAAGTAGCAGCGGCCGAAGCAGAAGCAGAAGGAAATCCTCAGGAAGTGGCTCAAATTCGGGCCACAGCTCAGGCCGCTGAAGCCATGGCCGCCATTGCCCTGGCCCGAGTGACCGAAGTTTCCCAAAAAGAAGCCACTGCGATTGCTGCGGTGACCGAAGCCGTCAGGTTGGATCAGGCCGGTCAAGAGGCAGCCGCCGCCGTTGCTCAAGCCACCGCTACGGCTGCCCAGGCTGAGGCAGAGGCTCTGGGAAGCATTACGCCTGTACCCTCTGACACACCACTGCCACCGGATACAGCCACCCCTACCCCCAGCCCTACGGCAACACCTCGACCAATTTTTACGCCTACCCCTGCCATCCGGGGACGCCTAGCGATTCCCATATACAACGGCGAACGTTACGACATCCATATCTATGCTGTCCCAAATGGCGGTTTATTGGGCAAGATTCGAGACGCCCGCCAACCAAGCTTTCGGAAAACTGATGGTCAACTCGCGGTTAATGCCGAAGAGGATAGAGCCATCTGGATATACGACGCGGACGGTCTTAACGGTCGTTCGGTCAGCTTCTCTACCGGCGATAGCCACCCTGCCTGGCAGCCAGATGGACAGGGTCTGGTCTACAACAACAACCGGACGTTCTTTAGAGACGGGCGTTTTGTTTGGAGTATTTTCGTTCAAGATACAATCAATCAGCCCGCCAGTAGTCAGGATGTCCAAAGACTGGCCGGTGACATTCTGGACGCCTTTAGCCCCCTCTACCCCCTGTGGGCGGTCGACGATCAAATCATATTTTATGCATGCAACTACTGGCTGGCCGGTGGGGGGGGGCAGTGTGGTGTTTGGCGGACAAAATCTACCGCCACGATCGACGGTGACGGGTTTTGCCTACCCGAAAGTGTCACGAGTCAACAAGAAATCCCCACCGATACGCATGACCGTCGTCTGCTGGTGATGGGCAACAACGAGGGAAATTGGGAAGTCTACCTGGGATCTATTGAAGGCGGACCACTTACAAATTTATCGGACCACCCGACTAACGACGGTTTAGGAACTTTTTCGCCAGACGGGCGCTGGGTAGCCTTCATCTCCAGCCGAGATGGTCAGTGGGGCATCTGGACCATACCGGTTATTGGTGGTGAAGCCACCCGGCTCCCCATCAATGACCTCAGATTTGGTAACGGTGATCGCAACTGGACCACCGAACGCATCTCATGGGGGCCATAATAGCAGGAGACAAAAATTAATGAGCATTAGTCCTTTTAGTTACGGCAGACCCATCGACGACCCAGAACGGTTTATTGGTCGCCGTCGCGAAATTGAGCAAATTTACAGCCGTCTACTATCAGCTTGTGAATCAACCTCCATCGTGGGCGAGCGGCGCACGGGTAAAACTTCCTTACTCAAGATTTTGGCTCACCCGGATACGCAAATTAAATTTGGTCTCGATCCCACAAAGTACACCTTCATTTACCAAGATTTTCAATTTCTGGAGGACGGTACCGTCCCCACCCGCTTCTGGCAACGTGTCCTGCGGGCCATCCGGCGCGCTCTCAAAACTCACCAAGAGGTGGTAGCCGAAATCGAGTTTGCCCTAAAAGCGGAAACTATCGACAACTACACCCTGGATGACATTTTTACCCTGGTAGATGAAGCAGGTCTAAGTGTTGTGTTGCTGCTGGATGAGTTTGAGAATGTCACGCGTAATCCGCATTTTGACAACGATTTTTTTGGCGGCTTGCGTGCCCTGGCCATTCACCATAACCTGGCCCTCATTACTTCTAGCCGTCTGGACCTGGTCGAACTGACTCATTCGGAATCGCTGCGCTCTTCTCCATTTTTTAACATCTTCGCTACCATCAACCTACGTTCTTTCTCAGAGAAGGAAGCCTCAGAGCTTATCGATAGTTACCTGTCTAATAGTGAGGTCAGGTTTTCCTCCAAAGAGTTAAATTTGGTATTTACCCTGGCTGGCTACCATCCTTATCTATTACAGATGGTTGGCCATCACCTCCTTGCCGCCCACCAACAGGGGCTAGATGATACGGCCCGTTCCCACTACGTGATGGATCAGGTACGCCGCGAGGCTGATCCTCTCTTCCAGGACTACTGGCATAACTCCAGCCCCTCCCAGCAAACCTTGCTGGTCGTGCTGGCGATGCGCGAGTTGGAGGGCAAAGGAGAGGAAGATACCATCAAAAATCTGGAGGATTTTTACAACCGCACGCCCCAGGTGATCACCGACCTGGAACGACGTACCCTGGTCATTAAAAATCCTGAAACTTCCGCCTGCCAGCTTTTTTCAACCGAATTACGTGAGTGGATTGCCGATGAAATTGTCGGTGATGTCGACGATCTTCGGGCCTGGCGAACCTGGCAAACAGATGAGACGCTGGTGGGAGTGCTACCGCTTAATCTGCAAAATATGTTGGTACAAGTGATTCGTGGTCTCAACCCCACTTACCGCGAAACACTGGGGAATTGGCTTGTGGAACCCTCGACCGCTATGGCTTCACTGGAGTTGGTGGAAACCTTCGTCACTCGCTACGAGCATTATAAGGTCACCCGTCCCGAACGTGAAACTGCCCCGGCTGTGGCCAGCACACAGGCGCCGGCGGTCAATCCACCAAAAGGTCTGTTTGCCAGGGTCAGCCAACGACTGGCCAGCCAGTCGTCAAATGCACCGGCCGAGTCTGACAATCTGGAGCAGGCGATTGAGTCTCTGGACAAACAACAACGGGACCAAATGATCTATTCCCTAAAACGTCGATTAATTCGGTATAGCGGAAACTTAAATAGACTTCTGGAAGAAGTAGCCACGTACGGCAGTCGCAGTAGCGCCCCCTTGAAGCTACAAAATGAGATCGAGGAAATTGAAACGACCATTACCAAGTTAAAGAAGGATCTGGATACCTTAGAGCACCAGGAAGAGGTTTAAACAAAACACCCCCTGATTTTTCAGGGGGTGTAACAGATGAAAGCAGATTATCTGAGACAGACTACCGCTGAGCCACGAACTGTGGAACATTAAAGGAACGAGCAATCATTTCAATTGCCTTCTGTTCGCCAACACCGCTCACAACGAAAGCAGAGTCGCCCGTGTCGATGTAAAAGGTGGTTATCTGATCGCCATTTATATTAGAGAGGGTAATTACCCGCTCGGCCGAAAACCCGTGAACGGTGAGCAATTGGCGACTGAGCACCTGGTCGTTACCCAGACTGCGATCAACAAAAGGCCCCAAACCATCCGACGGTAATGGACCAACCACTTCCACTTTAACTTGAGTGACACCATCTGGAGCCTGGAAAGAGACGACATTGGCTGAGAGTTGGACCTTATCCCAATCGAGCGGGTAGCTAATATGATAGCCAAAGGTGTCATCTTCAAATATCACCGCCTGGTCAACCACAGCTTGCACCTCAGACGCTTCAATCTCTTGAATAGTGGTTGCCTGCACACTGAGCGGGGCTTTAACTGGGGCTGGATCCGGTACAGCCGCTACGGCTTCCATTTCAGATTGGACCAGGCGATAGCCAGCCATCAAAACGGCTCCACAAATAATCCCTATCACTAAGACCCATCGAATAACCTTCATCATTGTACCCCACGAGCTTGTTTGAAATGGTGAATAATTATAATTTCTCTCCTGACAATACCAGTATGCCATAAAAGCCGTTAAAATACATCAGCCGAATGGAGATAATTTTGGCTAGAGGAATGATGTATATGAGGATAGGACGATATGCTTATAGACTAGGCATATTGGCCTAGTGTTCATCCAGCACAAGAATGACTGAATATAAGACATTGAACGGGGCGCCATTGTTTCAGTCAGGGATGAACATGTTATAATAGTTCTCAAGGAGGTGAACAATGTTTATTTCGCGACAAGAAATTGAAGCTCAGGAAAGCGAGCGGCTGGCACCTTACGCTACGGGCAGCCGTGATTCAAGAGGGCGTGCGGTTGAGGAGGATGAGCATCCTTACCGCACCGCTTATCAGCGCGATCGAGATCGAATCATCCACACCACTGCCTTCCGGCGACTAGAATATAAAACCCAGGTGTTTTTAATCACCGAGGGGGACTATTACCGCACCCGGCTGACGCACACCATTGAGGTGGCTCAAATTGGCCGGACCCTTGCCCGGGCGTTACGGGTCAACGAGGATTTGACCGAGGCCATCTGCCTGGCTCACGACCTGGGGCACAGTCCCTTTGGTCACAGTGGCGAAATGGCCCTGAATGACCTGATGACTGAACATGGCGGCTTTGACCATAATTATCAAAGCTTTCGCATTGTCGAAAAATTAGAAAATCGTTTCCCTGATTTTCGGGGACTTAACCTGACCTGGGAGGTGCGAGAGGGCATCTTAAAGCACGAAACGGAGTACGACCAAAGCGATGTGACCGATTTTGAGCCAGAGTGGCAACCCACGTTGGAGGCTCAAATCGTCAATTTTGCCGACGAAATTGCCTATACCACGGCCGACCTGGATGATGGGCTGCGTTCGGGGATGATTGTGCCGGAGCAACTGGTCAACATTGAATTTTGGCAACTGGTTACCGGTGAATTAGGCATAAATCCCCGGCGGGGTTTTACCGAAATGGACCGCCACCGTATCATCCGGCGGCTAGTAGGCAAAGAAGTCAGTGACGTCGTCAACGCCACCAATGAACAACTGATACAATATAATGTAAAAAGTGTGGCCGATATTCGGAATCTACCTCAAAACATCGCCACCCACTCGGAAGGGATCAAACGGATGAACCGGCAATTGAAAGATTTCTTATTCAATAACCTCTACCAGCATTGGCGACTGATGCGTATGGACCTTAAGGCCAGACGTTTCATCACAGAGCTATTCAACGCATACATCACCTCACCGATTATTTTGCCCAAAAATGTTCAAGAGCTAGTTGCTCAGCGGGGACTACATCGCACTGTATGTGATTACATTGCCGGGATGACCGACCGTTTTGCCCTACAAGAATATAACAAACTTTTTGATCCGCTGGAGCGTGTCTAACCAGGGCGTGTCTGAAAAATGTTTTTTGTAGTGACGACTTTAGTCGTTTATTGGGCCAAAAATGACTAAAGTCTCGTGACCACGCGCGCAAAAAAAGAGCGATGGTGACCACCATCGCTCTCTCACTCGTTAAGCAAATCTAAACACTTTATTTATACTCATCCGGGATATCCATAGTCCCTATCTTCAGGTCAGCCCCCTCTTTTACAAATACGTTCAGGGCTATTTTTAGCTTGTCGAAATAGGCGTTCCTCCCCTCACCATATTCCATCTCTTCAATTTTAGCCTCGACCCGCATGGCAGAAGTTTCTAAAGTAAATGTGCCACCCGGCTCGGCCAGTACCGCTTCCGCCTGGGGGTTGGCATCAACCTTGGCTCGAATAGCCTCATCATTATAAGCATACTCACTCATAACCACTCTGGACAGGGTGGTTATATCGGTCTTATCAAAGAGACCAACATCAAAAGCGACCACCTGCTTGGGTTTAGTACCGGGAACTGTCTCCAAAATTCCCATCCCACTCTCACCCAGAAAGTCGCCATTCTCCGTCTCGATGGTGAAAAATTCATCATAGTTATCCTGGCCAAAGGTATATGTGCTACTCCATTGCTTAAGGGGAGCCGGACCTTCACCTTCCCAAACGACTTGGGGCTTGGTAGGCGCTTTCTGCTTGCCAGCTAAACGTCTGTAGAGAACAAAAGCAATTAAAGCCACGAGAAGCAGTAATAAAAGGCAAAGCAGAACGGTTGTCCAGGAGAAGCCCCCCCCCCCTGAGGGAGCAGGTTCAGCGGTAGCGGCCGGTTCCGCCGGTGGTGGCTCGGCTTCACCCGGCTGGCCGGTATCCACCGGTACCTGGCCCAGTTGACTGGCAAAGGTGGTAATTGCCTGTACTTTGGCGTTGTCCCCCTGAAACTCGTTTGTCAATTCAGCGGCTACGGCCGAGATTGTATCAGGATTCCACCCCTCGGCCTCTTTTAAATCAACGGCTAATTTATTAATGGCTTGTGCTTCAGCCGCTCGTCCGCCGGCCACGTATATAGCTGACCACCTACCTAAAGCCTCGATTTTGGTCGTCTGGTCGAATGATTTCAGGCGTTCTTGGGCATTTTCCAATTGCCCGTTAACCAAGTAAGAGTCGATCACCATAGCCAGGTAATGGTTTTGGTATATCTGCGTTAATTCCTTGGGATAGGCTCCCCCAGCGTAAACCGGTGGATTTGACCGAATGTAGAGCGTGGCCAGACCAATCCCGATCACACAACCAAAAATAAGACCGACCAGAATACCAACGATCAGGCTACGTTGAACGGATTTTATTGAGGGTCTCGCTGATTCAGCCATAAACAATCTCCTCACCTGAAGGAACAGGCCCGCTTAATATCAAGAACTGTTCGTTTAATACTTACCAATTCTACCCCACCCTTGCTAAAAACACAAGTACAACGATAAATTTTTGGTATTATGTCAAACTCATTATCCAAGCTTGTCATTCAACAGAACCGGTTGGAGTCTCCAGCATACGTTGAATTTGAGCGACCACCATTTCAATAGCCTTAATATTTCGCCCACCACGCGGAATAATAACGTCGGCATAGCGCTTGCTTGGCTCGACAAATTCCAGGTGCATCGGTCTGACCGTTTCCAGGTATTGTTCAATGACGTGGTTTACGGAACGGCCTCGTTCCACAACATCTCGTTTCAAACGCCTGATAAAGCGTAAATCGGCCGCGGCATCCACGTAAACTTTAATGTCCATCATATCCCGGAGTTTTTTATCGACAAAGATGAGAATGCCCTCCACCAAAATGACTCGCCTGGGCTCAACCAGCCTGAGCTGATCAGTCCGAACATATTGGGCAAAATCGTACACCGGGATCTGCACCGGTTGACCTTGCAGAAGCAGTTCCAGATGAACGATCAAAAGCTCGTTCTCCAGCGAGTCGGGGTGGTCAAAGTTGAACCCTTTTCGCCTGGCCAGCGGCAGATGGCTCAGGTCCCGATAGTAAGCATCGTGCTCAATGTAAGCCAGATGATCGTGCCCAATCATCTCCAATATTTTTTTTGAAACCGTCGTTTTTCCAGAGGCTGTGCCTCCGGCCACGCCGATGATAATTGTTTTTTTCATCTCATCCAGATAAGAAGGTTCCAACAATGCTTTTCATAACATGTTGGGAGCTAAACGAGGATATGTCTGTAGAGGAACGATCACAAATCGCGCAAAAACTCACTTCATCTTGAAAATTTTAACGTCACAACACGGCCTCTTTAGGAACTGCCGTCAACACTTCCACCCCTCCATCTTGCACCCAAACCATATCTTCGAGACGCACGCCGCCCCAATCCGGGATATAAATGCCGGGCTCAATGGTCATGACGGCACCGGCAGGCACTTCGTGGGGATAAGCAAAGCTGTAGCGAGGGTTTTCGTGGACAGCCAGGCCCACGCCGTGTCCCAAACTGTGACCAAAATTGTCGCCATAGCCGGCCTCGACAATAATATCACGGGCTATTTTATCAACAGCTTCACCGGTCATATCTGCCCTGGCCCCCTCGATAGCGGCTTGTTGGGCTCGCAGGACCGTATTCCAGATGGTTAGATATTTATCGTCGGCCGGCTGTCCCAAACAAACGGTCCGGGTGATATCAGAGCAATAGCCATCCACCACACAGCCAAAATCCAACGTGATTGGTTCGCCTTCCTGTAGGAGGCGATCCATGGGCCGGGCGTGAGGTTTGGCCGAATTGGGACCAGAGACCACAATTGGCTCAAAGGAAAGGGCAGTGGCGCCATGGGTGCGCACATAACGCTCTAGCTCCCAGGCGACCTGCAACTCAGTCATCCCCGGCTGCATCCAGGCGATTACGTGGGCCAGCGCTTCATCGGCCAGAGCCACAGCCTTTCTAATGCGAGCCATTTCCCCGGCATCCTTTTTCATCCGTAGGAGTTCGACAAAGTCCTCGGTATGAATCAGTACCAGCCGGCCCTGCAAGGCTCGTTCCCAGGCCTGAAGGGTAGCGACACTGATATGCTTAGCCTCAAAACCCACTCGACGACCGCCTAGTTCCAGTTGACGTAACAATTCTAACATATTACCAACAAAATCGTAGCCAACCTCAGCCAATTCCCAAGTAGGACATTCCTGCCGTACCTGTTCGTAATAGCGAGAATCTGTCGCCAGAACCTGTCGCTCGGGGGTAATGACCAGTACACCCGCACTGCCAGTAAAACCAGAAAGATAACGTCGGTTTTCAGGTTGGGTGACCAGAAAACCGTCTATCTTCTCTTCAGCCATTAGTTGGCGAATTTTTTCCAAGCGCATTGTGATTACTCCCATAAGGAATGAGCGAATGGCGAATGATGAATGGTGAATAATGACTTCTTATTCGCTTATTCACCATCCGCCTATGCATCTAAGTCGCCATCAATTCAGGTTGGGCAGATTCCGCCTCCGATATCATGTTCGACAGTTGGTTTATCTCAAATTGCTCTTCGCAATTCAGACATTGAGCCCAATTCCGATTCTTCTGGACCAACATGCCCTGACAATTGGGACATGGATTTGGCAACGGTCTTTTCCAGCTACTCCACTGACACTCGGGATAGTTGGCACAACCGTAAAAAACTCGGCCTTTTTTGGTGCGACGCTCAACCAATTCGCCCCCATCATTGGGACAGGTAATGCCTAATTTGAGCAGGTGGGGTTTGGTATTGCGGCACTCAGGAAAATTCGAACAAGCCTCAAATTTCCCATAACGGCCGAACTTAAACACCATTGGGTGACCACATACCTCGCAGATTTCACCCGTAGGTTGGTCGGCAATATCCACTTCTGGCATATGGGCCTCGGCGTGAGCAACTGCCTTTGAAAAAGGTTCATAGAACTCGTGTAACACTGGTATCCAATCCAGTTCACCTCTGGCAATCCGATCCAGATCATCTTCCATCTGAGAGGTAAAGGCCTCGTTAATAACATCGGGGAAATATTCTACTAGTAATTCATTGACAATCTCACCCAACTCGGTGGGATAGAGACGCTTCTCGGATTTTTCCACGTAGCCCCGCTGCTGAACAGTAGAGATGATGGGCGCATAAGTACTGGGCCGGCCAATACCATGCTCCTCTAGCGCCTTGACCAGGTTGGCCTCCGTATAGCGGGGGGGTGGCTGGGTAAAATGCTGTTCCGGCAGTAGCCTGAGCAAGTCAAGGAGTTCATCGACCGTTAACTCGGGTAAAATGACTCCTTCGCTCGTATCAGGAGCAGCATCCTCATCCCGAGTTTCCTCGTACACGGTCAGGAAACCCTTAAAGCGAAGACGAGAACCACTGGTTCGGAAGCGGTAGGGCCATAAACCATCCTGAACAAGGGTCAGCCCCGCGCCGATGCTAACCGACATTGTATCATAAATAGCCTGAGCCATCTGGCTGGCCACGAAGCGTTGCCAGATTAGGGTGTAAAGTCGGGCTTGATCCCGGCTAAGGTGCTGTTTTACCTGGTCCGGTTCGCGCCACACGCTGGTGGGTCGGATGGCCTCGTGAGCTTCCTGGGCCCCCCTACTTTTAGTTTTGTAGATGGGCAGCTCTTCCGGCAACATTTCCTTGCCGTAACGCTCGGCAATAAAGTCACGGGCCTCGCTTTGAGCATGTTTAGAAACGGTGGTGCTATCGGTTCTCATATAGGTAATTAAACCAACCGTACCCTCAGCACCCAGTTCGATCCCCTCATAAAGCTGTTGGGCCAGCCGCATTGTTTTGCGCGTACCAAAACCCAACCGGCGCGAGGCTTCCTGCTGCAAGGTGCTGGTCGTAAAGGGGGCCGCCGGTTTGCGCCGGCGCTCACCTTTTTTGACCTCCTCCACGACATAAGTTGACTTTTCAAGCTCATCAACAATAGCCTGGGTGTCGGCCTCATTCTTTAAATCGGCCTTTTCCCCCCGGATGTGGGTCAATTTCGCTCGAAATTCCCGGTTCTCCTTCCTGGAGGAGGTTGGCTGCTCTCTCTTAGCTAAGTCTGCTTCAACTGTCCAATACTCTACTGGATTAAATTCATCAATTTCTCGCTCTCGCTCGACAATTAGACGCAGGGCCACGCTTTGTACCCGGCCGGCGCTGGTGCGGCTACGTACTTTGCGCCACAGCAGCGGGCTGAGTTGATAACCTACTAACCTGTCCAAAATTCGGCGAGCTTGCTGGGCATTGACCCGGTTCATATCTATTCCCCGGGGATGAGCGAAAGCCTCGGTGACAGCGTCCTTGGTGATTTCATGGAATACAACCCGCTTGGCCCGGGCCTCATCCATTTCCACCGCCTCTATTAGATGCCAGGCGATGGCCTCGCCTTCACGATCAGGGTCGGTAGCCAGATAGATTTCCGCGGCGGTATCAACAGCACGCTTCAATTCTTTCACAATCGGCCGCTTTTCGTTGGGTACCCGATATTTGGGGGTAAAGCCATTTTCAACGTCCACCGAAAGCTGCGAGCGCAGCAAATCCCGCACGTGTCCTACCGAGGCTTTAACCGTATATCCTTTGCCCAGAAACTTACCGACCGTTCGAGCTTTGGCCGGCGATTCCACCACAACCAGCTTGCCTTTACGCCTTTGGGCTCTGGTTGCTTTCTTTTTTCTTTTACATGTCGCCGGGTCGGGTGGCGGCACGTGGTCATGGGCGGGTGTACGGCCCATCTTGAACATCTTGGTACCACAAACACTACAAGTTCCCCTGGTACCTGGGGTACCGTTAGCGGTGTAAACCGCCTCAGGTTGACTCATTTCTCGCTTTTCTCGGCATTTTACGCAGTATGCCATTACTGGTTCAATACTCATTCAATACTCCCACAAATTCTGACAAATCGTAGATAATCAGCTATCCAATCCTTAAATCATTTCGAGTTCTGAACTTTAGGCCCGTGCAGTAGATCAACGCAATTATTTTCCTCTAGCCAATTGACCACCTTTTTTACATCCTGCGCTTTATCTTTGGCACAAACTAAAATAGCATCGTCACTATCAACAATAACCACATTCTCCAGGCCAATAGTGGCAATGAGGCGACCATTACCTTGAATCAACGTTTCCCTGGTATCAAAAGAAATATGTTCAGCCCCTAAAACAACGTTACCATTCTCGTCAGCCGAATTGATCTCATAGATAGCGGCCCAACTGCCGACATCGTTCCAACCGATGTCAACCGGTACCACGGCTACTTTTTCGGCCCTCTCCATAATACCGACATCAATGCTTTGTGGCTGTATTTTTTTCCAGATAGGGTCAATTGCTACGCCGGCACCCAATGCTTGCTCGATTTGGCCCAGTTGTTGGTAAAACTCTGGCATATATTCACTGAAAGCCTGCAACAAGGTTGAAATTTGCCAGATAAAAATTCCGCTGTTCCAATAATACTCTCCACTGGCCACAAACCTTTGAGCCGTGGCCAAGTCCGGTTTCTCTAAAAATCTGGCGGCCTGGTAAACAACTTGGTTGTTATAGTGGCCTAACTCCACGCTACGCTGTACATAGCCGTAGCCCGTTTCTGGCCTGGTGGGTTTAATGCCCAGAGTGACCAGATAGCCCTGCCTGGCTACTTCTTCCGCAACCAGCAGAGCCTGCCGAAAACCTTCTTCATCGGCAATAAAATGGTCAGCATGCAGTGAGGCCATCACCCCATTAGGATCAAGTTGGTGCATATGGATGGCCGCCAGACCGGTGCAAGGAGCGGTGTTTTTACCGCTGGGCTCTTCTATAATGTTGCCACGGGGCAAGGCAGGTACCTGTTCCTTTATCAAGGGGCCATAGGCTCGGTTGGAGGCCACAAAAATATGCTCAGCAGGCACGATAGGTAAAATCCGGTTTATCGTGGCCTGCATCATTGTGCTTTCACCAATTAAAGCCAATAACTGTTTGGGAGAAGAGGTTCTACTACGGGGCCACAGGCGGGTACCTGTACCCCCAGCTAAAATAAGTGCATACATTTTAAATTCCTTAGATCAAATGTTGGATAATAGATAACACTTTCATTATTCCACAACGTACTGAGCGCCCTCTTCACGGGCGATCACGTAATTCATCCCCCCCACCTGCCGAACCATCCCCTTCAACTCCATCATGGTTAAAGTACTGGCAATTTCGGAAGCAGCCAGACCGGTTGCCTGACCCAGATCATCAACGTGGATGGGATCTGCTGATAATTGTTTGAGCAATATTGCTTCTATTTCGTTATCAGGGATGATGGCTCGAGCCTCGACGTGGTGGGCAATCATGGTTAGATTGAGTTCTTCCAAAATATCATTGACATGGGTCACCAATTTAGCCCCGTTTTGAATCAGGTAATTGGGTCCAGAACCACTTTTATGCAAAATATTGCCCGGCACGGCAAACACTTCCCGTCCCTGCTCCAGGGCATAATTGGCTGTAATCTGAGCTCCACCTTGAATGCTGCCCTCGACAACCAACACCCCCAAGCTCAAACCGCTGATAATTCTATTTCGCCGGGGGAAGTTGCCCCCCTCTGGCTTGGTTCCCAGGGGATACTCTGAAACAAGCGCCCCATTGGCCATAATGGCCCGACTTAACTTTTTGTTTTCGAGTGGATAAATAATATCGACCCCACAGCCCAACACGGCAATCGTTCGCCCGCCAGTATTGATCACTGTTTTATGAGCTTCGGTATCAATGCCATAAGCCAAGCCACTGATCACTGTAATGCCATTTTCAACCAAACCATTGACGAGCATCCGGGTACATTCCTTACCATAAGCGGTGGCTCGGCGGGTACCTACAACAGCCAGGGCCCACTCATCCTGGGGGACTAAATTGCCCCGTACGTACAATGTTATCGGCGGATTGGCAATATTTTTCAGTAATTTCGGATAATCAGGGTTTTCCCAGGTTAAAACTGAAACATTTAATTTTTCAAGTTTCCTTAACTCAGCCTCAAGATCAATACTCTCCCTCACCGTAACCAAATTTTTCACAGAACGTCGATCAAGACCAATAGCGCGCAACTCGCCCGGATTCGCATGCCAGGCGGCCTCAATATGACCGTAATAATCCAATAAGTTGCGTAAACGGGTTGGACCAATACCCGAGACTTTGCTAAAACCTACCCAAAAGCGCAGATCATCCGTCACTAATTCTTCACCTCGAAGCATACTGGCTGCACCTGGAACCAGGGCAGCTAATACTCTTTGCTAACTAACGTGCGATTAGCATACCACGAGGATTAGACACTTGTCAAGGGAAATAGAAAAAGAACATAGTCCAACTAACGAAAAGGAACGCCCGTAGGCGTTCCTCAGTCAGTTACAACGGTTAAGCCAAACTATACTGATGGCTAAGATAATGTCAAATCAGGCCATCAATAACGTGAACCACCATCTGCCCCTCGGTCATATCAATGGACTGGACCACATCGGGGATGGCGGGCAATAAAATCTTTCGGCCATTAGTGTCAACCACATAGACATCATTGGCCCCAGTTTCCAAAATATCGATGATAGGGCCCAAAATCTCGCCTTCTGTGGTCACAACTTGCAAACCGAGCAATTGATAGAGATAATATGATCCCTCCGGCAGAGGTACGGCCTCTTCAATAGGCACTTGCACAAATTGACCCTGCAACTGCTCTGCCTGAGTTCTATTGGTTACCCCTGACAGGGTTAATAAAATGTTATTTTTATGCCAACGATAACTCTCAAGGCGATAGGGTTCGGCTTCAAATTCATTCCCCAGATAAACCCATTCGGTTGTGGCAAACCTGTCAGGGAATTCTGTTAAAACAGTGACTGATATTTCTCCGCGTAAGCCATGCGCCCGGGTAACTTTTCCAACAGCTAAATAACGAAGTTCAGGTCGCCGCAAACCTGAACTTCCAAATCTCCTCCTGTTTTCTTTGGTCGGACCCGATGGCCCAGTCATCACACAATCTCCAAGGTAACACGTTTGCCTTCTTTGACAGCAGCTACCCGTAAAAGAGTACGCATCGCATTAGCTACTCGTCCCTGCTTGCCAATAACGCGTCCCATATCATCGGGTGTGACACTTAGTTCAAAAATTGTTGCACTGGAGCCCTCAATCTCACGAACGATGACAGAATCTGGATCATTGACGACGGCTTTGGCCATGTATTCGACTAGTTCTTTCATTGAAGACATGTCTTGGGCACCTCCTTAATGATGAATTACTTGTACTGGTGTTGGGGTGATTAAGAACCAGGCATTTATACATTCATTATAAATAATGAGATGACCCTGCCCTACGACGTTTCTGCCCCCCACTTAGCTTTAATCAGCCTCAGCAGACACTTCCTCCGAGGTTACTACCACCTCCTCCGATAATTTAGCCTGCTCCGCATTTGTTTCACGAGCAGCCTGAGCCTCAGCTAAAAGCTTTTCTAAATCTTCTCCTGCCTTTAAGCGAGCAAATCGGTCGAGCGTTCCTAAATTTTTTAATAAATTTTGGACAGTTTCGGTCGGTTGCGCTCCCACCGACAACCAGTGCAAAACCCGGTCTTCTTGAATGTGAAAGGTCACTGGTTCTGTTCTGGGGTTGTAATGACCAACAATTTCAATAAAGCGGCCATCCCGCGGCGTACGCGAGTCGGCCACTACGACCCGGTAACTTGGCTTTTTCTTTGCACCGGTGCGTCGTAAACGAATTTTGACCATATTATATAGTTATTTCCTTCCTTAACATTATATCACAATATATTAATTTTTACATGGTTTAAATTCACACAATTTTGATAATTGCCATCACAAAGTGTAGGCTGATATGATTTTATCTATAATTTTAACGAAAACCTCCCATCATATTCATTAAATTTTTACGGGCACGCGGATTACGCAACTGTTTCATCATCTTCCGCATCTGCCGAAATTGAGAAAGGAGTTGGTTGATTTCTTGTACAGTAGTACCACTGCCTCTGGCCACGCGCTTTTTGCGGCTACCATTCAGGATTTTGGGATTACGTCGTTCTTGTATGGTCATGGAACTAATGATGGCCTGGGTGTGTTTCAACTGCTTCTCCATATCTTCTGGAGACACCATGTCGGTAATCTGCCCCATACCGGGTATCATATCAAGAATTTTATTGAGTGGCCCTAATTTTTTAACCTGCTGCAATTGCTCCAGAAAATCTTCCAGATCAAAGTGGCCCTCCATAAGCCTTTTCGCGCCGCGTTCAGCCACGTCTTCGTCAATAACCGCTTCGGCCTGCTCAATCAGGGAGAGGACATCTCCCATCCCCAGAATGCGGGAAGCCAGCCGGTCGGGATGAAACATTTCCAGTTCGCTGGTTTTTTCGCCGGTTCCCAAAAATTTTATAGGTACGCCGGTTACAGAGCGAATGGAAATAGCCGCCCCACCGCGAGCATCACCATCAATTTTGGTCAGAATGAGGCCGGTTAAATCGACCCGCTGGTGAAAGCCTTCGGCAACACGCACAGCCTCCTGACCGGTCATAGCATCGGCCACCAATAATACTTCCTTGGGGTCGGTTTTGGCCTTAATTTGGCTCAACTCTTCCATCAACTCTTCATCGATTTGAAGCCGACCAGCCGTATCCAAAATGACCACATTATGCGCCCCAGACTTGGCTGCTTTGACAGCATTGGCACAAATTGTAGGAGGCGGTACTGAAACATCTTCCGAATAAACAGGAATGTCCAACTGGCGCCCTAGCACTTTTAATTGCTCAATAGCCGCCGGGCGACGCGTGTCAGCCGCTACCATTAAGGGTCTGTGTTTCGATTTTCGAAGGTGCAAGGCCATCTTAGCCGCCGTGGTCGTTTTACCAGACCCCTGTAAACCAACCATCATGATGACGTGAGGAGAGGCTCCCCCCAGGTTAAGTCGGGCCGGTTGTCCCAGGGTAGCTAACAGTTCCTCATGGACTATCTTGATAACCTGCTGGCCAGGCGTTATATTCTTACTGACCTCGGCCCCAACCGCTCGCTCACGGACCCGCTTGATAAAATCTTTGACAACCTTAAAATTAACATCAGCTTCTAGCAAAGCCAAGCGCACTTCACGCATCGCTTTATCAACATCGGCTTCAGACAAACGACCACGTCGGGTTAACTGGTCAAAGACACCTTGGAGTCTAGCTTGCAGATTCTCAAACATAATCCAAACTAAAATGATAACTGTTACATTTAATTAGTAGCAACAAGCTATTTTATCCCACCCGTAGTAATTCGTCAAATTTCTTTTAAAAGACACTCGCGATTCGTCTAATTTTTTAGAAAAAGTTGATTTGACGGCTACAATAGACATTATAGAGATTTAATTTGACAGCATCGTACCTGAAAAGTAATCTTGTTGTTCTGTGTAATCCAGAACACAAGGAGGGCAGAAGCCATGATCAGGTATCAGAAATTATCGCAACACCG
>DAOUMU010000135.1:0-4336 GCA_034409055.1 Anaerolineae bacterium
CCTGGTTACAAATAGCTTTCAATCTCTAATTTACCATATCGTTGACACAATGGCTATTCCCTCCCTGATAATGAGCCGATAATAAATCATAAATAGAGTAACCACAGAAAACGTCAGAATTAGAAATTTTAAGAGAATACAGATTCTTTCCCAGGCCCCGTACTAAAGTACGGGGCCTTTTGGTACCAATTACGTAGATATACGGATAGACAATCCCCCCAAAAGCGGTTATGCTAATAGTTAGCTCCCGTTTCTAATGCCAATAATCATTGATAATTTTATAACTTTAGCCCATCCAACGCTTAGAGGTAATAAGATGAAACCCATTTCCGTTCTACTGGTGGATGATAACCCTACCTTCCTGAGTATTGTGACCCGTTTTTTAGAACAGCATGAAGAGATTAACGTGGTCGATGCAGTGAACGGTGGGGAAGAGGCGCTGGCCCAAGCCCATCGTCTAAAACCGGATGTCGTTTTAATTGACCTGGCCATGCCCAAAGTCTCTGGGATGGAGGCTATCCTGCGCCTGCGGGCGGCATGGCCAAAGATGGGAATCATTGCCTTGACGCTACTAGATACTAACGGCTACCGGCAGGCCGCCCTCACAGCCGGGGCCGATGGGTTTGTGGCCAAGGATGACCTAAATGCCAAATTACTACCGGCTATCCGGGAGGTTATGGAGGCCAAACGGTCTCGGAGGAAATCGGCCCGATTGTAAAAGCATAAGCATCCAGAAAAGCGGTCCAGACCTCCGGTTTTTACACCTTGAGACTCGCTGTTGGTAAAAAATCGTCACTCGATATACCAAATGAGCAAATTCAACAAAAAACCGGGGGGCTGTGAATAATTATTGATTCACTTTTTGAAAGGTAATCTCATAAGAAAAGTGAACGTTGTAAAAAGGAGGCGTACAGCGCACATCCGGAGTGGGGCAAACAGAGTATTCATTATCCAGCGAGCCTAGCTTACCCACAATATCGGGGATGTGGGGGTTAGCCGTGTTCATCTGATTGGACACTTCACTGGTGGTGGGTCCACCGGCGTCGGCGGCAACGTAGAGCTTATAGGGATCCCATTCCATTGTAATTTCGGCCTTACCGGGTCCTTTACTACCGGTTACAACTTCCAGGGCACTGCCGTTAGCATCTTTGACAATCGCGCCGTCTAGACCGTTACCATCAGCATCAAGTACTGTCAAAAATATTAGATGTTGGCCACCGGCGTTGAAAATACCCCCATTATTTTCACCTTCACCCAACACTTTGTAATGAACAATTTTGTAAGCAATCTCTGGCGTAGGGGGGTCCGTTGGTTCTGGCATGGGAGTGGGTTCGGCCGGAACCGGGGTGGCGGTTGGTTCTTCCGGCGTGGGCGTTTCGGTAGGAGTCGGTTCTGCCAGGGTAGGTGTAGCGGCTGGTTCTTCGGTGGGCGTCGCTGTTTCTACCGGAGCAGGAGTGTCCGTAGGTAGTGGTGTACCGGTGGGTGGGATGGGGATCGGCGTGGCGGTTGCCAGAGACGGATCCGGCGTGGTTGTAGGGGGTGGTTTGGGCGTTTTGGTGGGCGTAGCCGTTGGTGCAGGTCTGGCCCGAACCAAAAAACCAGGACCGCAGGCTAAACCGGTTAAAACCAATAATACGATCATCACAAAAAAGGTGGAACGATCAGAGTTCATCAACACGCATCTCCAAAAATTAACAGGTTTTGTTTCATCTCAGTTGTAGGACAATTTGCCAAATTGCCTCTCCATATAACAACGGGCGGGATTATACCATGACAGGCTGCTTCAGCCAACCGATTTTCAAAATCTTCATTGCAGTCATAGCCATCATTTTGCTGGTTGCTTGCACTTATCCGGGAGGCGTTGGCGCCCCCCCGACGATAAAGATCGGTCTGGTAGCCCCCTTCGAAGGATTGCATCGTCCGTTAGGTTATGAAGCACTGTTTGGGGTCAAGCTGGCCTTGCAGGAGAGAAACCGGGATCAGGGGTTGTACGGCTATCGGGTTGAATTGGTGGCCTTGAACGACTTTGATGATCGGACTGAGGCCAAGATTCAGGCTCGAGCCTTGGTAGCCGACCCCGATGTTTTGGGAGTGGTTGGTCATCTATCATCGGCCACTACCCTGGCGGCGATGCCGGTTTATCAAGAGGCTGACCTGGCTATAAGCATCCCGTGGACAATTGTCGCTTCCGACCCGGCGGCGGATCGGTCGGGTATGGTCAGCGTAGCGGCCGACCATGCTGAAACCTCTGCCCAACTGGTGGCTGTGGCCAGGGCAATGGGATTTGAAGATTTTGTAGAATTGACAGACAACAACATAGACCATATCACGGACAACGCCCAAGCAGTTCAATTGACGACTGATGGGGTGACCGCTGGCGAAATTATTTTTGCCTTACACCAGGCCAACATCTCCTTACCCTTATTTGGGCAGGTAGATGTAGGTAGCCCGCAACTACTTCAGGTGGCCAAAACGGCGGCTAACGGTCTGGTCTTTGTTTCCCCTGGACCTGATCCTGGTGACGTTGCGGGAACCGAGGCGTTCGTTGAGGCCTATCAAACCCTGGCCGGATTCCCACCAGGTCCCCGGGCCGTCCTGGCTTACGACGCGACCAACGTTCTGCTAGATGCAATCGAACAAGCAATCCTTACAGGACACGATCAACCCACCCGGTCCGAAGTTAGTGCTGTCATCACCCATATCCGGCGACGTGGCCTCAGTGGTGATATCACTTTTCAGGCTCAAGGTCAGCGGGTCAATGCGCCGGTGTGGGTTTATCAAATTTCTGAAGAGAAATATCCAGGCGTGTTACTTGCGCCTTGATTCGAGGTGACGATGCGAGTTTTAATGCTTTCCTGGGAATACCCGCCCAACGTGGTCGGGGGAATGGGGCAGCACGTGGCCGAACTGGTTCCTGCCCTGGCTCAAGAGGGGCTAGAGCTACATCTGGTTACCCCAACATATAGCCAAGAAGGTATCCCCAGCGTGGTGGAAAATGGCGTGGTTGTTCATCGAGTCTTTATTCCGACCATTAAGACCCAAGCCAGCATTTACGACCAGACTCTTGCAGTGAATAAAGCACTTGAAAATTATGCCTACCAGATTGGAGCAAGATTTGATCTGATTCACGTCCATGATTGGCTAACCGGCTTTGCCGGGATCGCCTTACAACAAGCCTGGGGCTGTCCCCTGATAGCCACCATCCATGCCACCGAACGGGGCCGAAACCGGGGTCATCTTAGTAACGAGTTACAGCGGTTCATTGACCAGGCCGAACGTGATTTAGTTCACCAGGCCCAGCGAGTGATTGTGTGCAGCCGTCATATGGCCCATGAAGTGCAATACTTTTTTCAAGTGCGGGCCACTAAATTAGACATTATCCCGAATGGCATCAACATCGCTAACTTGCGAAATGGATACAACCGGGAAGAACTGGTTACCTTTCGGACTAAATATGCCAATCCTGATGATCAGATTGTGTTTACTATTTCCAGGCTGGTCTACGAGAAGGGGATCCATCTTTTGATTCAGGCTGCCCCGCGTATCCTGGCAGCGTGTCCTCAGACCCGATTTATCATTGCCGGTAAAGGACCTGAAGCAAAAAATCTAAAGCAGCAAGCTGAGAACTTGGGTGTGGCCGGCAGGGTTAATTTTATCGGCTTTATCTCATACGAAGACCGTGACCAGCTCTTTACGGTCGCCGATTGCGCCATTTTTCCCAGTCTTTACGAGCCTTTTGGGATTGTGGCCCTGGAAGCAATGGCCCTCGGTTGCCCCCTGGTGGTTAGTGACGTGGGTGGTTTGGCCGAAATGGTCGAACATGCCGAAACCGGCATTAAGATTTATCCCGATAACGTCGATTCTACAGCCTGGGGTATTATGCATGCCCTAACTCATCCAGATCGGGTCAAACAGTATGCTCTGAAGGCGCGGCAATCGGTTGAATTATTATTCAATTGGCCTCGCATTGGCAGGTTAACCATTGAGGTGTACCGGCGCGGTTTAGAGCAAAATGCTGACAGTACAGCCAGCACAAGCCAGGAATCCACTTGACAGCCTTCTGCAACTGTGCTAAACTCGCCTCTACAAAATCTGGGTACATAATCACCATGATGGCCATTTTAAGCGTACAATCCAGGAGGAGCCCTCGTATTCAGCCAGACTTCATGTCTGGATAGAGCGCGTTGGCATACCTTCACTTGGCTACGCAGCCGACTCCAGACACCAGGAGTCGGCTTTTTTATTAGGTGGGAGGTATCTTCTCAAAAAGTAGGGGCGAGGCAACTCGGAGAGCAGGTTGTTTGCTTCGAGACCCTCAATCCGAGTTGCCTCGCCC
>DAOUMU010000136.1:0-15265 GCA_034409055.1 Anaerolineae bacterium
ATTGTCCCAACTCCGTGAAACGTGAAGCGTGAAACGTGATGTTTTTACGCCATAAACCCTCACGTTTCACGTTTTACGCTTCACGTCACCGAAAGTTTTGGGATGATTTAAATTTCGGAACTCCCTATAAAACCATTATAACATAAAAAGTGCGCTCAAATATTTCAATTTAAATTTCAAAAAAAATTCATTTTGAATATTTCAGGAAAAAATGCCTCCAGAGCAATGACAACAAAAACAAAGACACCCGGCCGGGCGCATTTCATTCCTGGACGAGAGTGGCTCGAGTAATCATTGCCCCCCTTTCTCCAGTCCCATTGTCGGTTGATGATAGATGTGATAAAATGGACAAAGCGAAAAAACCAAATCTGACTTCTGACTCATTCCCCCCTTCGTTTGGAGATACGATATGGCTGAAAGCAAGACAAATAGTACGGAACCTCCCCTCGGAAAACGAGTCCTGATCGTTGAAAATGACAGAATTATTGCCGAGCATCTGCGGCGCGTGCTGACCAAGTTGGGCTATGAGGTGGCGGGCATCGTTGTCGTTGGCGAGAAAGCGCTTCAGAAGGTGGATGAAACCTCTCCAGATTTGGTTCTGATGGATATTTATTTAGGGGGAGCGCTGAATGGCATCGAGACGGCTGCCCAAATTCGGGCCAGGATTGATATTCCGGTCATCTATTTGACGGCCTATTCGGACGACGCCCTGCTGCAGCAGGCCAAGATCACCGGACCGTTTGGTTATCTGGTCAAACCGGTACCGGATAGAGAACTCTATGCTACCATCGAGATGGCCCTCTACCGGCACCGGTTGGAAACCCAATTGAAAGAAAACCAGGCTATGCTGCAGGGCATTATGGATCACTCCCCGGCGATAATTTTTATCAAGGACTTAGCAGGGCGGTACATGCTGGTTAATCGTCACTACGAAACTGAGCAAAATCTCACCAGAGAGGAGGTTATTGGCAAAACCGACTACGACATCTTCCCCAAAGAGATTGCCGATACATTTTGCGCCAATGACCTCAAGGTATTAGCCTCCGGTCAGCCTCAGGAAGCGGAAGAGATTGGCCTGCGTAAAGATGGACTTCACACCTGCATTAGCCTCAAATTTCCGCTTCTCGATGCTGGGGGAGAGGCTTATGCCATTTGCGGTATTGCCACTGACATTACCGAGCGCAAGCAGATGGAGGAGGCGTTGCAAAAGAGCGTTCAGGAAATGAAAATTGCTTATGAACAAGCCTCGATCTATGCCCGGGAACTGGCAGAGGAAATCGCCGAGCGTGAGCAGGCGCAAGCGGAAATCCAAAAACTGAACGAAGAATTGGAGCAACGGGTTGCCGACCGGACGCGCAAGCTATCGGCCCTGTACGGGGTGACGGCCGTAGCCAGCGAAGCCCTGGACCTGGAGACGATGCTAGACCAGTTGCTGGAGCGAGTGCTGTTGGCTATGAAAAGCAACACAGGCCACATCCACCTCCTGGATGAATCAGGAGAGACACTCGGTCTGGTGGCCGAACAAGGATTGTCTCCTGATGTCGTGGCTCAAATAGACCCCCTACCGTTGGCTAAGGGTCTGGCCGGCTGGGTGATGACGCACGGTGAACCGCTGCTGGTCCCTGATATAGCGGCTGACTCACGAACAAACGGGCTCATTGACTTTAATGATCGGGCTTATGTTGGGGTACCGATATGGGCCGGTGGACGGGCCTTGGGGGTGCTCAGCGTTTTCGGAACGGTCGGGCAACAGTTCAACGCAGACGAGGCGGCGTTACTGGCTTCCATTGCCGACCAGGTGGGCGTGGCCGTGGAGAATGCCCGGCTACGTCAGCGGGCCGAGCAAGCGGCGGTGATGGAAGAACGGGCCCGGCTGGCTCGTGATTTACACGATGTCGTCAGCCAGAGCCTTTTTTCGGCCAGTGTTATCGCCGAAACGTTGCCTCGCTTGTGGGACCGTAACCCGGAAACAGTCCGGCAGAGCCTGGCCGACTTGCATCGTTTGACCCGGGGGGCACTGGCCGAGATGCGGACTCTGCTTATGGAACTGCGACCGGCGACTCTGGCCGAGGCTGACCTGGAGGATTTGCTACGTCAACTGACCGAGGCGATCACCGGTCGAACTCAGATGGAGGTATCCCTGAGCGTGACCGGCCAACACACCCTGCCCTCGGAGGCGAAAACGACCATATTTCACATCGCCCAGGAAGCGTTGAACAACATCGCCAAGCATGCCCGGGCCAGTCAGGCCACGATTAGTCTAAACGGACAGCCCGATCAAGTGGTACTGTCTATCAGCGATGACGGGCGCGGCTTTGATCCAAAGCGGGTGCCACCGGGTCATTTGGGCATAGGTATTATGCGCGAGCGGGTCGAGGCCATCGGGGCAACCCTGGAAATCATCAGCCAGCCGGGGCACGGCACAGAGGTGGTGGTTACCTGGCCGCGTACGCCATAAAAATATAACAGTAAAAGGAACATCTATGATCGACTCAACCCCCATTCGCGTAATCTTAGTAGACGACCACGACATGGTCCGGCGCGGTCTGGCCGTCTTTCTGCAAGCCTTTGACGATTTGCAGTTGGTCGGGGAGGCCGCCAACGGAACCGAAGCCTTGCATCTGTGCGCCGAGTGCCAACCTGACGTAGTGTTGATGGACTTGATTATGCCCGAGATGGACGGGGTGACCGCCACGCGGGCCATTCGTCAGCGGCATCCGGACATCCGGGTGATCGCCCTGACCAGTTTCAAGGACGAAGAATTGGTGGAGGCAGCTCTCCAGGCGGGGGCCATTAGCTACCTGCTCAAGAACGTCTCGATCAACGAATTGGCTGAGGCCATTCGAGCCGCTATGAGTGGCCGACCCATCCTGGCCCCGGAGGCCACCCAGGCCCTGATCAACGTCGCTACCCAACCCCCTTCACCGGGCCAGGATTTAACCCAACGTGAACGGGAGGTATTGGCCTTGATGGTCGAAGGCCTGAATAACCCCGAAATCGCTCAACAACTGAATGTCAGCCGCTCCACCGTTAAAACCCACGTCAGTAACATCCTCTCCAAGCTGGGGGTCACCAGCCGCCTTGAGGCGGTGAGGCTCGCCCTACAGCACAAGCTGGTCACCTGACCGATAAGTATCTCCCCCACCTGACCGAGTAAAAAATCCCCCATCTACGCTATAAAAAATCCCCCCAGGTACTGGATGTATCCGGGGAATTTTTGTGTTATGCTGGTCGATGTGGTGTAAAAAAATTTGTAAAGGTATATACGAGGGAAATGTTATTGGATAGCTATGTGGTAAAAGGGATACCTATGACCGAGCTAAGACCGATTCGGGTGATGTTGGTGGACGATCACGACATGATCCGGCGTAGTCTGGTCGTCTTTCTACAGGCCTTTGACGATTTGCAGTTGGTCGGGGAGGCGGCCAATGGGGCCGAGGCACTGCACCTGTGCGCCGAGTGCCGACCTGACGTAGTGTTGATGGACCTGGTTATGCCGGAGGTGGATGGGCTGGCCGCCACCCAGGCCATTCGCCAGCAGTATCCGGATATCCGGGTGATTGCCCTGACCAGCTTCAAAGATGAAGCCCTGGTGAAGGCGGTTCTACAGGCAGGAGCCAGTAGTTGTTTGTTCAAGAATATTTCGATCAACGAATTAGCTGAGGCCATTCGGAAAACCAGGACCGGATATCATAAAAATGAACCAACCGTTAACGGCTGATACCATACGCAGCCCCAGATTACAACGCATCCTGATTGTAGACGACGAGAAAAGCGTGGTCCTGACCATACAGATGGCCCTGGAGAAATTCCTCCCTGACTGTGAGCTTCTGGCTGCCTTTTCGGGCGAAAACAGGCCCTGCAGTGTTTCAATCAGTTGTAGGGCAAGTGGTTAACCTTGCCCCTATAACCCATTTCAAACATAGCTGTTTGATTTTTGGCACAATAAGGGGGTCGGAGTGAATAACATCATAGCTAAATTCATTCGGGCTAAACGAATTGACTCCTTCCGAAAATTGCATTTCTTGCTTTTCCTACAGCAACACCCCGATATGGAAGGAACCAGTCAGGAGTTTTCCGAACGATTGTATCTGGGGGATACACTGTTGGTGGAGGAAATTGCCAGTGATTTGCAAAAGGCAGGTCTATTGGTCAGCACTGAGCTTGGCTGGAAGCTGGCTGAGGAGCCGGATATCAAGAACTGTCTTCATAGTTTGGCCAGGACCTTTGAAAATCCCCTGGCTCGCCAGGAGTTGCTAGAGCAGATGAGGCACAATGTGCCCTTTAGCTAGGTTCTGTTGCAAAACGTGGCCAGGGCATCCCTATGCCCGCCGTAAACTCAGCCTATATCGTCAAGAGTAGCCTTTAACAATTGCTCATGCATGACTTAGGCAGCCAACCGCATGAATACAAAACGAAAAATTTATATCAATAACGATTTAGATATTGTCATGGTTCGGCTGCAGGTCCGGGAGATGGCCAAAGAGATGGGCTTCAAAACTTCTGACCAGGCCCGGATTTCGCTGGCTGCTTCCGAATTGGCTCGTGCGGTTTTCTTCTGGAGGGCTACCGAACCCGGTGAAATTGTCATGTCCGATGTCAAGCGGAATGGATGTTATGGGCTTCAAGTCGTTTGCTTGATTCGACTTGAATATATCCCAATGGGAGATGTTTCAAATGGAGAAAAAAGAACTTCTGTGCCGGGTCGTAGCCTGGCCGGGGCCTGTCGTTTGGTCGATGAGAGCAGTTTTGAAGCGCAAGACGGTGAACAGGCTCGGGTCACCCTGGTCAAATGGTTGGAATCTTCATCAGTCGTATAAACACATCAGCCGAGGCGGGTATAGGGGCAAGATGAGCGTATTTGCCCTTATTTTTTTGGATTTTCTTTTGTCTATGAGTTCGTTGTCAGTAGGTGGCAGATGTGATACAATAAAAAGCTGACGCTTGCTTTTTTTTGCAGACGTAACTATTCACTATCTCTAACCCCCAACCGGCCACAGATTTTGTGCGAGTAAAATATCCCTAAGAAATGAGACTGTGGAAAAACGATTTATTTCTTTCAATAAAGATATATCCATTCTGGTCGGTTTATTGGTCTTGGCTGGGCTGTACCTGGTCAGTCTTTATAGTTATCTTCTTTTCCACAGCCTGGCTGAGATCTTTAGCATTGTGGTCGCCTTTGCCATTTTTATGCTGGCCTGGAATGCACGTCACTTTCTGGACAACAACTACCTGCTGTTCGTCGGTGTGACCTATCTGTTTGTGGCCATGCTGGATATATTACACACCCTGGCCTACAAAGGAATGGGAGTATTTCCAGGCTACGGCGCCAATTTACCGACCCAGTTGTGGATTGCCGGTCGATATTGCCAAAGCATCTCCTTACTCATTGCTCCTTTATTTCTTGGCCGAAAGCTCAAAGTCTATTGGGTGTTTATTGGTTATGTGATGGCCGTTAGCCTTTTGCTGGCCTCCGTTTTCTATTATCCTGTTTTCCCGGATTGTTACATTGAAGGGGCAGGTTTGACCTCTTTTAAAAAGGTCAGCGAATACATTATCTCGCTGATATTTTTAGTTGCCATCGCCCTATTGCTTCGACGTCGCCAGGATTTTAATAGAGACGTTTTACGATTACTGGTGTTATCGATCATTTTTATGATCGCCGCTGAACTGGCCTTTACCTTTTACATCAGCGTCTATGACTTTTCTAACCTGGTCGGACACTTTTTCAAAATCATTTCGTTTTATCTCATTTACAAGGCCCTTGTCCAGACGGGCTTGGTAAAGCCTCACAATATTCTGTTCAGAAACTTGAAACAGAGCGAAGCGCGATTGCGGCAATATACCGCCGAATTACAAGCCCGCAACGAGGAGTTGGATGCTTTCGCCCACACGGTGGCCCACGACCTGAAGAACCCCTTGACCCATATCATCACCGCGGCCGAACTGTTAAAGGAATGTAATCCCCCTTTATCGGCTGAGGAACAACAAGAAATTTTACGGGCCATAACCCAGATGGCCTTCAAGATGAACGATATTATTCGGGAGTTACTCATGCTGGCCCAGGTGCGCCAGGAGGAGATACCGGTCGAGCCATTGGATATGGCTACCATCGTGGCTGAGGTCCGGCAACACCTGGCCGATATGATTGAGGAACACCGGAGCGAGATGGTCGTGCCTGGTGTCTGGCCAACGGCCTTGGGTTATGGACCATGGATTGAAGCGGTCTGGACCAATTATCTCAGCAATGCGATTAAATATGGGGGGCAACCACCTCGGCTGGAATTAGGTGCGACCGTCCAGGCGGACGGTATGATCCGTTTTTGGGTACGTGACAACGGTCCTGGCATTCGCCCCGAGGACCAGGCCCGGTTGTTCGATCCGTTTACCCGCCTCGACCCGACTCAGGTCACCGGATACGGTTTGGGGCTATCAATTGTCCGGCGCATTGTGGAAAAACTGGGGGGCCAGGTCGGGGTCGAGAGTGAGGGGATACCGGGTCGGGGCAGTCTCTTTTTCTTTACTTTACCGGCTGTACCTGATCAGACAATTATCAAGGCCACTGAACCAGAAGAAATCCGGCCAATACTTCAACTGGCCGGAGTCATTGACCACTAAGGGAGTTCCAGAAAAATACCTGTGCCCGCCTGTGCCCTGTGGGTACAGGCGGGTAATGCTCCCAAAATCGTGCTGCGTGTTGCGTGCTGCGTGTTAAACCTGTGCTCGCTTTTTGGGTATTTGGCCGAAAACCCTCACGCAACACGCAACACGTAACACGCGGACGATACAGTTTTGGGAGCATTTAAATTCTGGAACTACCTAATTAGTTTCTGTTGCAAAACCTATGTCAAAACAAGTCGTTGGACTGGCGATTGAAGTGGTAGACATTCAGGGCCATTGTCCGGTCTACCGGGTCGGTGATCGTTTCCACATCCAGCAGGGATATCAATTAGTGGCCGATCAACCGGTATGCATGCATGCCCTGCAATCCTTGTGCCCCTACTATGTCCCCCTGAGTCGAGGCATTTCTCCCGATAGCCTGGGCCTGGCCGGATCTGACGGGGCCGCCTACGTGCAATGCCTGGACCCCCAACGCTACACCGGCGGCGGTACGGTCACGTTCCGTATCACTGCGGAAAATTCAGGACCTCACGCCCCAGGGTTGCCGGACACTGGGGTGGAGTGATCCTAAAGCGTGTTGCGTGTTGCGTGTTGCGTATCGCTCGCTTGCGTGCCTATGGCGGCGTGCCCCCTGCCTTATGTTTTGCCCCTACGTCACCAACAAATTTGAAGAGAATACTCTGACCGGTTGTTTAGCCGTGTGAGACAATTTTTACACTCCCCACTCCCCACTCCCCGCTCCTCGCTTCACGCTCCACGCTTGACGCTCAACGTGTTATTTTGCCGGGGTAAAGGGCGGTGATACAATAAGGTGTAGGGTGATAGACGATCACAGACCTGAGTATTACCCGGGGAGAATAATCATCAAGTGACAAGTAAAAAGATCGAATCAATCGACCAGGTACAGGATACCTTACGACAGCAGCTTTACATCGCCGAGCGGAGTTTGGCCACTTCGATCTACCTGGCTTTGAAGTTGGGTAAACCTTTGTTTCTGGAAGGCGAGGCCGGGGTAGGCAAAACCGAAGTGGCTAAAGTACTGGCCTCGATGTTGGGACGATCCCTGATCCGCTTGCAGTGCTATGAGGGCCTGGACGTCAACACCGCCGTGTATGAGTGGAATTACACCCGGCAAATGCTCGAGATTCGCCTGCTCGAGGCGACCGGCCACGTCAAGGAAGAAACCGCCCTCAAAAAGATATTTAGCGAGGAGTTTTTACTGAAAAGACCCCTGCTGCAAGCCATCGAGCAGATTAACGGGGTTGAACCGGTGCTGCTGGTGGATGAATTGGATCGAGCCGACGAGGAGTTTGAAGCCTTTCTGCTGGAGATTTTGTCCGATTTTCAGATCACCGTACCGGAGATTGGCACCATCAGGGCCGAACAGCCCCCTGTGGTGATCATTACCTCGAACCGCACCCGGGAGATCCACGACGCCCTCAAGCGGCGTTGTCTATACCATTGGATTGATTACCCCTCCTTTGAAAAAGAGTACAATATTGTGTTGGCCAAGGTGCCGGCAGCCCCGGAGCGACTGGCCGCTGAAGTGGTGGCCTTTGTGCAGGCCCTGCGGCAGCAAGACCTCTACAAGCTGCCCGGTATCGCCGAGACCCTGGACTGGATGGCCGCCCTGGTGGCCCTCGACCGGGAAGATCTGAGCGATGATATCATCAACGACACCCTGGGGGTGCTGCTGAAATATCAGGACGACATTCGGCAGGTGCAAGGCCCGCTGGTCCAGGGAATCCTGGAAAGGATGAAGGCGGACGGATGAAAGATGCCGGCCACGGCCATCTGCTACGCAATATGGTTTTGTTTGGCCGTTTGCTGCGAGCCTTGGGGCTGGATGTGACCCCAACCCACATTCTCGATCTGGTCGAGGGACTGAACTATATCGATATATGCCGGCGGGAGGATTTCAAAAACACCGCCCGGACGGTGCTGGTCAGCCGGTACGAACATCTGCCCCTGTTCGACCGGGCCTTTGACCTGTTCTGGCAGGCCAGGGCAGAGAACGAGCTGTCGATGATGGACCTGGGCATGCTTCTGCAAAAGATAGCCCGGCCTAAACCAGAAGACCTCACCCCTGTCCAGGAGGAGGGGGATGGCTCTGATGCCGAGGGGGAATCGCGAGAGCCGCTGCTGGATAAGGTTTACACCTACAGCGCCCGGGAGGTGTTGCGACAGAAGGATTTTGCCGGGTTGAGCCCGGCAGAGTTGGCTGAAGTCAAACGCTGGATGCAGGCCATGGAGTGGCAACTGGAGCAGCGGCGCACCCGGCGCAAGACCTACGCCCCACGCGGAACCTACCTCGATATGCGGCGCACCCTGCGGCAAAACCTGCGCCACGGGGGGGAACCGCTGCAACTGGCCTGGCGCCGCCGCAAACAGAAGCGCCGGCCGCTGGTGGCCATTTGTGATATCAGCGGCTCGATGGAACGTTACGCCCGCGTTCTGCTCAAGTTTATCTATGTGATCAGTAATGGCCTGGAGAAGGTGGAGGCTTTTGTTTTTAGCACCCGCTTGACCCGGATTACCCGCCAGCTTAAGGAGCGGGATATTGATGTGGCTCTGGACCAGGCCACGGCTGCCATTCACGATTGGGCCGGCGGAACCCGCATTGGCGAGGCCCTCAAGACCTTCAACTACGAGTGGGGCCGGCGCGTCCTGGGCCAGGGGGCGATTGTACTCATCATCAGCGATGGCTGGGACCGGGGGGATATCGACCTGCTGGAGCGGGAGATGAAACGCCTGCAATTGAGCTGCCAGCGCCTGATCTGGCTCAACCCCCTGCTCGGTTCAAAAGACTATAAGCCCCTCACCCGGGGCATTCAAGCCGCCTTGCCTTACGTCGATGATTTTTTGCCGGTCCATAACCTGGCCAGCCTGGAGCAGTTGGGGGATCTCTTGCAACGCCTGGGTGAACGCCGGCCGGTGCGGCGGCAGCACGTGGGGCAACTTTGATTTTTCAGGGGTTACTTCCTATTCTTCCTCCAGTGGAGGGACTATGCCCAGTTGCTGCAGCAAGCCTAAGAAATCCCAGTTGGTCCAACTCTCCACGAGTTTGCCCCCAGCGACGCGATCGATGGTAATCCCCGTTTTGCTCTGATTTACCAGTGATAAATGTCATAACTTTAGGGTGCTTCCCATTTGTAGATGAAGCCACTTGAACTGGGCAAAGTGAAACTGCTGAAGTTTCCGTCGTTGGTTCGGATGGCCGTTGGATCCTGGATAGAATTGGTTCCGATTGGAGGAATATCATTAGCCCGATCAATATCAGCCAATTTTACCCAGATACCGGGGATACCGAAATCGACATCCACCTGAACTTCATGGTTTTCAAAGTTTAGCATGATTACCAGGGTGTCATACGCAAACTGATCAGGATGCGCTCTCCAGCCGACGACTTTCCGGCCCCCGCCCCGATTTGTGGCCATCCACGGCCCAATGATCCAGGCGAATTGTCCTGCCTCGGCTGGATTGTAACCTCGTAGCTTCAGGCCGGGATAGCGCTGGCGTAACCGAGTTAGCCGGGCAGCCCATTGAAAAAATCCATGCTGCCCCAAATCTTCAGGCCAGTTGACTGTGACGATATTCCTCGGTCGCTCTGTGTTGAATTCCTGCCCCATGTAAATCATAGGTTGTCCCAGAGCGACCATAGTCGAAAACAAACCCAGGCGGGCTTTTCGTTCTTTTGCGGCTGGATTATCCAGGGCCGGCGTGTAGTGTATTTCATGAGGAATACTATGCTCGTCGTGGCTTTCGCAATAGTTGACCACGTTGTTGGTGTGACTGGCAAAATTCTGTTTACTGAAATAGAAAATGTCGCCGAGGTTGTCGGTGTTGTAGTTCTGACTGTTATCAAATGGCCCTTCTCTGAGCAGCGCCTTGATTTTATCGTGAAACTGGTCACACCACTGGGCGTAACCGTTATAGCCCTGTCGATTGAGGTCGGGCTGGTTCGGTAAATTTTCCGCGACGAGGAGAACGTCGGGTTTGAAATCTTTTAACTCTCTGGCCAGACGCTCCAGGAAGCCGTGATCCATATAGTGACTATGGGTCGCGTCAAATCGAAATCCATCCACATGATATTCTTTGAGCAGAAGCTTGCAGGCATCAATAAGCATGTTTTGGACATCGGCCTTTTCTGTCGCTACTCGATTGCCCCACGGTGTTTCACCGTTGAAATACAATCCACCTTCCTTTGGATTACCTTCTTCGCCTGGATGCTCCAGGATCATTTCCCACAGAGGATTAAATTTATTGCTGGTGTGATTGAAGACCTCATCTAACAGCACGGCTAAGCCCGTCTGGTGGGCCGTGTTTACCAGGTCACGCAGGTCATCGGGAGAGCCGAAATCTCGTTCAACCGTGAAATAGAGCGAGGGATCGTAACCCAATGTTTCAGGTCCCTGCATGCTCGGGAATTCAGCCAAAGGCATCAGGGAGAGGGCAGTGACACCAAGTTGATCAAAATAGCCCGTCTGAATGCGCTCAGTGATGCCCTTGAATTTGCCCTGGTGGCCTGGTTGGATATCCCGATCACCTTCCGTGAAACCATAGACACTCAGCTCATAGAGGATTAATTGGCCGGGATCCGGCGTGATCTGGTCAGCATCGTTCCACTGGAAAGAAGTCGGATCCACAATGACCGCATTGTTGTGGCGGAAGTCAGCGCCTAACCAACGGGCATAGGGGTCGGTGACATATTGCTGGAATCGCCCCTTGTGATCTGTTGGGACACCACCTTGCACGAAAAATTTGTATTCATCCCCTACTTTGGCCTGGTCCGTAATCGCCAACCAGATGTTGGGAAGGCCAAAGTACCCCTGATAGAGCTTCAGTTCGATAAATTTGCCTGGATCGGGCTGCTCGTGTCCCGGTCGTTGCCAATCGTTGAAACTGCCCATTAGATAAACTCGGGCTGCATTGGGCTGGTAAAGACCGAACAGAACCCGGCCGTCTGCCAACAGATTGGCCCCCAGGCCGGACAAGCCTCCGGTTCCTGGAACGTAGATACCCTGCTTAAAGGAAAGCTGCTTCAGAAAGGTTTCTGCCGAAATGGGCTCGGGTGCTTTAGGTTCAACCGGGTAAACGAAGGCTTTGTTTCCTTTGCACCAGATTTCGTTGGGAACCAGATCATCGCTGCCCAACTCAAGGGAACGGTAGTCACGATTCAGGCTGGAGTCCTCCCAAGGACCGGCGGTGCCAGGACCGTCTTTGAATTTGAAACTGAATTTCGGCTTTAAGGTGAAGTCCGGCGGCTGGTCCGAAATATCATACACAAAGCCAAAGGCATCCTGTCCGGTCGGCGGAAAATCGCCCTGAATAGCCGACCCCACAGACCATATCCAGATATATGGTTCTTGAAAGCTGGGCTGGTTATCGTAATGTATCTTGATTTGGAAAGACATTGGGCGTTCCTCTTTGTATCTATAGTTTTAGTCATTCCTGGAGCAGAGTGACTCGTTTCTGGCAAGGTTGAGTTATCGTGATGCCGCCCTGCGGCATCACAGACGGCATAGCCCCAAGCGGAGAAAGGAAGGGCGGAAATGCGGACGAGGCCGCCACTGCTACCGCTAAGGCCGTGGTCGGGTTTTTGATCTGGCTACCCGGTAGTCACGCATATACGGTTTCATAAATCGCCACAGCGCGCCTGATTGGACGTTGGCCGCATTGATGACGAAGCGTGGTTTATCGGGCAGATCTTGCAGCGTTGCTTCGCCAAAGAGATGCTTCCGATACGCCCTGATCACCTTGTCCCCGATCGATTCGGGACCGAGGGCTCCACCGATAATAACGCCCACATCAATCGTCCGGCCAGCGAGCTTCCGAATTGAAGCAACGACTTCCGAGCCGAATCGTTGTCCAACGCCTGCGTCGTCAAAAGACAACCTTGACCATTTGACGCCAAGCACCGCGGCGGTAATTGACCCTCCAGAAACACTTAAAATCCTGTCAATCTGGCTAAGGTAGCCAAGTTCATTCAGTCGCCACAGCACGCCAACGTGGAACAGCATAGCCCGATACCCGCCCTCTGACAGGCAGAGGGCGAGCCCAGGAGCGGATAGTTTATAGGGTCAGAGAAATACGAGCCGCTCACTCGTGGGATTCAGGCTGCTCTGCCCTACGTCGATGATTTTATGCCGGTGCACAATCTGGCCAGCCTGGAGCAGTTGGGCGATCTTCTGCAGCGCCTGGGCGAATATTGACCGGTGCGGCGACAGCAGCCAGTGCGACGATAGGCCGGCCGGTAAAATCGTCCGTTAAAGATCATCTACAGACGGAAAAGCTGAGCTACAGCCTGGCTCTCATACCATGAATGGTGTATTCCTCAATAGACGAAACTTCTGAGTAATCTTTCATCTCTTTGGGGGAAAGTCCGAAACTTGTTTTATATCGGTAAGGACATAATATGCAACAGTATCCCCCTTTTGTCAGATTATTTTGGCGAAGGTATTGGATTTAAACCTGCATTGTTTTTTCTTGGTACCCTGTAAGTCACGGTAAAGTCATACCCCAGGACCAAAACCGGTAAAATCGTACCTGGGGTAGCACCTTAACAAATTCATAGCCTCTCAGAGGCGATTTAGCGGTGTTGGGTTATGCTATCCTTAAGGAGGTGTCGTATGACCAAATACACCAGCTATGCAGATCGCCAGGAAATTGTCACCCTCCACCAGCAAGGCCACAGTTATCATCAGATTGAGCAACAGACCGGCTGGAGTTTTGAGACAGTGCGAAAGATTTGTCGGAGCTACCAGCGGGTGGGGGAAGTGGCCCTCCAGCCAGAGCCACATGGTCGGCCAGCGACCGGCCCCCTGAGTAGCTTTGACCGGTTGGTGCGATGGGCCAGTTTACGGATCAAATGCCAGCATCCGGGCTGGGGAGCCGAGGTCGTGCTGGCCGAGTTGGCCAAACGATCTTGGGCGGGTCGGGTCAACTTGCCCAGCGCCAGCCAAATCGGGGCTTATTTCAGTCAGTTTGGGGAGCGGTTGGTGACAGTGCGGTCGCACAAACAGTTACCCCAAGCCCGCCCGCTGCCGCCCGCGTTGCGGATTGTCCACGGCTGCTGGCAGATGGATGCGGATGAACGGGTAGCTTTGCCGGGCTATGGCGAAGTTCACATTCTGAACCTGGTTGATTATGCCAGCGGCCTCAAAATCGGCAGTCGCTTGTTTCCGGCTCACCAAAATGGCCATCGGTGTCGCATTTCTTGGCCGCAACTGCGCCAAGTCTTGCGACAGGCCTTTCACCGGTGGGGCTTACCCCGGCGCATTCGAACCGACCGTGACCGGGTGATTGTTAGTCCCGGTAACTATCCGTTTCCGATGTCCTTCACCTTGTGGTTGGTCGGCCTGGGGATCGAACACGAATTGATCCGGCGGGTGATTGAAAATGGCGGAGTGGAGCGGTCGCATCGAACTTGGGAAGGACGCTTGTCCGGCTATGGTCCCTACGCTCAATTGGAGCAATGGCAACAGGTGGTTGACTACGAGTTATGGCGCATGAATGCCATTTTACCCTCGCGGGGGCGGCACTGTCGGCGGCAGCCTCCCTTGCTGGTTTATCCCGAAGCGGGCACCCCCCTTGACTGGTATCGGCCTGAGGATGAATTGACCATCTTTGACTTGGCACGGGTCCACCGCTACTTGTCCACGGGTCGCTGGTTACGTTACACCAGCAGCCAGGGTCAGTTCTCCTTTAATGACCAGCCCTTCTACCTGGGTCTGCCCCATCAACGTTGTTGGGTGCAACTGACCTATCTTGAGGACGATGAGTTTCAAGTGACCTGTCCCCCGGATGACACTGTGCTCAAAATCATCCGTGTCAAGGGCCTGACTGTCTCAGACATTACTGGCATTACTGAGAGCCTATGAATTTGTTAAGGTTCGGCTGGGGTACAAATTCACCCCGGTTTACCCCAGCCGATGTCATTACCCTGATCCATTCTGGGGTATGATTTTACCAGGATTTACTGGGGGTATGACTTTACCCAATTTCACCCCGGGGTATGACTTTACCGTGACTTACAGTACCCCCACAACAAAATGAGACCAGCTGCAAGATGATCCTCTTGAAATATCAAGCCATCAGATCCTAGTATTGCATATCCCCTAGATATAAGATCATCTACAAGCCTTTGGGCTTTTGAAGATTCATTGATGGCTTTTTCCAAAGTACATCCGAAAAGGGGCTCAACCACATCTCGTAGCACAGCACCATGACAAATTAGCTGACCATAAATCAGCTGATATACATTTTCTCTATATGTACAGGACATGGTCTTGAACAATGGTTGACGAATGTATTCGCGAATAAAAGGAAGGCTTTGATAGATTCTGTCTTCCAGATGCGAGACACCCCACGGCCCAAAGGCACATACTGCCTTATCAGTTTGTCCAACCGCGCTAACTTCGTACCGATACCGGAATCCTGGTTTGCAAAATAGAGCATAGCTAACCTTCTGATATCCATGTACTCTCAACTGCGACAACGCGTAACCATACATCCTCACTCGCTCATCAAACGAAGGAATTGTATGTCCTCGCTGCTCCATCCCATCAATGTACTCTCTGGCACCATCATAATCGTATACCATCATATTTATGCATATACACTCAGTATTGAGCTTGAATGCCGT
>DAOUMU010000137.1:0-6889 GCA_034409055.1 Anaerolineae bacterium
ATGTCATTCCGAGGAGCGCAGCGACGAGGAATCCCCGAAACTTTGGCCCAAAAGAGGTCTACTTTACCAAAACCTTGGGGATTCTTCACTCGCTGCGCTCGTTCAGAATGACATGGTAGGTAGTTACCACTGACGGATTATGCGTAATTCATCAGGATCGACCTTAAGCCTACTGCGTATTGCGTAGCGCGGTCAAACCGCAGATATGGAGTCCAAAGTGCACTTTGGACTCCATAATTCTCGCGGATGGCGCAAATACCACCGGGCTATTCTGTATTGCGTAATGACTTTTGGTAGGCAAAGGTGCATTTTTACGCAATACGCAGTACGCAATACGTCTCATCCTTCATTCTTCGCTAAATCAGAAATTCTCCATCTCGATAGAAAACTTCCCCGTCCACCAAAATCTCTCCACCGTCGCGCATGTCGCAAATCATGTCCCAGTGTATGGCCGAGGTGTTGGTGCTGCCGGTTTCGGGGTAGCCCTGGCCCAGGGCCATGTGGACCGTGCCGCCGATTTTTTCGTCGAAGAGGATGGAGCCGGTGAAGCGCTGGATGTCCTTATTAGTACCGATGGCAAACTCACCCAGGCGGCGGGCGCCGGGATCGGTGTCGAGCGTGCTGAGCAAAAAAGCTTCGTTTTTCTGAGCCGTGGCCTGGCTGACCCGGCCGTTTTCAAAGGTTAAGGCAATTCCCACGATTTCGTTGCCACCGTGGTAAGCGGGATAGGTGAATTTGACCCAGCCGTTGACGCTGTCCTCGACCGGGCCGATGAAGATTTCGCCGTCCGGGAAGTTGGCCCGGCCCCCGGCATTGATAAAGGCCCGCCCGGCAATGGATAATTCCAGGTCGACATGTTGCCCTCGCACGTGTAGATGCTGCTTGCCGGCCAGGTAATCGACCAGCCGCTGCTGCTTTTGCTCCACCGCCTGCCAGGCCGCAACCGGGTCGGCCAGGTGCACCTTACAGGCCCGGTAGAGGAAATCCTCGTACTGGCTGAGGGACATACCGGCGGCCTGGGCATAACCCTGGGTGGGAAACTGGGTGGTGCAGCGGCGCAGGCTGCCGTTGCCTTCCCGTTCCATCTGGATTTTCATCAAGGCGGCCTTGGCTTGCGCCCGTGCTTTCTGGGCTTCAACCGGGTAGTCGGACAGGGCGCGGGCGTTCTCCGAGGCATCAATCCGAATAATGACCTGGCAGGTGTCGTACATCAGCTTCAACATGGGATTGACCGCTGCCAGCAGGTCCAGGTTGTCCGTGGCCTCGATGGCCAGGCTGTCTTCCTCGCTCGGGTGAACGTAGGTAAAGGCTTCGGCTCCGGCTCGCAGGGCGGCCTGGTACAGGGCCCGGGCCAGCGGCTCCCCGGCCGGGCTGGTGCTGCGGATCAGCACCCGCTCCCCCGGCTGCACCACCGTGGAGTAGTTGATCAGTACGTCGGCCATCTTTTCGATTCGGGTGTCCATTGTTAAGGTCCTTTCGTGTTATCCGGCAAGATGATTGGTCGGGAGAATGTTGAGCAGTAAACCACAGAGACACGGCGTACACAGAGTTTTTTATACTATTCTCCGTGCCCTCCGTGCCTCCGTGGTTAATTCTTGTCAACAGGTTTTTATTGTCAACATAGTATAACACGAATTTGAGCGGCGAACAATGGGAAATTTGGGGCGGGTGCATTTCACTTGGGGGCGAAGTTGGAACGGGCCGGCTGGCCAGCGGATAGGTAGCGGATTAGCGGATGATGGACCTAATGGCACTAACTTTTGGCTCGAAGCTGGTCCGTCCCACAGGGAGGCTTCGCACTGACCAGCGTCTTAGCCCCCGAAACGCCGGGTCACGGACCCGACTAGAGCAGAGAGAGGAGGACTGTGCGCCTAAACTTTTAAATTTTCTTGAAATGTTAGTGCCATTAGATGATGGACCTGCGGCCACGCCCGGCGTCCGCTAATCCGTTATGTATCCGCTAACCTGCTCCCTGCTTCTATTTTTGGTTGCGATCTTTGACCAAGCTATGTTATACTGGAAACAGATTAGGTGTCATTGGAGGCCACCATGAGCCAACTCCCTGCGGCCGAGCTGGAACGCTACCTGCGCCGGGTGCGAGACAAACAGGCCATTCTCGATTTTAGTATTTTTCAAGAAGGCCAGGAACGTGATTTTTCCAGCGTCTCCCTGGACGAATTTTACGTACCTTTGCGTATTGTCGGCCGCCCGCCGGACGAGGCTGTGAGCGAAGGGAGGACCAGCGAAGACCGCTCCGGTGGGACCAAAAAAGTGGCCGAGTCCGACCTGCTTTCCACCCACCTGCTGGCCCCCAAACATCGCCTGGGCCGGCACCTGGCCCTGCTGGGCGACGCCGGTTCCGGTAAAACGACCATTCTGCGCCACCTAACCGGGGCCCTGGCCCACGCCCGGCTGACCAACGACCTTGATTTTGCCCGGGCCCAGACCGGCGCCGGGCGAACCGACCTGGTTCCCCTGTTTGTGCCCCTGCGTTACTACCACCACTTTTGCCGCCAGGCCCCCGCCCCGCGCCCCATCTGCCGGCGCAGCTTTCTGGACTTTTTACCCGCCTACTTTCAGGAGCAGTATGACCTGCTGCTTGGCTCTGATTTCTTTCGCCTCTTGTTGACCGGTGGCCAGTGTCTCCTGGCCCTGGACGGCTTTGACGAAGTGCCGGAGTTCGACTCCCGCCGCCAGGTCATCCAGGTCATCCGCGACCTGGCCACCGACTCCGAGACGGGGCAGAGTACGATTATGCTCTCTTCCCGGGTGGCGGCCTACGGCGGCCCGACCCAACTGGGCGGCAGCTTCCAGACGCTGTGGGTGCAAAACCTGAATGCGGCCGAGCGAGCGGCCCAGGTCGAGCGCTGGGTGGCCGGTATCAGCCCCCATACCCAGCGCCAACTCAAGGCCGGCCATATTCTGAGCCGTATGCCGGAGGGCAGTCCCCTGGACCGGTTGGCCGTGACCCCCATGATTGTGACCACCCTGTGCGTGGTCTATTTTTACGACCACGAATTGCCCGAGCAGCGGGCCCAACTCTACCGCCGCTGTGTGGATATCATGCTGCACGAAAAATTGCGGCCCGACGAACCGGGCCAGGTTCTGGCCGGCCTGGCCGGTAAACCCGATTTTAAGCGCCAACTGCTGGCCCGGCTGGCCTTTGAAATGCACCGGGCCCAGCAGGACGAGATCAACAAAGAGCAGGCCGCTCGCTGGCTCAAGGCCGGCTTTAAGAATGTGGCCGAAGAAGAGAAGCAGCCGGCGGCCGTGACCTTTCTGGCTGCCATCACCAGCCGGGGCACACTGCTGCAAGAGCGGAGCGGCCGCTTTGGCTTTGGCCGGCAGCACCTGACCTTTCGGGAGTTTTTGGCCGGTTATCACCTGATCCTGGGCCTGCGCTCCAGGGCACGACACAAGCTGTGGCCCACTCTGCTGCTGGACGACCGCTGGCGGGAACCGATCCGCCTGGCCGCCGGAGCGACCGTCTTTGAGAACACCCTGACCTGCGAGGATTTTCTAGGTGAGTTGATGGATTTGGCCAATGAGGATCAGGCCGACCCGGCCACCCGCCTGGCCGGCTACAAGCTGGCCGCCGAAGCCTTATGGGACCTGGGCCAGGCCGGGCGGGCCTTGCTGGAAAAGGATTTGCAAACCGGCATTATTCAGGGCCTGGCCGCCCGCCTGGTCGATCCGGCCATTGCTGCCCCCCAGGCCGGCTTATTGCCGGAACGAGTGGTGGCCGGCCAGGTTCTGGGCCGCCTGGGTGACCCGCGCCAGGGTGTGATCACCCTGCCGCCGTTACTCACGCCGGTGATGGCGGGCAAATTCTTGTACGGTAAAGAGAAGCAAGAGCGGGAAACGGCTCCCTTCCAGGCCGGCGTTTATCCGGTGACCAATGCCCAGTTTGCGCAATTTATGAAAGCGGGGGGCTACAATAGCCCGGATTGGTGGAGTGAAGCTGGTCTGGAGTGGTTACAGAATCCACCTGACTACCGGGAGAGGCCGGTGATCCAGCCTGAGTATTGGACGGATGAACGGTTCAACAATCCCAATCACCCGGTCGTGGGGGTGAGTTGGTACGAGGCCGAGGCGTTTTGTAACTGGTTGACGACCACCTGTGATCGGCTATATCGCCTGCCCACGGAGGAAGAGTGGGAGCGGCTGGCCCGGGGCCAGCATGGCCGGGAGTATCCCTGGGGCAACAAGTGGGAGGAGGGACTGTCAAACACAAAAGAGAGTGGCCTTGGGCAGACCAGCGCCGTAGGAATTTTTCCGGGTGGGGTTAGCCCGACCGGGGCTTATGACTGTGCCGGTAACGTGTGGGAGTGGGGTTTGGATTGGTTTGATAAAAAAGAACAAATGTTCCGCGTGTTGCGAGGCGGGGCGTGGATCAGCCTTCAAGACCTCGCTCGCTGCGCCGCCCGTGACCAGGCCTTTCCGAGCATTAGTGACAGCGACTTCGGCTTTCGGGTCGTCTCCCCCATTTGATTCTGAAATTCTGGGCTGCTGGAGTCCTGGAATTCTGGCAGAGGAAAGGTGAGGTGGGGGCGCAAAGTCAAGGTGGCGATAAGGCATGTATTCCCCGTAATCCCGCGTTAGCGGGTCGCCGTAAAAAATGAGTCAAACACAAAGAAGTTAAGTTGGAACCAGGGAGGAACCACGGAGACAGTGCGAAGACCTGTGCAGCTTTGCTGCCTCCTTGTGGGACGGAGGACACGGAGAAAAATATAAAAACCTCTGTGCCCTCCGTGCCTCCGTGGTTGGTTGTCATAACGTTGGCCACAAACGCAACGCCGCTGTGCTGGACAATACTATAAAAGGTGAGATGCAAACCTACAAGCACCTCTATCCCCAAATCTATACCTGGGAAAATCTGGACAGGGCCTACCGCAAAGCCCGCCGGGGCAAGCGCCGCAAGCAGCCCGTGGCCGACTTTGAGTATGCCTGGGAAAGTCACCTGCTCCGCCTGCAAGCGGAACTGGCGGCCCAAACTTATCAGCCTGGCCCTTACCACAGCTTCTACATTCACGATCCCAAAAAGCGGTTGATTTCCGCCGCCCCCTTTC
Organism: Anaerolineae bacterium; assembly: GCA_034409055.1. GTDB lineage: Bacteria > Chloroflexota > Anaerolineae > 4572-78 > J111 > DAOUMU01. Next base: position 5,070 of record DAOUMU010000137.1, read on the forward strand.
CAGACCGGGTAGTGCACCACGCTCTGTGCCAGCTCATCGAACCGATCTTCGAAGCTCGCTTCATCCACGATAGCTACGCCAACCGGGTCGGCCAGGGCACCCACCGCGCCCTGGATCGCTGCACCTACTTTGCCCGCCGTTACACCTATGTGTTACAATGCGATATCAAACAGCACTTTCCGGCCATTGACCACGCCATTTTACGCCACATTTTGGCCAAATACATTGCCTGCCGGGATACGATGTGGCTGATTGACCAGATTCTGGCCAGTGGCATCGGCGTCTTGACCGAGGAATACGAGATGGGGTAACAACAACATCGGCTTTCGGGTCGTCTCCCACATTTTTTACCCCACTTAAACCGCAAAGGCAGTTAGACCGCAGAGGTTTTCGAAATCTCTACGGTCTGGATGGCGGTCTAGACTCCCCCGCCGGAAATGCCACGGGTTGAATTGAGTAGACGCGTGGCCGAGGCATAAAAAAATGGCGCGGCCTGTCTGCTCCTGTCGGACAAGATGCTCTCTTGTCAATACAGGAGCAGTTCCCCCGGGAGAAATCCCGGTGGGACGCCCGGCCGGCGTTCCAGTTTGACGCCGGGCGCATATAAAATAGCCACGCCCCCTCTGGTAACCCTCTGGGGTGAACGTTGGGGCGTGGCCCACCTCTGGTTGTTATACCACGGAGACACGGAGCGTACCTATTATGGACTCAACACCCGAACCCAATCCGGAAACTATCCGCCAGGCGATGCAGGCCCTGGAAGCGCAGCGGCCGGTGTTGGGGGATGCTGCGGTCGAGGCGGCCCTGGCGGCCTTGCGCCAACAAGCCCTGCCGGGTGACGTCGAAGTGACCGGCGACCTGGCCGCCCGGGACGTAGTCACCGGTGTTCAGGTCAGGCAGGGGGACCTGTTTGCCGCGGTGGTCAATATCTACACCGCCGCCCCGGTCCAGGCAGTCAGTACCGCCGACTATGCCCGGGCCTTGACCGCCTACCTGCGCCACCTGCTGACCACCCGCCGCACACTCAACCTGCGCGGTATCCGCACCGAAAAACTGCTGACCATTGAACTGGAGCAGGTTTACGTGACCCTGTCCACGCTGGACCCCCGCCAGGAACGGAAACTGCTGGGCCAAACCGGCCGTTTTACCGAAGCCGAACTGGCCGACTTGGAGCGGCAGCAAACCCGTCCGGTCCATGACCTGCTGGCCGGGAAAAAGCGGCTGGTCGTTTTGGGCGCACCGGGTAGCGGCAAAACCACCTTTCTGTCCTACCTGGCCCTAACCTGTGCCCGGGCCTTGGCCGAAGAAAAACCTGAGTTGGTTGTTGACCGCCTCGGCCTGCCTGCCGCTGATATACCCCTGCCCATCTTCCTGCCGCTCCGAGAGTTTGCCGCCTATTTGCGCGACCTGGCCGGCCAAAACCGGGTGGGGGGCGGCGCGCCCTCGCTGCTGCTGGATTATTTGACCGGCTACTTTGAGCGCTGGCATTTACACCTGCCCGCCGATTTCTTTGCTCGCCAACTGGAGGCCGACCGCTGCCTGCTCCTGTTTGACGGCCTGGATGAAGTGGCCGATTATGATGAGCGCAGCCGGGTCAGCGAGCACGTGACCGATTTTGTGCACCGTTTTCCTCAGAATCGCTTTGTGCTGACCAGCCGGCTGCGGGGCTACACCGGCGCGGCCCGGCTGGGGTCTGGACTGATGAAAAGAGGTTCAAGCGGACTGACATAATTGATCCCGTTTTTGTTCCGTTTTCTGGGGAAAGGCAAAAGCTGCTCTTCGCTTGGCTTGAATAGATTGCCCAAGTTTTTCCTTGCCCC
>DAOUMU010000138.1:0-9245 GCA_034409055.1 Anaerolineae bacterium
ACTTCAAGATTTGAAAGAACGGTGGCTTCAATTACCGTCAGATACGTCACCCGAGATGGTACATCTTCAGAGGGGATGAATTCCTCTATGAGGCAATTACCTGCCGACTTTTGCGGTATTGCCAAAATACGTTATCATACAGCAGACTATAGCATGAAAATAACATACGTTGGTGTGGCCGAGTCAGTCGGCAGGCTACCACCTGGCACTTTGTTGAGAGTTTCACTGGCCCGTTGGTGGCAGCCATATGATGTGGATGTAGAAGCCAGGTGCTATCTCCAATTATCTGGCTGGTACTTGTAGCATGCTTTTTCGTCAAATCGGGCAGAGACTGTCCAGTTATTTTGAGATGCCTTCGTTCGATTCACCCACTTTACCCGAGACGTGGCTGGTTCGCACCGGGCTGCGCTCGTGGCCGCTGGCCAGCGTGGTTGTGGGGGGGGGATTATACTTGCTCTTCCTTATTCTGGCCGTTCTGAGTGGTGACTTGACCAAGTTAGTCCAGGCCGATTATTGGGAGTGGCGAAATAGTTTGTTAACTCCGGTCACAACCATTTACCTCTTCTTAATTCAACCACCGTTGAGACGGTTACTGAGCTATGCCATCGAAGCCTTCCGTCCTCTGCTGCCCACGGGCCGGCGTGAGCGCTGGATGACCGAAGTCTACCGCCTCAATCGGCGTGGGGAGTGGCTGGCTGTGGGGCTCGGGGCCGTGGGGGGGTGGCTAATCGATCCGCCTTGGGGCTTGGAGGAACGTTTCTTGGCCATGAATGTGTATAAGCTACTGGGGGGAGGGCTGCTGTATGGCTTGACAGGCTGGCTTATTTACAGTGGATTGGTTAGAACCAGGCGTCTGGCTGCCTTGCATGGCCAGGCCCAGGAACTGAATATCTTTAAGCAGCCCGCTCCCATTGCGCCCATTGTTCGTTGGAGCCTGGGGGTTATCGGCTGTCTCATTGGCGGTATTGCGGTCAGCGCTCTGTTCATTCCCCCGGCGTATCTTATCAATCGTACGACCATCATTATCTATGGCACTCTCATTCTGGCCGCAGCCTTGGTCTTTGTTTTCAGTAAAATGCCGGCCTCACTGCTGGTCCGAGTCAGCGTGTTTCGCGTTCTGCTCCTTTTTGTTACTGTTGCAGCGATTGGTACCCTCGGTTTCAACCAGTTAGAGGGATGGTCGTTAATGGAGGCGTTTTACACTACCATTATCACTATGACCACGGTCGGATACGGTGATCTGAGTCCGCAGACCGACAATGGGCGGATCTTCACCATCGCCTTGAGCCTGGTTGCCATTGGCATTGGCGGCTATGCCGTGACCTCAATCGCCTCCTTCATTGTCGAAGGAAATTTCTATCGCCTGATGCACGGTAAAAAGGTCTACAAAAAAATTGACAGGCTGCAAAACCACATTATTCTGTGCGGCGCGGGACGGGTTGGCAAACAAATCGCTATAGAATTTTACAAGACCGACGTTCCCTTTGTCGTCATCGAACAGAGTCCGGTCATCCTTGAAGCACTGCTCCGGGAGATAGAGATTCCCTACATCCAGGGGGACGCAACGCAGGACAGGACGCTGGAACTGGCCGGCATTGAGCGAGCCAGGGGACTGGTGACGGCCTTGAGCGATGATAAAGACAACGCCTTCGTTATCCTCAGTGGGCGAGAACTGGCCAAAAAGTTCGGTAATCCCAATCTGTATACAATTAGCCGGGTCAATGAAGAGAAACACCGGAAAAAGCTCGAAAAGGCCGGGGCCAACACCGTGGTTTCGCCTAATGCTGCTGGTGGGCGGCGAATGGCCTCGATGATGATCCGGCCAGAGGTCGTCACTTTTTTGGATGAAATGATGCAGGCCGAGCAGCAAACCGGGCAGGTATTACGCCTGGAGGAGGTGCATATCAACAAAATCAAAAACCCCGCCTTGATGGAGTTGATAGAAAAGGATCAGTTACACGTTATAGACATCGGACAACATACCGGGTTACTGGTCGTGGCCATTAAACGTAATGGCCTGGACGAACATGATCCTTACCTCTATACGCCCAAAGGGAATACAAAACTACAAAACGGTGATATATTGATTGTTATGGGCACGCCGGAAGAGCGAAGTAAACTCAAACAAGAGGAATCGCCAAGTATGTTTGAAGTTTGGCAGTCAAAAGTAGAGGAAAGATGGTATAGCTGGACTGAGAAACTGAGGTCTAGAGATTGATTTATGGTTGAAAATTCAAACAAGGAACTATTGGCGCAGGTGGCCAATTTAAAAGATCACTACATCCTGTGTGGGGCAGGGCGGACGGGTATCTATATTGCTGAGGAGTTCGTCAGGCTTGAAGTCCCCTTTGTGATTATCGAGCAGGAGCCAACTGTGATCGAGTCCTGCCAGAGTCAAATCGGTGCTGATCTGCTCTATCTTGAGGGAGACGCCACTGAGGACGAAACGCTGGAGTTGGCCGGAATTGGGCGGGCTAAGGGGTTGATTACCACATTGGGAGACGACAAAGACAATATCTTCGTGGTGCTCACGGCCCGGTCGCTTAATCCCAACCTGCGGATTGTCACCCGGGTCAATAATGGAGAAGAAAATGTAGAAAAGCTGCGCAAGGCCGGCGCCGATGAGATTGTTTTGCCCAACGTCGTCGGTGGCATGCGTATGGCCTCGGAAATGATCCGTCCGGAGGTGGTCATCTTCCTGGATCGTATGCTGCGCACCTCGGAGAAAAAGAAACGATTGCGTTTGACCAATTTATATGCAGATGAAATCAAAATTTCTACCCTGGACCCTGCTAAGTTGTGCATCGCTGATGTTGGGCAGCACACAAATTTACTGGTGGTGGCCATTAAGCGTGATGGGCAGTACCAATACAAGCCCAGGGGAGATACCCAGTTACGCCGGTCCACAGAGTCGCACAGTGGCGACGTTTTGGTTGTGGTTGGCAGCCAGGAAGAACTGGATAAAGCCACAGAAGGCAGTTTATAAAGCGAATGGCTGTACCACTCACCCACACCCGTACCTTCCGCGTCCGTTATTACGAGTGTGATGCTTACGGGCATGTGAACAATGCCAACTATTTGCGTTACATGCAGGAAGCGGCCTTCGACGCCTCGACGGCGGCCGGCTACAGCCCGGCCCGTTATGCCCAGATAGGCCGCCAGTGGTTGGTCCGCGAAACAGATATCGAGTATCTGCGGCCTTTGCGCTATGGCGACTCGGTCCAGGTAAAAACCTGGGTAACCGACTTTCGGCGGGTAACCTCGCGCCGGGCCTACGAATTTTATCAGGGGGCTGAACTCGGGGCCAGGGCCCACACTGACTGGGCCTTTCTTGACAGTGCCACCGGCCAACCGGTCACCATTCCCTCCGAACTGATTGCCGCTTTTTTCCCCGATGGACCGCCCGATTCTATCCCCTCGCGAGAAAAGTTTCCCTCAGCGCCGCCACCTCCGGCCAGCCTCTTCTCGATACGGCGGCGGGTGACGTGGCAAGATATTGGTCCGGCGCAGCACGTCAATAACGCTGTTTATTTGGCCTACGTGGATGATTGTGGCATGCAGGTCCTGGCCGCGTACGGCTGGCCGCTGGCCCGTATGGCGGCGGAACAGTTTGCCATCATCGTCCGGCGACACCGGATTCAGTACCGGCAGCCGGCCCTGTTAGATGACGAACTGGAGGTAGCCACATGGGTCTCCGACGTCAAACGAGCCACGGCCGTGCGTCACTATACCATCAACCGGGTCAAGGATAACACGCTGGTCGCCCGCGCCCACACCCTCTACGTCTGGGTAGACCTGACCACCCGGCAGCCAATTCGCATCCCGCCCCAATTCCTGGCCGATTTTGCACCGAATATTGTGCTAACGGACACACCCTAAAAAATAATCGCTAACACATACCCCTCATATCCTGCTGGCAGAGAATTTCTCAGGGATTATCGGTAAGCTGAACATCGTCAATATAAACCCAAGTATTGTAAAAGCCTTTGTCATTATAAAAATCAGCCTCGTATTCCCGGCTCCACAAGGCCAAATAAAGGGTGACATTCTCCCCCTGAAAATCTTGTAAATCTAACGTAACGGTCTTCCAACCCAAATCACGCAGTGTCCCCACATCTTGGCTGGTACCAGCATAGCCGCCACAGAAGGCCAAACCGGTGGTTGGGGTCAAGACCCCGGTTGGATTCAGGATCGCACTCTCATTATCGCAGCCTTTATTGTCACGTTCGTTATCGTTGATTTGGGCTGGTGGGGTGTTCAGGGATACCTCGAAGGTGTCGGCGTAGCCAAGTTTACCTTTGACGATGTCATTGGTGAATACGCGATAGCGGAGTTGCAGATAGGGCTGTTGCACCGACAAGGTTTGGAAAATGGCCCCAAAGCCGATGGGGATGAAATTGTTTTGTAATGGATTGCCCAACAGCGCATTGTGACTGCCCTCGAACTGGGCAATGCTCTGGGATAACCCACTGCCATGCCCCTGGAAAGAGCCTTGTCCGACATCCCATCCCCTCAAATCACCTAACTCAAAGTCACCATTGGCCAAGGGATCGTAGTTGTGCAATATTATCGGCAGGTAAAGTGGGTACATAGGTAAAGTGACAATTTTCGGAAAAGGTAGCGAACTAGGAAATTCAGCCGGACCGGCCATCACACTGCCTCGCGAAGTGGGGGTATTTAGCGTCCAATCCGGCCTTTTGTAGTAGCGCAGGATGGTCTCCCAATCAGACTCGCCGTTAAGGCGGTGTTGTTCTGTATTCTGGCAATCTTCATTCCAGCGGTCGCTATCGGCCAATTCGCTGGTGGTGTATTGATAGTACATTATACTGGCATTGGCGGCATCATTGTTGGGGTTTTCCATGACGCTGATACTGGTGCAGGCGGCTAGGACCTCGCGGACAAAGTTACCGTTATCATCCACAATGGTTTTAAAGTATTCATCATAGAGGTGTAAGGCGTAATGGCCGAAGTTGTGAATCAAAGTTCGATAGCCAGAGGGTTGGTCCCAATCTCTGTGATTGCTGGAGCTACCGTCCCAGAAACGACCGACGCGAATGGCATGGTTTTTTCCGGATGTAATACCCCCAACGAAAGCATAGGGACGGACTGTGTTTTTGACGGAAATCTGAAAGTCGGCATCAGCCCAGTATCCGGTGTTATCATAAATTGTCACCTGACCAAAGGCCATTTGTCCGTCAGTGACGTCGTAGAGAAAGTCAGAGGCTTGGCGAAAGGCATTCTCAATGGTGGCCAGGTAAGCCTCGTCGGCGTTCCACTCAACGGAAACGACGATATTGAAAAGGATGAGGGGGTTGTTTTTGCGTATAGTCACCAGTTGTTGGCCGGGTTGGCCAATCGTGTCTGGGTGTGGATTGCCTTCGTCATCCAGATTCAAGCTGGTTAAGTAAGTGCGATAGGCCCAAGCGCTATGCCCTGCTCGGTTCGTGGATTGTTGGTAGACCTGGACTAAGCCAACCAGAGGTTTACCAGGGGTAGGGTTATCTAATTCAAGCACACCATTTGCATCTGTTAAAGCAGGGGTACTGCCGTCCGTGGTGACTAACTGCCCGTCATAATAAACGAGGGCCCCCTCGATAGGTTGACCAATTTCATCGACCACTTTGGCATACCATTCATTGGCTTGATAATTGTTAGATACATGGGACAAAGCCGGTTGAACCGAGAAAGAGGTATCCGCGCCGGTTGTGGTTTCATTTTTTAGTATGAATAGGACCAGAAAAATGATAATCGCGAAAGTGGAAATAATTAACGATCGTGTTGGCATAACTCAGTTTCCCTCCTGCGCATCACCTTCATATCCTGCTTCCGGCAGAGAATTTCTCAGGGATTATCGGTAAGCTGAACATCGTCAATATAAACCCAAGTATTGTAAAAGCCTTTGTCATTATAAAAATCAGCCTCGTATTCCCGGCTCCACAAGGCCAAGTAAAGGGTGACATTCTCCCCCTGAAAATCTTGTAAATCTAACGTAACGGTCTTCCAACCCAAATCACGCAGTGTCCCCACATCTTGACCGGTACCAGCATAGCCGCCACAGAAGACCAAACCGGTGGTTGGGGGCAAACCCCCGGTTGGATTCAGGATTGCACTCTCATTATCGCAGCCTTTATTGTCACGTTCGTTATCGTTGATTTGGGCTGGTGGGGTGTTCAGGGATACCTCGAAGGTGTCGGCAAAGACTTGTATTTAGACTGGTTGTCAACGTCGATAATCGGGCATTGTTATCTTTAGATACGATATCAACCGGTGTATTGGGGGGAGCGTAGTAACGACGAATCCTCATTGTATTGGTGGCCAGGATCTTACCATCTGGTAATTCACAGTTGGCTTCAAGTTCAGCTTCTTGCATGTTGGGGTTCTCCGGGAAAAAGTTCTCCAAGGACCCCTGGTAGCTTGCATCGACGTACTTGCCCTCAAATGGAGTAGGCGTACCCAGATACTCGGCAAAGAAGGTCACTTTTTTACAGATATCAGAGATCTTTCCGGCGGCGACAAACAAGTCGGTCCCATCGCTGCTGGAAAAGGCATCGACGTGGATACTCCAGAGGCTGGTGTCTTGTGGAGAAATCTCCGGTGTTGGTTCCAACATCTTCTCTGCCGTTGGTTTCACAAACCAGCCCCCAAGTGGTATCATACCCATTAAAAAAAAAGTAAAAATAGCAAATAGTTGTGTTCTCATAGCTTAAATTTCAATCTCACACATCACTTTTATAACCACCATATTTAACGAGTAGGAACTCCGGAGTTACTGCTGGAGTTACCGCTATTACTTTCACCACCACCACCACCACTACTACCACTTGGAAATGCTGCCCTCCAGCCAAAGATACGCTCCTCACTCGTTTGACTAATCGTAATATCTTCCAATACTGCTTTATCTTGTATATTTACCTGACAATCTTCACTGTTGGCCAGAGTTAGACGTATAAGCGTTACTGACCAGGAAAATTGACCATCAAGTGACGCATCTAAAAGCCAAGCGTGATCAGCTACAGACCAGCTTGTTTGTTTGGTACAAGTATAGTCATACCAAATCTCGTCTACGGCCGCTTTCGGTTTGTAGGGTATGACGATGAGGTATTGCTCGTCAGGGGCCAGGGTAGGCTTAACTGGGCTCCATCTCAAAGTGATCTGAGCATCACGGTTTCCAAAAATCACCTCATTGTTTGGCTCTAGAAGCGTTGGTGCTGGGAGAAGGGGTGGTCGAAGAGTTGGTGTTGATGTCGGTGTGCTGGTCGATGTTGCTGTTGAGGTATTGGTCGGTATGGCTGTTGGCGTGTTAGTCAGCGTGGGGATGGGGGTATTGGTCGGCGTTGATGTTGATGTGTTGGTTGGGATTGCTGTTGGCGTATGAGTCGGCGTGACGGTGGGAGAGGGGATGTTCGTCGGGGTTGGGATGTCGGTTGGCGTGGGTACGAGGGCGATTAAGGGTTGATATGTGCCCTGCTCGTCCCATAAGGCGGTATAAAGTTGGCTATCGTCGAGTAGCGCTTGTTGTACCCGTGCCTGCCAGCCCTCATCCAAGCTCAATACCGTTTTAAGGTCGGCCAAAGCCCCGTTTGGTTCAGCTAGGGCGACGTAGGCCAGTCCCCGATCAAAATAAGTGCCCGGATTACGATTATTCAAGCGAATGGCATTGTCATAGGCCGTCACAGCCTGCCTATACTCACGCCGGGCGTAATGGATTCGCCCCTGTAACCAATACTCAATTTCTGTGGCTAACTTGTCGGCGGCCGGATCAGCCAGTTTACGCAAAGATTGGAGCATCGCCTGGAGCAGGGCATTATCTTGGTCGTTGTTTTCCAGGTTGGTGTATAGGCCCCTGACCACCGTAATTAACTGATCTTTTACCCCGGATGGATCAGCCAGGGCAAAGAGGCTACGTTGTTCCTCCGGGTCGAGTTCCTGGAGGAGTTGGCGGGCCCGGTTCTCGTTGCCGGAGAGGTCGAACAATTCGGCCAGGCTGGTCAGGCGCTCCTCGGCCTTGCCCGCATTTTGGAAGTTTTCAACATGAGTCTGAGCCGAAACTTCAACCGGCGCTGGTTCTGGCCCCCATATCCAGGAAAACCACAAGGTTAGTAGAAGAAGCAGGGTTAAGATTAGGGCAATCAGGCCCCAGCTCAATTTAAGGGGACGACGGTCGGTTTCGCTACGGACCTCTATCGGCATCTGTGGTAAGAGATTGGCCTCGATCCAGGCCAGGTTGAAGACTTGATGGTAAATCTCATTACGCACCTGAAGCCGGCCCTGTTCGGCCCGCACCAGGCCAAACAGTTTTAACTGATTTTCGGCCTCGGATTGCACATTTTCCAGCACCACTTCCCCTTGATAAACCTGGCAATAGAGGGTGAGTAGTTGGTCTCTCTGCTTGTTGTCAATGATGTTGTCGCGTACGAATTTCAGGTTTACCTCTCGCTGAGCCTCCTCTGATAGAAACAGTTTGTCTACCAGCGCATCGACCGCCTGCTCGGTCCACTCTCTTCTATGATCAAGCTTGGTCATAGCCAGGCACAACTTCTGGGTCAGATAAGGGTGGCCGTTGGTCCAATACATGATCCGGTCGAAAACTGTCTGGCCTTGTTTGGGGTTGATAGCTTCCAACCCCCTTTGCAATATTCGGGCATCTTCCCGGCCCAGTTCGGTTAAGTTAACTCCCCGGCCAATGTCGAAAGGGGTGTAGCGATGGTCCTTGATCAGGTCGGCCGGAGTGGCTACCCCCAAGAAGATGAAGCTCAAGCGATTGTAGGTGGGGTCGATGGCCCGGGCGTTATAGGCGGCCCGAATGGCGGCAAAGAAGTCGTCGGAAAAATCCAGTTTCAGGGTACTGTCGATTTCATCGATGAAGATGACGATTGGAGCTTCAATCTCAGCCAGAACCACATCATATAAAAAGTGGGTGAAACGGTCCGCCACACTTAAAGAGGCTCGTTCCTGCCACCAGTCCTGCGGATCCACCGAGAGCTTCAATTGGAGCTTCAAGCGGGTGATTAAGCCCAGATACCATTCCTCAACGCCAACCCTGGTACCGATCTGGTTCAGATCAATAATAACTGTCTTAACGCCTATCAGAAAAAGTAACACCAAACTGTAACGGTGTAAAACGGGCACAAATCGCAAAAGATGGTAAGAACAGGGTAATAAATAGGGCAACAAGGCAAAAAGACAAGATTTTAGGCCGAAAGCACCGAAATTTCTAAAGAAATAGGAAAGAATTAAGTCTTACC
>DAOUMU010000139.1:0-23150 GCA_034409055.1 Anaerolineae bacterium
ATAAAATGTTGCAGTCGAAAAAAGCCCCCCCGGCCCCCCAAAGGGGGGTGAAAAGCGCCAAAGTTCCCCCCTCTGGGGGGTTAGGGGGGCCGGGTTGAACTGCAACTAATTCTGAACCACTACAAAAGTTTCGGAGATTCCTCGTTGTTTATGCCCTTTGGGTATTTATGCCCTTTGGGGACTCCGCTCCTCGGAATGATTCCCGTAGAGAGGGCATCCCGATGCCCGGAAAGGAGGCTTGGCATGGTCATACAATGGCACAAATCAACATGCCCTTACTGTGGGCTGGGTTGCGGCCTCATGGGGTCCAACAAGGCCAGGTCGTGGCGGTTCGGGGCATGAAGGGCCATCCCGCCAACGATGGGGACATCTGCGTTCTGCCGGCCACCTCCCACCGGTCTTCACCGCTGAAGGACGGCTGACCCGGCCTATGATTCGTGACGGTCAGCTTAGGCCCGTCAACTGGGACCAGGCGATCACTCACCCACGTTGCCACCGAGTTCCGGCGGATTATTGGGGCACATAGTCCTGACGCGAAGGAATATCCGCCCGCTCGTGGCGTTGAAATCACCAGCTTGTGCAGCTCTTTTGCTGCTTGTGCGGAAGAACAAATCGTCGAGGCTGCCCGTGCCATCGGCCAGGCCAGGGCGATGCTCATCTTCTGGTTCCAGGGCTACAACCACTCAACCCAGGCGATCTTCAAGAACAACACCCTGCACAACCTGTCGTTGCTGACGGGCAATCTCTGCCGCCCCGGAGCCGGGCCGCTCTCGATCACCGGCGAAGCCAACGCCCTGGGCAACCGCCCTGCAGACGTCGCGCCTCTGGGCATCGCCGAGGGGGATAAGGTCGAGGTCACCTCGCGTTGGGGCAGTGTCCACGGTTCTGTCCACCTCACCAGGCGCGTCCTTACCGGCACCGTTTATATGAACATGTACGGTAGCGCGCTCCGGGTTGGTCAGGGCAAGCTGGTCAACCTCGTTTGCAACCCGGTTTATGATATGCACTCCAAGCAACCGGAGTTCAAGTTCAGCGCGGTCAGAATCGCCAAGTCGGTGACCGGTGAACAGTGAACAGTTATCAGCGGTCCATAAGCCTTCATCCTTCAGGCTAATTCATAAGGAAGGAAACACGAAGTTTCATTGCAAGCTGGAGTCGAGGCTTTAGCCGGTGAGAATCCTGATGCCTTGACCGGCTGAAGCCTCGACTCCACCAGGCCACAGGGGTATGTTTCTTAGCAGTGACCACTGACACAGGAGTTTCTTGTGAGCAAACATGCCAGAAGAGGCGAATTGGAGGCCAGGCAGCAGACGATCAAGTTCTTTGAGACGCTGCTGCGCGCGTCGACCGACGGCATCGTGATCACCGACGCCACGCAGAACATCGTCATGGTTAATGAGGCCTTCTGCACCTTCTTTGGCCGGCGTTGGCAGGAGGTGATCGAGACCAACCTGTACGTCTGGCTCGAGCAACTCAATGCTGCTGCCCCACGGCGTTGGGCCGAACTGGAGCAGCACGTTCGTCTCGAAGGAACGTGCCGCGACGTTGAGTTTCGGATGTGGTGTCCTGCGACCGCAGGCAGTATCGAAGGAACGACGAAGGATGGGGAGAGGCACCTCAGCGTCAACGCTTCTCTCCTGGAACGGGTAACCGACAAGGAGGGGGGGGGCATCATCAGCATCTGGCGGGACATCACCGAGCGGGTACGGATGGAAGAGGCGTTACAGGAGACTCGTGATGAGCTAAAAATGCGGGTTGAGGAACGAACGGCAGAGCTGGCCAAAGCCAACGAAGAATTGCGCATCGAGATCACTGAACGGGTGCGGGCAGAGAAAGCATTACAACAACGCAACCGCGAGTTTGCCATGCTTAATCGGGCCAGCCAGGTATTCACCTCCACACTCGACCTGGATCAGGTGCTCACGACCGTTCTGGAAGAGGTTTGTCACTTATTGGGGGCGATTGCCAGTGCAGTCTGGCTGATTGACCCGACAACCAACGAGCTGGTCTGCCGGCAAGTGATCAATCCCCACGGTCAGACTGTGCGTGGTTGGCGACTGGCACCGGGAGAGGGGGTGGCCGGCTGGGTAGCCCAGCACGGCCAGAGCCTGGTTGTGCCGGACACCCGGCTCGACCCACGCCACTTTAAGCGGATAGATCAAACAATTGGCCTGGAAATGCGTTCTATTCTCAGCGTCCCTTTACAGGTTAAACAGCAGGTGATCGGCGTGATCCAGGTGGTGGATACAGCCGTCAATCGCTTCAGTACCACAGATCTAACCCTGCTCGAGTCACTGGCGGCAACTGCGGCCATTGCCATCGAGAACGCACGGCTGTATGAAGCAGAAAAAGAGCTGCACAGACAAGCCCTACAAGATGCGCAAACCAAATTGATACTGCTCAACGAGGTCAACCACCGGGTCAAGAACAACCTGGCAGCCATTATTGGCCTGCTTTACGCCGAACAGGGCCACACTGGGGTAAAAGAAGAGGCGATTTATCAATCCATTATGAAGGATTTAATCAACCGTATCCAGGGTCTGGCCACGGTGCATCGCCTGCTTTCTGCCGCCGAGTGGACGCCTCTGTCCCTGGACGAACTGGCCAGAGAAATTATCTACTCTGCCTTGCAAATACTACCACCTGATAAAGATATATCTGTAGAGGTGCTCCCCTCTCCGGTTAGGGTAACACCCGACCAAGCGAATAATCTAGCCCTGGTAATTAACGAACTGGCCACGAACACGGTCAAGTACGCGCTATCAGGACGTTCGACAGCATGCATTACCGTCCGTATCACCCTTGAGGAGGATATCGTATCGGCCGGCCACACTATTCTATTCGAATTTCGGGATGATGGGCCGGGTTATCCAGAGGAGGTATTACAATTCGATCAGCGAGGCCATAATGTGGGCTTCGACCTGATCCAGAACATTGTCTGGGATGGCCTGGGTGGAGAACTGGTCTTCCATAATGATGATGGGGCGGTTACCACGATTCGGTTCAAAGCTGAAGTCGCGTTGGTTGAATAAACGCAATCACGAGAATGAGAGGTCTTAGGGATGAATACAAAAAAAAATATCCAGGTATTGATTGTTGAAGATGATCCTCTGGTGGGTAGAATGATTCAGGGGATGCTGCAGGAAAGGGGATATACTGTTGTCGGTAAAGCGACTAATGGCCGGCAAGCCATCGAGATGACCCAATCTTTGCGGCCCAATATTATCCTGATGGACATCAAAATGCCCGATATGGATGGCCTTAAAGCTACCCGGCGTATGTATGAATATTGTCCCACACCGGTCGTGGTCCTGACCGCCTACGAAACGCCAGAACTATTGGCAGAGGCCGGTGCAGCCGGTGTGGGTGCCTACCTGGTCAAACCACCTAATGCGCACGAAATAGAGCGGGCCATTATCATCGCTATGGCTCGTTTCGATGATATGATGGAACTACGCCGTCTGAACGCCGACCTGGAAGCTCGCAACGAGGAATTGGATGCTTTTGCCCACACCGCAGCCCACAACCTCCAGAAACCAGTACATTTGATCATAAAATATGCCGATTTGTTGGCCAAGGAGGCCAGGTTACCGGAGTCGTTGCAACATTATCTCTATGCCATCGTCCGAACCGGACACAAGATGAACAACATTATCCATGAATTGCAGGTACTGGCCGGCGTACGAAAAGCGGAAGTCGAGTTAAACCCATTGAATATGGGTCGAATCGTGGCCGAGGTTCAACAACGGCTGGCTTACATGATTGAAGAATACCAGGCCAAGATCATCCTGCCTGAGGCATGGCCAGCAGCGACGGGGCATGCGCCGTGGGTCGAAGAGGTATGGGGCAACTACATGAGCAACGCCATTAAGTATGGCGGACACCCCCCCCGCTTGCAACTGGGTGGAACAGCCCGCTCAGATGGGATGGTCCGTTTTTGGGTACGGGACAATGGTACTGGCCTCAGACCAGAGGAGCAGGCCCAGTTATTTACGCCCTTTATCCAACTGCGCCAGATTAGTCCTCAGGGTCATGGCCTGGGGCTATCCATTGTGCGGCGTATTGTGGAAAAACTGGGCGGGGAGGTTGGAGTGGAGAGTGAAGGCGTACCCGGTCAGGGGAGCGTATTTTTTTTCACGCTCCCGGGTGTGTCCAATCAGAACAACACCTCCGCAAAATTTTCCAGATAGATAGAATAGAGGTATCATTTCAATAATTCGGGGTGGGTAGGAGCGAGGCAACTCGGAGAGCAGGTTGTTTGCTCCGAAACCCCCAATCCGAGTTGCCTCACCCCTACTTTTTGAGAAGATACGAATAGGTAACTACCTACTATGTCATTCTGAACAGGTGAAGAATCCCCAAGCTTTTGGTAAAGTAGACCTCTTTTGGGCCAAAGTTTCGGAGATTCCTCGTCGCTGCGCTCCTCGGAATGACATGAGGGTAGGCAGTTACACGAATAGAGGATAATACTGATGCTCAGGGAAAGAGAAAGTAACTGTTGACAGTGATGCAAGAGAGCGAAACAGATTACAAGCAGTTAGCCGAGCTTTCACCAGATGGTATGGCCATTCATGTGGATGAGAAGCTGGTCTTCATTAATCCCGCCGGGGCCAGACTATTAGGGGCAACCGAGGCCAAAGAACTACTCGGAAAACCCATCTTCGATTTTGTGCATTCTGATCACCGGCCAATAGTCAGAGCCCGGTTACAGGCATTGAAACAGGACGAGCAGGCCCACTGGATTGAAGAGAGGCTGATCCGTCTCGACGGGACAGAGGTTGAGATGGAGGTGGCCGATATTCCTTTCACCTATGAGGGGAAACCGGCCGTACAGACCGTCTTTCGCAATATCAGCGGCCATAGGCGAGCCCAGGAGGTCTTACAGCAACGTAACCGCGAACTGGCCCTACTCAACCGGGCCAGCCAGGTATTCATCTCCACTCTTGATCTGGATCAAGTACTGACCACCGTCCTGGAAGAGGTACGTCACTTGCTGGATGTGGTCGTCTGTTCGGTCTGGTTGGTTGATCTGGACACCAACGAACTGGTCTGCCGACAGGTGGCCGATCCCCAGAGTGAGGGGGTACGCGGCTGGCGACTGGCCCTGGGCCAGGGCCTGGCCGGCTGGGTGGCTCGCCATGGCCAAAGCCTGAACGTACCGGATGCCCAAGCCGACAAACGCCATTTCAGGGGCATACAGCAGACCGGGCTGGAGATGCGTTCTATCCTCAGCATCCCCCTGCGGGTTAAAGAAGAGGTGGTTGGTGTGCTCCAGGTAGTGGATACAAAAGTCAATCGTTTCAGCACCACCGACCTGACATTATTAGAATCGCTGGCGGCCACTGCGGCCATTGCCATCGAGAATGCCCGGCTCTATGAACAAGCTCGCCGGGATGCTGAAACCAAGTCAATCTTGTTACGCGAGGTCAACCACCGGGTCAAGAACAACCTGGCTACTATTATTGGCCTGCTCTATGCCGAACGGCGTCACGCCAAGATCGAGAACCGGTCCACTTATCAGACTACGATGAAAGACCTGATCAACCGGGTACAGGGATTGGCGGCTGTACACGATCTCCTGTCCGCCTCGCAGTGGTCGCCCTTGAGCTTGAGTAAACTGACCAGCCGGATCATTTACGCTGCTTTACAGGGTCTGCCGTACGATAAACGGATGTCGGTAGAGGTGTCTCCCTCCCCGGTCCGGGTGACGCCCAAACAGGCGAACAGTTTGGCCCTGGTCATTAATGAATTGGCCACTAACACCGTTAAGTATGCCCTGTCAACGGGCGATACCGGACAGATTACCGTCCGTATCACCGACGACGACGAGGGCACTTCCCCCCCTCAGGGTGGGGAATCGATTATTATATTTGAGTTTCGGGACGATGGGCCCGGTTATCCAGAAAAGGTCTTGCAATTAGAACGCTACAACGTAGGCTTGTACCTGATACAAGCCATTGTGCGTGGTGATCTTCACGGAGAACTGATGCTGCACAACGACCATGGCGCCGTGACGAGAATCCGCTTCAAACCTATTGCAGAATGAAAGCACAAAGTATGAACAAACAAAAAGATATTCAAGTCCTCATTGTTGAAGACGATGCCCTGGTTAGCGAAATGATTAAGTGGTCATTGGAAGAAATAGGCTATACGATTGTCGGAGAAGCCACAAATGGCCAGGAGGCCGTGAAAATAATCTCATCCTTGCAGCCCGATGTGGTCATAATGGACATAGAAATGCCCGATATGGATGGTATCGAGGCCACCCGGCGCATTCAAGCACGTTCTCCCATCCCGGTGGTGGTGTTGACCGCCTACGAAACGCCAGATTTGGTCGAACGGGCCAGCGCGGCCGGCGCGGGGGCCTACCTGGTTAAACCGTCCGACGCGCCGGAAATGGAGCGGGCCATCACCGTGGCTATGGCCCGTTTCAACGACATGATGGAACTGCGCCGTCTGAACACCGAGCTGCAAGCGCATAACGAGGAACGAGACAAACTGATTGCTGAGCTTCAAGAGGCATTGGCCGAAATCAAAACATTACGAGGATTGATCCCTATCTGCTCTGCCTGTAAAAGGATACGCACTGACCAGGGCGATTGGACTCAAATCGAACTCTATATTCAGGCCCATTCTGAAGCGGAATTCAGTCATGGCCTCTGTCCAGATTGTGCCAAAAAGCTTTATCCCGACTTTTATGGTTAGAAGCAGGTGGAGAATTATCCAATCTAATCAGCCGGGGTGATTGGACCGGTACGTAATAGGGATTGTACCAGGCCAGGCCTCGCACGACCAAAGGCACTATCTTCCAGAACCAACTCACCAACCAGGGATGGTTGAACTGGTAAATAATCCGGGTCAATCCGGCCCGCATACGCAGTTGAGACAGGATTGGATGGGTCAGGATGCGTTTTTTATAGCTGCTAAAGCTAAAATCGCGGCGAGCAAAAGCGTCGATAATGGCCGCTGCGGCCACCTGACCGTAGGCCAAAGCAAAAGAAATGCCTTCTCCAAACAAAGGATCAACCCCGGCCGCATCCCCGGCCAGGACGAGGCGCGGCATGGCAAAGCGTCCCTCCGGATCAAACCAGTGAATGGGATGCCCTTTCAGCGGGTATTGATCCAAATCACGCTGTCGTTCGGCCAGGGCCGCTCGCAGTTCCTGCTTAAGGGACACCCGCGGCCGTTCCGACCGGGCCCGGCTGTCAAATATCCCCCGATTCATAAAAGGCTGGCCCTTGACCAGGCTGGGGAAATCCCAGTAATAGCCCTGTAACCCGGTCACCGTCCGGCTGAAATCAAAAATAGCCACCCCCTGGCGAAACTCAAGCCGCTGCTCGGCTATTTCAGGCGTTAACACCTCCAATAAGCGAGCCATACGGGTTCCGTCGCCCCATTTCAGCTTTTGCCGGACGAAACTGCGCGACCCATCGGCGGCGACGACGGTCTGGGCGTGAAAGGTCGTCTGCCCGGTCACCACCTCAATGTAATCGGCGTGAGGGGTAATGGCTTTCACGGCCTCGCCTTGCCGCACCGTAATCCCCTGTTGCTGCCCGCGCTGTACCAACCAATGGTCAAACTCATCCCGGCGCACCACCCGAAAAACGGGCTCATCACGAACGGCGAAAATGCGATCCTGGTACACCAGGCGCACCTCGCGCACCGGCACGTGGGCCGGTTCGAAGGACAGCCCCAACCCGGTCAAGACATCCTCACCCAGGCGGGTAACCCCCCCCCCGCACAGCTTCTCCCTCGGATGGACCGCTTTATCCACCACCACCATCCGCTCAGCCCAGGCCGGATTGGCCTTGACCAGATGTAAGGCCGTAGACATTCCCGCCGGACCGGAACCGACGATTAAAACGTCAATCGGCCGAGAAGGTGGGTATTTCGTTGGTAAATCCCCAGGTGATGTCATAGTCTTCGCATTATACTCATCCTATGATGGTTAACAAGATATTGCGTCTTCGTGAAAGCGGTTTGGGGGTGTTAGACCTTTAGTGCCTTGACTATGAAATTTTTGCACGTTGAGCAAGAAAATCTCTGACCAGGGAGTAGGGAGTATGAAGTAGGGAGTAGGCAATATCACCTTTACTCCTTACTCCTTACTTCCTACTCCCCTTACTTGTTTGGCCTGCTCTGTGAGTTCTGGCTTGTCTAGTTATGGTTTTAGAAACCCTGAAGGTCTCCTTGCCTACTGAACCGCTGATAGCGCTGATCTGCGCTGAATGCGCTGAAACACAAGTCACTTCTTCTAAAAATTGGTGGTATTAATTTTTTTAATGTTGCCAAGACGGCAACATCGGTGGGATATGCTGTAGACATCTTAAATCATATGGGGGTGACTACAGTGGGACGTAGAGTAAATCCAGATCGGTTAGCTGATATTCTACAGACCATTCGAGAGAATGATGGCAAATTCCGAGCGAATGATATTGCCAAAGAATTAAAGCTGCACCCGCAGGCTGTGGCTCGTTTGCTACCAACAATTGATGAAGAAAGCGAGGAGCTTCTCTATGAAGATGACAAAGGCTTTCTGGGCATTTTCAAGAGATGGTAGTGAATTTTGAACGAATTTTTACAAGATTCACGTTATTTGGCAACAAAGTGTGTTAAAATGTTGCCAAGGTAAAACGTACAGGAGACGTCATGAGTCAAAAAATAAGCTCTGAGGAATTAGTACGCATTTATGCACAACCAGGCTTGGGGTATACCGATGAAGGATTGGCTAAACGGTTAGACGTAGGTCGAGACGCTATTTTCAAACGCCGAAAAAAGCTAAGCCTGGAATATCCTTTTAAACAAACGGGGCGGGGACGGTGGCGAATAGACATTGAAAAATTGATCTCTCAGGTTCCGGTTAGTCAGAACGAGGCTTTGGTGCTGTATTTGGCCACACGCCGCTTTAGCCGCAATACCCCTCTAGCCAAACGGTATGTACAAGAGGCGCTTGAAAAATTGGCCCTGGCTTTGTACCAGCCAATGACAGAAAAATTGGTCAAAGCCGCTTCTAACGTCCCAGACCATCCTGACGCAGAAAGACGAGAGCAGATACTTAACGAGTTGATGCGAGCCTGGAGTGAGAAGAGTGTAATCCGTATCAAGTATCACGCCTTGAAAGGGAAGGAAACGATATGGCACGAGGTCAGTCCCTATTTAATCGAGCCATCACCCTGGAGTGACAGTGTTTACGTCGTCGGGTATAGTAATACAACCGAAACGATTATTCCCTTCAGTATTGAACGTATTGAAAAAGCCATGCTAACCTCTGCGCCATTTAAGGATTGTGCGCCGGATGAAGAGGAGAAACTGCTCCAGTACGCCTGGGGCATCTGGCGAAGCGACAAGGGACCTGAACGGGTCAAGTTGCGTTTTACGGGGCGCAGGGCAGTCCGTCGTCTGCGGGAGAGTATCTGGCATCCAGACCAAGAGATTGATGGGCCAGAAGACGGAAGTTATGCCACATGGGAAGCACCTATTGCCGAATGGCGAGAAATGCTCCCCTGGATTCGCGGCTGGGGAGCGGATGTAGAAGTGTTACACCCCCCACCGTTGCGAGAGGCACTCAAGCGGGAGGCCCGGCGGCTGGCCGAAAAATACGGCTGGACTGTTTATAAAGACGGCGGCTCAAGACACGACTCTTTGCTGCCTCTCGACTCTCCGGTTCGCCTCTTGTGGGCCAAAACCGACCGGGACGAGGATCAGGACTACTCCGTCCACCCCTTGATTTGCCATTTGATTGACGTGGCCCAGGTGGTTTGTGCTCTATGGGATCACGCCCTGCCCCTGGCTACCCGGCGTTACTTTACCGATACGCTGAATATGGATGAGGCCACCACCCGCCAATGGCTGGCCTTCCTGGCCGGTTTGCACGATTTGGGCAAGGCCAGTCCCACCTTCCAGGGACTATATCAACCCTATCGAGATCACTTAAAAAGCTACGGCTTTGATTTTCCAGACACAGCTAAAATTCCTCACGGCTGGGTGTCAGCCTGGGCGCTTAAAAGGCTGTTTGCAGAACAAATCGGTTTGCGGGGGGAGAGCAGGCATAATCTGGCCGTGGCCATTGGAGGACATCACGGCACCTGGCCAACGGCCCAGGAATTAACTAAAGCAACTGGTCCCGGCCAGCGGGGAGAGGGTATCTGGGTACAAATCCGCACCGATCTTTTTACTATCCTGGCCCAGGTGTTAAAATTGACCAATCTGACTGGACTCAGCCTGCCGGAAGATGAAGAAGCCGGTAATGTTTTCTGTATGGCCCTGGCCGGCCTGATCTCTGTGGCCGATTGGCTTGGCTCTATGATCGGGTTTTTCCCCTTTGTTTCTAAGGAAGTGAATCTGGCAGCCTATGCTGAGGAAGCTTATCAACAAGCAAGCCGGGCTCTGGATCAATTGGGCTGGACCGGCTGGTCGCCTCCTACTCAGCCCCTCCCTTTCTCCCAACTCTTTCCTTTCCGGCCCCGTCCCCTGCAAGAGGCAACTGTATCCCTGGCCGACAGGGCTTTACCCTCACCTCCTGCTCTGGTTATTATTGAGGCCCCGACCGGCGAGGGCAAAACCGAAGCAGCCTGGTATCTGGCCGACCGCTGGTTAACCCACCACCAGCAACGGGGGGTGTATGTGGCCATGCCCACCCAGGCTACCAGTAACCAGATGTTGGGGCGGGTCCGGCAGTTTATTGAGCAACGTTATCCAGACCAACGAACCACGCTGCTCCTCCTGCACGGTGATGCCGTTTGGTCTGAGGATATGCGCCAACTGCGCCTGGCCGCCATCAACGAAAATGAGGCCAGCACTGTGGCCGCCCACACCTGGTTCTTGCCCAAAAAGCGCAGCCTGCTGGCGACTTTTGCCGTGGGCACGGTAGACCAGGCCCTGCTGGCGACGCTGCAAACCCGCCACTTTTTTGTGCGGCTGTTTGGTTTAAGTCATAAAACCGTCATCTTCGACGAAATCCACGCTTATGATACCTACATGAACGTTCTATTCCAACGGTTATTACGCTGGCTGGCGGTTATGGGCAGTTCAGTCATTCTCCTCTCGGCCACGTTACCGGCCAAGACCCGCCGCCAATTGATCGAAGCCTATACCGGACGGCCCTTTGACAAAGGAGTGAATTACCCGGCTATTATCTGGTCTACAGGCAAGGCCAGCGGCGTTATTTCTCTCAAGCCTGCTGCGCCCCGCACTGTTTCGATAGATTGGCTCGACCCGACTCCCGAAATTATCGTCAACCAACTCCGCCAACGCTTACCAGGAGGCGGCTGTATCGCCTTTATCTGCAATACGGTTGGACGTGCCCAGACCGTGTACCGAATGTTACGCGAGGCCAACCTGGTGCCGGAGGAGGATTTAATCCTGTTCCACGCCCGCTTTCCCTTCTACCTGCGCCAACAGATTGAGAATGAAGTACTGAATCGATTTGGCAAAACAGGAGAACGCCCCAAACAATCGATTGTCGTTGCCACTCAGGTGATTGAACAGAGCCTGGATCTGGATTTTGACCTGATGATCACCGAGTTGGCTCCCATCGATTTAATCCTGCAGCGGATTGGCCGCTTGCATCGTCACCGGCTCGATACACGCCCCGGATCGCTTCAGCAGCCTTGCCTGCTCATCATCCGGCCAGCTTTAGAGGAGGGCGTACCGCAATTCGGCCTTGATAGCTTCATCTATGCCCCTTACATTTTGTTGCGGTCCTACCTGGCCCTGCAACAACAAGCAACCATTACCGTACCGGACGAGGTACAAGCCCTGATTGAAGCCGTATATGGCTCTGATGAAGCCGTTCACGAAGAGTTATCCCCGGCCTGGCAAGCGGCATTGGCTGAAGCTCAAGCCAAACTGGAGGAGGAGATCACCAAACAGGAGCTTATGGCTGAGTTGAACCTGATTCTCCCCCCTGGCGATGAGGATATTTTTCGCCAGGAAAGTCGAGAACTGGCCGAGGACCAACCAAATCTGCATACAGCTTTGCAAGCCCTGACCCGCATGGCCCGTCCCAGCGTTACGTTGGTTTGTCTGCACCAAACCTCCCAGGGGCTGGCCCTCGACCCGGATGGCCAACATTTGATCACATTAGAGGAGACAGTTGATTGGGAAACCACACGACAATTAGCTACACGAAAGGTAACTATATCGAATTGGGACGTGATCAAACATTTTGCCAATCAGGAGCCTCCAATCAGTTGGCAGAGTCAAGCGATGCTTTGCCATTACCGGCCGGCTATCTTTGAAGCAGGCCGGTGTGAATTGAACGAAAAAGTGAGTCTGATTTTTGACCAAAAACAAGGCATTATTATTCAAAAGGAGAGGTGATGAACATACAGTTTAATCTATTAGATGAACCCTGGCTACCTGGCACTCAACTTGATGGCACCCCGGTTGAATTAAGCTTACACGAGGTGCTGCTTCAAGCACACAGGTTACAAGAAGTACAGGGCGAAACTTCGCTGGTTACTGCTGCGTTGTACCGGTTACTGCTGGCAGTGTTGCATCGCGTTTTTGGGCCGAAGAACCGGACAACCTGGCAAAAACTGTGGCGGGCCGGTCAGTGGGACAAAGCAGCCCTGGAGACATATTTTGACCAGTGGCACGCTCGCTTTAATCTGTTTGACGCAAACTATCCTTTTTATCAAGTGCCAGACCCGCCAGGTAAACCCAAACCACTCAACACGCTGGCCCTGGAATGGGCTTCGGGGAACAACGCCACTTTGTTTGATCACACAATGGATCACAATCCACCGCCCATTACGGCAGCTTATGCCGCCCGTTTGGCCGTTACCTTGCAGACTTTTCACCTGGCCGGTTTAGCAGGGGGTGGCTTGCCCAACTTCACCGATACGCCTTGGGCACGTGGAGTCATTATTTTGGCTCAAGGGGATAATTTGTTTGAAACTCTGGCCTTTAACTTAATGCGCTATGACACGAAAAACCCTATCCCTGGCAAAACTGATGACCGGCCCAACTGGGAACGGGACGATCCATTCTCCCCAAAGCGCCAGATACCGCTAGGTTACCTGGATTATCTAACCTGGCCCAGCCGGCGACTCAAATTAGCGGCTGAGTATAAAGCCGGACAGATCGTAGTGACTACAGCCTGGCTGGCCCAGGGGTTAAGCCTGGCTCCAGAAGTGAACGAATTAGACCCCATGAAAGTTTATCGTAGAGATCCCCAGAAAGGGTGGCGCCCCTTACGTTTTTACGAGAATCGAGTCCTGTGGCGTGATAGTGATACTCTTTTTCGCCTGCGCGACGATCAAACTCGTTCTCCAAAAGCCTTTGCCTGGTTGGCCGACCTGCTCGACAGTGATTTAGTTGACCCTATCAGTATTTATCGTTACGCGGCTTTAGGAATGGCCAACGATCAGGCCAAAATTGAGTTTTACCAGCAACAGCGTATGCCCTTGCCTCTGGCCTTGCTCAAGGATGAACAGTTGGTTGAAACCTTAGGCAATGCTCTACAAAATGCAGAAGAAGCAAACACCGCTCTATATATAGCCGGTAAAGAACTGGCCACCTGGTTCGTCTCACCGGTCGATAAAAGTAAAGCCCGGCGTGACGACTATCAGCCTATCCTCAATCGCCTGAACCTGCGCCGTCGTTACTGGGCCAGCCTGGAAGTGCCATTTCGCCAATTTATCCAGGACTTGCCCGGCAACAGCGAGACGGCTTTAAACACCTGGCGTGACACGGTGATTAATACGGCGCGTCACGCCTTTGTGCAAGCCAGTGCCGGTTTTGACGACCCTATCCGGGGTCTGAAGGCCGTCGTGCTGGCCCGGCGACAATTGGAAGGCAGGCTGAAGAAGATCAAACCGGAAAAAACAAACTAAAGCTGTAGTAACCGGAAACAGGACAATGAATGGAGAATTTAACAATAATCACAGGAGGATTTTATGAGCAAACCAACAGATCTGGATGAAAAATTTATCGCTTATTTGGAAAGTTTACGTGAGGACCGGGCGGCTCTGGCTGCGTTACGCCGGGGGTTAGGACAACCGACCGGGGCCGAACCACAAATGTATCCCTACGTAGAACCCTGGTTGCCTGACACGAACCGGGCCTGGTTAGAAAAAGATTATTATCTGGTCGCCTCCCTCTTTGCTTATCATCCCGAACCAAAAGGGAGCGGCAATATGGGTGCTCACTTTGCCCGTACTCGTGAGCCGACTGGGGACAACACCGCCGTCGAACGTCGTTTTGTGGCCTTGCTGGCTGCTCATCCCGACGATTTGCGCCGCTTTTATTTACGCCAGGCGGTTAGCTTCCTGAAATCTAAAGAGATACCGATTAACTGGCGGCAACTACTGGCCGACCTGCGCCGTTGGGATCATCCCCATCGTTATGTGCAGCACAGGTGGGCCAGGGCATTTTGGGGCGAGGCGGGGGGTGAACCAGAGTCTGAGGCGGCCTCATCCGAAACATCATAGACAAAACGGTCTGCCTTGAAGAAATGCCTTCGACTAAAGTCGAGGCTGACAGCTCAAGTCAGCTAAAAGCTGACTCAAATCGCTTAAATTCGTAAAAATCCAGTGCACTTCAGTGTACTCTAGCTATCAGCCCTGAATTTTAATTCAGGGCGACGAAAAGGAGAACATTATGTACCTTGAATTACACATGCTGCAAAATTTTGCGCCGTCTAACCTGAACCGAGACGACACAAATAACCCCAAAGATTGTGAGTTTGGCGGTCATCGCCGGGCGCGGATTTCCTCCCAATGTCTCAAGCGGGCCATTCGTCGCGAGCCGCTCTTTGCCAAGACAACCGGCGTAGAAATTGCTACCCGGACCAAGTGGCTGACTCGCCTGTTGAGCGAGCCTTTGCTGGCCGCGGATAAACCTGCGGAAGAGGTAACGGCCATTGTCGAGGCTTTTGTGACCGAACATATCAGCAAACTGGATAAAAAGAAAAAGGATAGTGATGAGGAAAAGAAGCAGGTCAAAACAGCCGTTTTGACCTATATGAGTGCTGCTGAAGTGAACGAAATGGCAGCCACCTTGCTGGAAAATTGGGACACGATTTTACCGACCGGGCAACCCGTTGACGATCAAAAGGCCAAACCGTCCCCGGTGTTGAAAAAGTTATCCAACGAATTGATCAAAAAGACCAGGAATGGCACCAGTGCCCCGGACATTGCCCTTTTTGGCCGCATGTTGGCCGAACAACCCGAGCTGAATCTGGAAGCGGCCTGCCAGGTGGCCCATGCCATCTCCACTCACCGGGTCACCATGGAGATGGACTTTTTTACGGCTGTGGATGATTTGCAGCCTGAGGCGGAAACCGGGGCCGGGATGATGGGCTTTACCGGCTTTGACAGTGCCTGCTTTTACCGTTACGCCCGTCTGGATTGGGAACAGTTGGTCAAAAACCTGCGGGGGGAGACTGACCTGGCCCGCCGCACGGTCGAAGGGTTCATCCGGGCGGCCATTGCCGCCGTGCCCAGCGGCAAGCAAAATAGTACCGCCGCCCATAATCCACCCAATTTCATTCTGGCCGTGGTGCGAGAGGACGGTATGGGCTGGTCGTTGGTCAATGCTTTTGAGAAGCCGGTTCGGCCCAGAGTCGACAGTGGCCTGGTTGAACCTTCCCTGGAAAGATTAGACACATACTGGGGCCGCCTGGTTGATATCTATGGTGCAGACAGCATCAGGGTCGCCGCTGTCCTGTCCCTCGACCCGGATTTGTCACTCAACCGCTTGCAGGCGTACCGGCTCGAAACCTTGACCGGTCTGGTGAATCAGGTGCTGGCCGCTCTACCACAACAAGAGGTCCTGGCATGAGTACTCAAACTCAAACCGGAACCCTATTGCTGCGCCTGGCCGGGCCGATGCAGGCGTGGGGCGTGCAAAGCCGGTTTACGGTGCGTGATACGGGCCTGGAGCCCTCCAAGAGCGGGGCGATTGGCCTGCTTTGTGCGGCCCTGGGCCGGCCCCGGTCTGCTCCGGTGGCTGACCTGGCTGCTTTGCGATTCGGGGTGCGCGTAGACCGAGAAGGGGTGCTGACGTATGATTTTCACACGGCCCAAAATGTGCGGAAAGCCGGCGGGGGGATTAAGGATACCGAAGTCTCCCGGCGCTACTACCTGGCCGATGCCAGCTTCCTGGTGGGCCTGAGCGGCGAACTGGCCCTGCTACAACAGGCCCATGCCGCCCTGCGTAAGCCGCACTGGCCCCTCTATTTGGGCCGCAAAGCCTTTGTGCCCGGCGAACCGATCTGGCTGGCCGACGGCCTACGGCCTGGCCAAGATTTACTCACCGCCTTGAGCCGTTATCCCTGGTCAGCCCGGCCCGGCCAGACCAGGCCCGACCGGTTGCGGCTGGTGCTGGAAGACCGGCATGGGGCCGAAGTGCGGCCCGACCAGCCGCTCTCTTTCCAATCCAACGCCCGGCGCTTTGCCCCACGCCGGGTACGAACCGAGTGGCTGACCGACATTCCAACTTCGGAGGCAACGTAAGGAGGAATTATGTACCTGTCTCAACTGATTCTGAATCCTCGCTCCCGCCAGGTGCGGAGCGAGATGAGCAATCCGTATGAAATGCATCGTACCCTCATGCGGGCCTTTCCGGCCACCGAAAACGGCGGACCTGGCCGTGTTCTGTTCCGGTTAGAGAACCATCTCCGGACGGAAACGGGTGGCCTGACTCTGCTGGTGCAATCCGAACAAGCACCGAATTGGAGCTGGCTGGATGGCCTCGGTCCCTACCTGCTGTCCATCTCCCATGACAATCCGGCTATCAAACGCTTCAACCCAACCTTCACCACCGGCCAACGGCTGCTCTTTCGCCTGCGGGCCAACCCGACCGTCAAACGCCAGGGCAAACGCCGGGGGCTCTACCGGGAGGAGGAGCAACGAGCCTGGCTGAACCGCAAGGCAGAACAGGGCGGCTTTGCGGTTCTGGCGGTCGATATCGTCTCGGAGGGCCTGGTTAGAGGGAAAATTCAACACGCCGGTCAAGAGAGCCATTCGCTGCGTTTCCTGGCCGTTCGCTTTGACGGCCTGTTACAGGTGATCGATCCGGCCCAACTTCTGGACACCCTGCAACAGGGCATCGGCAGCGGCAAAGGATTGGGCTTTGGCTTACTCTCCGTGGCAAAAGGAACCTGATGCGCAACCTCCAAGAACTACCCAAAATCCGTGATAGTCTGAGCTATCTCTACCTGGAACATGGCCGGATTGAACAGGAACACCAGGCGGTCGCCTTTGTGGACAAGAACGGAGGCTACACCCCCATCCCGGCCGCCTCCCTGTCGGTGTTGCTGGTCGGACCGGGCACGACCATTACCCACGCCGCGGTCAAAGCCTTGGCCGATAACGGCTGCCTGGTGGTCTGGACGGGCGAGGATGGTACCCGCATGTACGCCCAGGGGAGCGGCGAAACCCGCAAAGCCTACCACCTGCTGCGCCAGGCCGAACTGGTTGGCGATCCTCAAAAACGTCTGGCCGTTATTCGCCGCATGTACGAAGCGCGTTTTGCCGAATCCCTGGACCCCGATCTGACCCTGCAGCAAATTCGCGGCCTGGAGGGAGTACGAGTGCGCGAGGCTTACGCCCGGGCCAGCCGGAAATATAACGTCCCCTGGCAGGGGCGGCGCTACGACCGGCAAAACTGGGCCAACAGCGACCCGATCAACCAGGCCCTCTCCACGGCCAACGGCCTGCTGAACGGTCTGTGCCACGCCGCCATTGTCTCCGGGGGATATTCACCGGCCCTGGGCTTTATTCACACCGGCAAGCAACTGTCGTTCGTGTACGACATCGCCGACCTGTACAAGGCCGATATTACCATTCCGGTGGCGTTTCAAGTGGTGGCCGAAGGCAACCAGACCTTACGCAAACGGGTCCGCCAGGCCTGCCGCCAGGTCTTCCAGGAGCAGCGCCTGCTCCAGCGCATCCTGCCCGACATCGACCGCCTGCTGGAGACCACCAACCTTCCCCCGGACAGCACCCCCGACCCCGACACCGACCCGGCCGCGCCAACGCCGCTGTGGGACCCGGCGGAGGAGGGGTGAGTAGGGAGTAGGGAGTAGGAAGTAGGGAGTAAGAAGTAGGAAGTAGGGAGTAGGGAGTAGGGAGTAAAATGATGGTCATGGTTTTAGAAAAAGTACCGGCTTCACTGCGGGGAGAATTGACCCGCTGGTTGATCGAGCCCCATCCGGGTGTTTTTGTCGGCCACGTTTCGGCCATGGTTCGAGACAGGTTGTGGGAGAAATGTATCAAACAGGGGGGCGAGGGCGGCCTGATCCAGATCTGGTCGACCAACACCGAACAACGCTTTGACCTGCGCAGTTGGGGCCAGACCGACCGAACGGTCATGAACTTTGAAGGCGTGTGGCTGGTACGCAGGACGCCCAGGCAAAAAGAAGCCGGCGATCAGGGGTAAATGGAGATAATCATAGCCACGTCAAACCATATGGGGATGTTTCATTTCAGTCAGAGCCTTTGAAAACATCGTGCTGCGTATTACGTATTGCGTGTTTTTTTGGCACGTAACACGCTTCACGCTGCCGAAAGTTTTGGGGTAATTTTAATTTCGGAACTCCCCAAGATTCTGGTTTGACGAATTTGCTTTCCGGCGGCGATTCGACATAATCTAAGTATATTCCCCACACGCGTGGGGGTGAACCGAGTATACTACCGGTGATGGTCGGGCCGAACAAATATTCCCCACACGCGTGGGGGTGAACCGTTGATGATACTAGCCGTACAAATCATTAAAAATAATCCCCACACGCGTGGGGGTGAACCGGGCTTTTTTTATACGCCAGTTTCTTCGCGCCCATATTCCCCACACGCGTGGGGGTGAACCGGATGACACCAAGAAGAGAATCAAGCGGAGCCCATATTCCCCACACGCGTGGGGGTGAACCGTTGATCCCAGAGTGCTTTGAGATCGGGGTCAGATATTCCCCACACGCGTGGGGGTGAACCGGGGTTTACCGGGCTACGCCTGCGGAATTTACGATATTCCCCACACGCGTGGGGGTGAACCGCGCACCGGCGGTTGGCTAATGGTAGAGCAGGACATATTCCCCACACGCGTGGGGGTGAACCGCGGCCGCCGCCATTGACGCCTATCTCAATGGACATATTCCCCACACGCGTGGGGGTGAACCGAAATCAACGATTTCCCCGTAAACAAAAAAGCCATATTCCCCACACGCGTGGGGGTGAACCGAACAATTACGACAATTACTAGCGCCACCCAAAATATTCCCCACACGCGTGGGGGTGAACCGCTCGGCCGGTCGAAATCCTGGGTTGAAGATCAATATTCCCCACACGCGTGGGGGTGAACCTCCGAGATCGGGCTCGGGCAGCCAGGCCAGGACATATTCCCCACACGCGTGGGGGTGAACCGCACCTACTAAAGACCGGCTGGACCGCCGCCACATATTCCCCACACGCGTGGGGGTGAACCGCTGCTCACTGATGCGAGTCAGATCTCCCCAGAATATTCCCCACACGCGTGGGGGTGAACCGTTTTTTGCATGTACGGAGAGAATCTCTTGTAGGATATTCCCCACACGCGTGGGGGTGAACCGAAACTAACCAGGCCGCCCAGGCCGCAGCCAAAATATTCCCCACACGCGTGGGGGTGAACCGCACCTATAATATGCGGGCAATAGCTTTACTGCATATTCCCCACACGCGTGGGGGTGAACCGGGCGGCCGGCGGCGGGCCAGGAAGCCGGCCGCATATTCCCCACACGCGTGGGGGTGAACCGGTTTATATTGTACCAGTTGTCGTCATAGACGCATATTCCCCACACGCGTGGGGGTGAACCGCCCGGAGCGAACTCGAGTGGGGCAGCGGCTGGATATTCCCCACACGCGTGGGGGTGAACCGGAGCTACAAAATGCCAAAATACAATCTTGTAAATATTCCCCACACGCGTGGGGGTGAACCGGTGAAAACCAAGAAAAAAGGACCAAAGGGCGAATATTCCCCACACGCGTGGGGGTGAACCGCTCAAATCCCCACTCGAGTAAGTTTTAGTTTGATATTCCCCACACGCGTGGGGGTGAACCGTCCAATTGCTGATACATTGGAAAATTGGAAAGCATATTCCCCACACGCGTGGGGGTGAACCCATTGTGGCATATCCTCAACAAAACAAAACGACATATTCCCCACACGCGTGGGGGTGAACCCGTCGGATTGCTCCGATAGAATTTCCAGCGTGAATATTCCCCACACGCGTGGGGGTGAACCGGCACGCCGGCGCATCAGTTTGACCTACGGGACATATTCCCCACACGCGTGGGGGTGAACCGCCTGTTTGAAGCGTTTTGTTTTTAGAAGATAAATATTCCCCACACGCGTGGGGGTGAACCGACCGGTTGTCGGGAATGAGCTATTACCGAAGCATATTCCCCACACGCGTGGGGGTGAACCGGCGGGGGGGCAATTCCTGACTCAGGCCTGGTAATATTCCCCACACGCGTGGGGGTGAACCGGCGTTAACGCCCAGGCAGTTTTCGCGGCCTGCATATTCCCCACACGCGTGGGGGTGAACCGCAAATACCAAAATTAGGAAATATAGGCCGTAGATATTCCCCACACGCGTGGGGGTGAACCGGACGTTGAAATGTCGTTCCTGGTTGGCTACAGATATTCCCCACACGCGTGGGGGTGAACCGAAGATGGGGCGAAACGGTATATGCTGAAGTACATATTCCCCACACGCGTGGGGGTGAACCCGTCAACATAAGGCAATTTGCGAAACCTATTAGGATATTCCCCACACGCGTGGGGGTGAACCGAACTGAAATGTAACGACAGATAATTTAATATCATATTCCCCACACGCGTGGGGGTGAACCACACCCCGCCACAGCCGGAAGGAAACAATAGCCATATTCCCCACACGCGTGGGGGTGAACCGATTTTTAACGTTCGCCCTAACAGGTTTCGCAAAATATTCCCCACACGCGTGGGGGTGAACCGAACGGACCGAATGGGCTATTCAATACCGCCTGATATTCCCCACACGCGTGGGGGTGAACCAGCCGTAGGCGTCGGTTCAGGAGTGCCGGCTCCATATTCCCCACACGCGTGGGGGTGAACCGGTCAGCCAGAGAATAAAAGCGAACAGGAAGAAATATTCCCCACACGCGTGGGGGTGAACCGCCTAGTTTTGCTGACTCTGTTCAACAAATGGAATATTCCCCACACGCGTGGGGGTGAACCGTAACGGCGATCTGTTGGGCCGAGGCAGAAGAAATATTCCCCACACGCGTGGGGGTGAACCGCAAACAATCAAGGCCATCAAATCTGGCGCAATATATTCCCCACACGCGTGGGGGTGAACCGCCAGGCAACACGACTCCTTAGTCGTTGACACCATATTCCCCACACGCGTGGGGGTGAACCGTTGCACGGCCGAGCCGTGGCCGGGTTGGAACCATATTCCCCACACGCGTGGGGGTGAACCGCTCCGCTTCTGCTTGTATTTGATAGGACGACTATATTCCCCACACGCGTGGGGGTGAACCTGGTTGGCGAAACCCCCGGTCAGATCGCGAAATCATATTCCCCACACGCGTGGGGGTGAACCGATGCCGGTAAACCAGGTCATAATATTGGCATAATATTCCCCACACGCGTGGGGGTGAACCGGCCATCGAGCACCTGGAGACGGAGCCAGGCACAATATTCCCCACACGCGTGGGGGTGAACCGCTACGTCCTCAAATTTAGCCTCATTCATCTGCATATTCCCCACACGCGTGGGGGTGAACCGTCGGCCAGGCTGGGATTGTCCAGGTGCGCGACATATTCCCCACACGCGTGGGGGTGAACCGAAGATCAACAAACGAATACCGAAGAAAAACAAATATTCCCCACACGCGTGGGGGTGAACCGCCAGGCCAGCACTACGCCCCATATTGGCCAGTATATTCCCCACACGCGTGGGGGTGAACCGGTGGCCTCGTACTGTCTTCCGTAGAACGGAATATATTCCCCACACGCGTGGGGGTGAACCGATAGAGTAGTTTTGACATGATCTTCTAAAAACATATTCCCCACACGCGTGGGGGTGAACCGTTGCGATTATCCTATGTACGGACGGTTCAGGAATATTCCCCACACGCGTGGGGGTGAACCTATAGGCGGTTCTGATACCCCACAATCACCACAATATTCCCCACACGCGTGGGGGTGAACCGTCGCAGGGCTAACTATTACGGCGATCCGAAAATATTCCCCACACGCGTGGGGGTGAACCGCATGTCCTGTCACGCCAGATTGCCGGCAACATATATTCCCCACACGCGTGGGGGTGAACCGGATGCCCGCGTTTTGTTGGGCGAATTGGCCAGATATTCCCCACACGCGTGGGGGTGAACCAGCACCTCCCCTAGCCGCCAAGCTCGAAGGTGCATATTCCCCACACGCGTGGGGTTGAACCGACGCAGCAAGAACCGGATTACCGCCGACACCGATATTCCCCACACGCGTGGGGGTGAACCGTAATCGACGCTATCGAGGACGTGCTAGGTGGCATATTCCCCACACGCGTGGGGGTGAACCGTCATCTCCGCCCACGTAATCAGTTTGGCCGGTATATTCCCCACACGCGTGGGGGT
The DNA here is from genome assembly GCA_034409055.1 of Anaerolineae bacterium. Lineage (GTDB taxonomy): Bacteria > Chloroflexota > Anaerolineae > 4572-78 > J111 > DAOUMU01. Next base: position 22,598 of record DAOUMU010000139.1, read on the forward strand.
GAACCGGAAATAGAAAGTTGCTGGACCTCATCAGACGCATATTCCCCACACGCGTGGGGGTGAACCGCACACGTTCGGCACTCGCCCAAATCGTACCCTAATATTCCCCACACGCGTGGGGGTGAACCGCCTGGCACATCCTGGATCGGGCCGTAGCCCAATATTCCCCACACGCGTGGGGGTGAACCGCCGGTTAGGATAGAATTGGAGCAAATAATTAGATATTCCCCACACGCGTGGGGGTGAACCAGAATACGAGCGATTAAGCCAAACGCTGCAAGAATATTCCCCACACGCGTGGGGGTGAACCTGCGGATCCAAAAATCTTGGCGGCGACAAGGAAATATTCCCCACACGCGTGGGGGTGAACCGAAACATCCTGATATTCAATCCACGAGGCAAAATATTCCCCACACGCGTGGGGGTGAACCGGTCCGTACGCGATCCCTACCCTGGCTACCTATATATTCCCCACACGCGTGGGGGTGAACCGACGCTAATGATTTTCTACAAGCCGGGGCTACATATTCCCCACACGCGTGGGGGTGAACCG